>CAXDLF010000066.1:0-7473 GCA_963989885.1 uncultured Gammaproteobacteria bacterium
TAAATTAAATTTCGAGAAATTCTACCATTAAGTGAATAAAGTAATTGCTATAATTTAGGTATATAATGCCGTTTTTTAATTGAATTATCCTCGGGGGAGTGATGAAAAATAAAGCACAAGTCGTAGTTATTGGCGGGGGTGTTGTTGGATCTGGAACGCTTTATCATTTGGCAAAAAAAGGGTGGACAGATGTGGTATTACTTGAGCGTAAAGACCTGACCTCAGGTTCAACCTGGCATGCTGCAGGTCTGTTGCCGCTATTCAATATGAGTTACTCAGTTGGCAAACTTCACCAATATTCCGTAAATTTTTATCATGAACTGCAAGAAGAAACTAGTATGAACGTTGGCTTTAGTGTGGTTTCAAATATTCGGCTTGCGAATTGTCAAGATCGAATGGATGAGTATAAATATTATGCAGGTGTAGGTAGCACTGTAGGAGTAAACGTTAATTTCTTAACACCCGAAGAAGTTAAAGCAATATGGCCACTATGTAACACTGAGGGTTTGGTTGGTGCTATTCAGCACCCCGATGATGGATATATTCAGCCAGCTGATTTAACACAAGCTTTATGTAAAGGAGCAAGAAATCGTGGCGCTGAAATCTATGAGAACACTAAAGTCAACTCGATGGAACAACAAAAAGACCATAGCTGGATTGTGAAAACTGATCAAGGCGATATCACCTGTGAGCACGTTGTTTCTTGTACAGGAAGTTTTGCACGAAAAACCGGTGAAATGGTGGGTTTAGATGTTCCTGTGATTCCTGTTGAACATCAATTTATTGTCACTGAACCCCATCCTAAAATTTTGGAGCGAAAAAAGCAAGGTTTACATGAAATGGGAGTTTTACGAGAATCTGACGCAGGGTATTATTTGCGTGAGGAGGCAGGAGGTTTGCTGTTGGGAATTTATGAACAAGGTGCCCCAGCTTGCTATATAGACGGACCAAGCGACGATTGTCAATATGAGTTATTTAATGGTGAACTTGAACGTTTAATGCCGCATATTGAATTTTGTATGAAGCGAGTTCCAGCTTTTGGTGAAGTCGGAATTAAGGATGTCTATAATGGCGCTATTGCATATACCCCTGACGGAAATCCAATCGTTGGACCTGCACCTGGATTGAAAAACTTTTGGCTCAATGAGGGCCATAGTTTTGGTATTACTGCTGCAGGTGGTGCGGGCTGGCAGTTAGCAGAATGGATAGTCGATGGAGAACCAACTGTTGACATGATGGGAGTTGACCCTCGTCGTTTTGGACCATATGCCACACGCGGATACTTGAGAGAGAAAAATGAAGAAGCATATTCAAATGTTTTTACACCTCACTACCCTGACGAGGAACGAGGAGCCGCAAGACCTTTAAAAACAACTCCTTGCTATGATCGCATGAAGGCTTTGGGTGCAGTTTTCGGTTCCGTCTATGGCTGGGAACGACCAAACTGGTTTATGCCAGATGATGACTATTCTCTAAGTGCTAAAGACCTTAACCAGTCTGATCCATCTCAGGTGCTGCTTAACAAGAATTACTCTAATCCTCTAGAGGATGGCCGTATTGTCGAAAAAAACTCTTTCCGTCGCTCAAACTATTTTGAACATGTTGGTAATGAATGCAAGCATGTCAATAAAAAAGTTGGACTTTTGGATATGTCCGCATTTGCAAAATGTATAGTTTCAGGTCCGGGTGCGGAGGCATGGCTAGAGTCAGTATTTGCCAACAGAATGCCCATGAATATTGGACGTATTAATTTGGTGCATATGTTATCAATAAATGGTGGAGTACGCGCAGAATTTACAGTCTATAAAACGGGGCCACAAAGCTATTATTTAGTATCTGCAGGTGCGTTCGAGGCTCATGACCATGATTACTTGTTTAAACTTGCGCCAACTGATGGAAGTGTCAACATCCAGCGTGTAACAACGCAAACCGGTGTACTGGTATTGGCTGGACCTAAGTCGCGCGATGTACTGGAAAAGTTGACGGATACTGATTTGTCTAACGATAGCTTTAAATGGCTAACTGGAAAAAAAATTAATGTAGGTTATGCCACTGCTGAAGCCCTTCGAGTTAACTTTGTTGGTGAACTAGGATGGGAGTTGCATCATCCAATTGAGATGCAAAACTACATCTTTGATCAAGTGATGGAAGCTGGAGTTGAGTTTGATATCAAGCCATTCGGTATACGTGCAATGGACAGCATGCGTTTAGAAAAATCTTATCGCTTAATACCAAGAGAGATGTCGATTGAATATTCTGCTTTTGAGTCCGGTCTTGATCGTTTTATCCGGCTTGATAAAGAAGTTGATTTCATTGGCAAGGAAGCATTAACGAAATGGCAGCAGCGTGGCCCAGATAATGGTTTTGTTACTATGGAAGTTTTGGGTGTTGTGGACGCTGATGCGCGTGGTTCTGAGGCTATCTATAAAGATGGCGAAGTTGTCGGAAGAGGGACTTCTGGTGGCTATGGATGGCGTTGTGGAAAATCATTAGCGCTTGGATTGGTAAGAGTCGACTTGGCAAAGATTGGTAGTGAACTTGAGATTGAAATATTGGGTAAAAAGCATCAAGCTATAGTCATAGAAGAGTCACCCTTTGATCCGGCCAATGAATGCTTGAGGTCATAAAATAATAAAATCCCATGAAATAATTTTTTTATGACATGGGATGAAAACTTTATTGTTGGTTGACTCTAAAAAAACTTAATCTTAGAATTTTGGCGAATATTTTGCACCTAAGTATGGTTTAATATTCGAACTTTTTATAGAAGAAACTTATGTCAACAATTGCAAACAAATCTGACTTACATGAACAAATGGTGACTTGGAGACGCCATCTTCACCAGCATCCAGAGCTCAGCTTTAAGGAAAAGCAGACCAGCGATTACATTGCATCTGTGTTGCAATCTCATGATATTGAGATTCATCGTGGATTGGCAGTCACAGGCATCGTCGCAACAGTTCATGGCCAACGAGATGGAAATGTCATCGGTCTTCGCGCTGATATGGATGGCCTACCAATTCAGGAACTTAATGACTTTAGTTATAAATCGGTTCATGATGGTAAGATGCATGCTTGCGGTCATGATGGACATTCAACGATGCTTCTTGGAGCAGCAATTTATCTTAAAGAAAATAATGATTTTTCAGGTACTGTACATTTTATTTTCCAACCCGCTGAAGAAGGTGGTGGTGGAGGTCGTGTGATGGTTGAAGAGGGGATATTTGATCAGTTCCCATGTCAGGCGGTATATGGTATGCATAATTTTCCAGGTATAGCCGAAGGACAGTTCGCTGTGCATGATACAGCGGTGATGGCTGCCAACGAAACGTTTAATATCAATATTAAAGGAAAAGGTGGACATGCTGCGATGCCTGACCAGTGTATTGACCCAGTGGTTGTTGGTGCTCAAATTATTGGTGCCCTTCAAAGCGTTGTCTCTCGAAATGTAGCGCCACTTAATTCTGCAGTTTTGAGTATAACAATTGTTAATGCCGGAACTGTTTCTAACGTCGTTCCTGACGACATGCAATTAACTGGCTCTTTGAGATACTTCAGTAAAAAAGTGGGTGATGAAGTTAAGGAAAAAATAAAGAACATCGTCGAAGGTGTTAGTCATTCCATGGGAGCGAGCGCAACATTTGAATCGGTTCCAAATTACCCTGCAACGATTAACACACCAAAGCATGCTGAACTATGTGCTAATGCTGCGGCTATGGTCGTTGGTGAAAATAACGTTCTAAGAAATGAACAGCCAACTATGGGATCTGAAGATTTTGCCTTTTTATTAAATGCTTTAGAGGGGGCCTATATTTGGATTGGCAACGGATTGATTCCCGAGGATAGTCCCAAAGGTGGTTGCATGTTACATAACACGCAATACGACTTTAATGACAAAATACTCCCAATTGGAGCTAGTTACTGGGTTCAGCTTGTTCAAAACATCCTCCAATAAATTTTTTCTATATCAGCAAAATGACTAACACAGACTACTCAAAGTTTGGCAAAAGGTTTTCTAGAGAAAGTGGCATTACACAATTAATGGCTGATCTTGGAAAAGCTAATCACAGCAATGACCCAAATACAGTAATGCTTGGTGGTGGCAACCCAGCAATCATTCCAGCTGCCCATGATAAATTTGTAGATGAGCTACAAAAACTTATTGCTGGCTCGGGCGTTGATCAAATGATTGGATTTTATGACGGTCCACAAGGGAGCGAGGAGTTTATTAGAGCTTTAGTGGCAATGCTTAATGATTACTATGATTGGGCGTTGGACGAGAAAAACATCGCAATCACCAATGGATCCCAAAGTAGTTTTTTCAATCTATTTAATTTGTTTGCAGGAGAGATGTCGAACGGTTCCCATAAAAAGATTCTGTTACCAATAGTTCCTGAATATATTGGTTATGCAGATCAAGGTATCTCAGATGAGATGTTTGTCTCCATAAAACCCAAAATCCAGATGTTGGATGATAAGCAATTTAAATATCAAATCAATTTTGAAGAATTAATTTCTGTTGTGAAATCTAGCAATATAGGTGCAATTTGCATCTCGCGGCCGACAAATCCTACTGGTAACGTCATTACCGATGACGAGCTCAATCAATTAGATTCAATTGCTCAAGAATATGGGGTGCCATTGATTGTTGATAATGCCTACGGACAGCCATTTCCAGGTGCTATTTATACTCAAGCAACACTGAAGTGGAATGCCAATATGGTTTTGTGTATGTCGTTATCAAAACTTGGTCTTCCAGGTCTTAGAACTGGAATCGTTATTGCTAACCATGAAACCATTGAAGCTCTAAGTAGAATTAGTGGAATTATGGTTTTAGCGCCAAGCAGTGTTGGGCCTAGTTTACTCACAAGAATGATAAAGGATCAGGAATTGATGCGACTTTGTCATGAGGTTATAAAGCCTTATTATGAAGAAAAGGCGAAAACGGCAGTAGCTCTTTTTAATGCTATTCTTTCCGATACAGACGTGTATCTACATAAACTTGAAGGAGCATTTTTTATGTGGCTTTGGTTTCCAAATTTATCAATAACGTCCGAACAACTCTACAAAGACCTCAAAGCTGAAGGCGTTTACATCATACCTGGACATGATTTTTTTATTGGCTTGGATGATCAATGGGATCATCAGCACCAATGCATACGAATAAACTATGCAAAAGATGAAAAGACCCTCACAAAAGGTCTTGAAGCTATTTCTCGAAACACCAACTGGATAGAGTGGTAAACATCATAACTGATGATTAATCTATGTTTAAAAATGCCATCGTAAGAACTCCAGGAAGGAGTATTGTTAAGGGTTTAAGTGATTCAAAAAATCTTGGATTGCCAAATTATGAACGGGCAATAATCCAGCATCAATCATATATTGATGCTTTAACAAAATGTGGTTTAGATGTTCTTGTGTTGGAACCCAGTGAAGCATATCCTGATTCTACTTTTGTAGAAGATGTTGCACTTATTACTCCAAATTGTGTAATTCTCACCCGTCCTGGTGCCCCTTCTCGAAGAGGTGAAGTACATGAGATAGAATCAGTAATAAAGCAGAAATTCAACAATATTGAACAGATAGTAGCACCCGGAGCCATAGAGGGAGGGGATATTATGATGGTTGGAGACCACTACTACATCGGGCTATCAGAACGGACTAACCTTGAGGGCGCTAAACAAATTATCCAGATTCTGAATAAATACGGTATGAGTGGATCAACTATTGCACTGAAAAAGGCACTTCATCTTAAAACTGGTTTATCCTACTTAGAGGAAAATAATTTGGTTGTTTGTGGCGAATTTATAAACGATTCATCATTAGCACAATACAATGCAATAGAAATTCCTGAAGAAGAAAGCTATGCAGCTAATTGTATTTGGATTAATGAATCGGTCATAATTCCCTTAGGATACCCAACGACAAAGCAAAGAATTAAGGATGCAGGTTATGCGGTAGTGGAAACGGATGTCTCAGAATTTCAGAAATTAGACGGTGGATTAAGTTGCCTTTCATTAAGATATTAGAAAACATCCATAATGCCTATTCTAGGATAGATAGAGTCTATTTTTCATGAACAAAATTGTACAAAATCACTCTTTATCTAATCTATCTTTAGCACTCATTCCAGTTTTAGTGGATATTGCAATTATGTAGCGTTGGAATATGTTTATAAAACAACCATCCACGCGTTTTTTCACAATTTTAGGCTAGCTATTTTTGATTGGTTGTGTGTTAACTTACATTTTTGAAAATGATAGTAATTACATTGTAATTACAGTACTCATTATCATGCTCTTAGTAGCTAGTTGAATATCATTAAGGACGACAAAGGGTTTTGAATAATTTAAATAGTAGTTTTGACAAATTGAAATTGCCTAAGATTAGCCAAATTCATTTTTTATGTCTTCAAACGTCGCTGTTATAGCATGGACATTGGTATAACCCATCTTTTGCAAGGTTAAAGCTGCTAGTGATGCACGACCACCACCACCACAGTGGGTCAAAATTAAGGTTTCAGGATTGGGACAATGCTTGGCAATTTTCATTTCAATCAATCCACGTGAAATATTAATCGAATCTTTCAGTTTGGATTTTTGAGCATTGTGCGCTTCACGTACGTCAATAATTACTGGATTTTCTGCATTATCGTAGAGCTTTTTTGCAGAAACTTCGTTAACACAATTAATCTGAGTCTGGGCATCAGCTATCAATTCGCCTGCGGTCTTTATCATAATAATTTTTCCTTAAAAAATTTTCTTTTTAGTGTTTAAAGTGGCGCATACCTGTAAACACCATAGCAATATTGTGTTCATTAGCCGCTGCGATTATATCATCATCACGCATTGATCCGCCTGGTTGAATGATTGCCTTGATGCCAGCTTTAGCTGCGGCTTCTATACCGTCAGGGAAAGGGAAGAATGCATCTGACGCCATAACGGAGCCTTCGACTTTAAGACTCTCTTCTGCGGCTTTAATACCTGCTATTTTTGCAGAGTAGATTCGAGACATTTGGCCGGCTCCTATCCCAATCGTCATTTGATTATTCGCGTAGACAATAGCGTTAGACTTGACACATTTGACTACTTTCCAAGCAAAAAATAAGTCAGTCATTTGCGATTCGGTTGGCTGGGTTTGTGTGACACATTTAAGGTGTTCTTGATTTAACTCACCGAGATCTTTATCCTGCACTAATAAGCCACCGGAAATACGCTTGTAATCAAGTGAGGGTTTTTGTTTGTCTAGATTTCCACATACAAGGACCCGAATATTTTCTTTGTCGGATAGGACGCTTATCGCGTCGTCACTCAAGCTTGGAGCAATAATTACTTCTACAAACTGTTGTTCTATTATGCTTTGTACAGTTTGTTTGTCGAGTTCACGGTTAAAGGCAATAATGCCACCAAAAGCTGAGGTTGGGTCAGTTTTGTATGCATCCAAATAGGCTGCAAGGATAGTGTCTCTAGT
>CAXDLF010000067.1:0-7453 GCA_963989885.1 uncultured Gammaproteobacteria bacterium
TTTTTTTCAAGCAGAAGACGGCATACGATATCAGCCTCGGTCTCGTGGGCTCGGAGATGTGTATAAGAGACAGTATTTATGCTATTAAATTTCTTTGGGCACCCATGCTGGATAATTTATCTATCCCAGTTTTAACAAAAGCGCTCGGTCAGAGGAGATCTTGGATATTGTTCATGCAGTTGGTTATTTTGATGGGATTTATATGGATGTCATTTTTTGATCCAACCCAAGATCTGCTGTTACTAGCATATCTTGCAATATTGATTGCTTTTGCTTCTGCATCACAAGATGTTGCTATTGATGCGTATAGAATTGAAATTATTGAAAATAAATATCAAGCTGCAATGGCAGCTAGTTACCAATTGGGTTATAGAATCTCAGCATTAACCTCCGGCGCAGGGGCATTGTATTTGGCAGGATTTTATTCATGGCAAACTACCTACCAGATAATGTCAGGATTTATGCTCGTTGGAATAGTTACTGTCTTGATTATTGCTGAGTCTCCTAAGACTGAGGTAATAATTGAAAAAGCTCATTGGTTCAGGTCTTCTGTTATAGAGCCCTTCTTTGAATTTTTTAAAAGAAATAGCCTCTGGTCATTTGTTTTAATCATTTACATCGCTATATACAGGGTCAGCGACCTAATCTTAGGTATTGTGGCTAACCCGTTTTATATTGATATTGGTTTTAACCTCAATGAGATAGCAACTGTAACCAAGGTTTTTGGATTCGCGATTACTATTATCGGAGCTTTTGTAGGCGGCATTTCAGTAGCTCGTTACGGCATATCTAAACCGCTTATTCTGAGCAGTATATTACTAGCTGGGACAAATTTGTTTTTCTTACTGCTGAATAATGCTGGACCAGACTTATCAGTATTAGTTTTGACTATAAGTGCGGATAATTTTGCATTGGGTTTTTCAGGCTCTGTCTTTATAGCCTTCTTATCTAGCTTGACCAATCGATACTACACAGCATCTCAATATGCTTTATTTACCTCAATTATGTTTTTGCCTGGAATTATCATGAGCGGCTTTTCAGGACAAATCATAGACGCTATGGGATGGGCAAAATTTTTCATCTTTGCTGCCTCAATGGGTATACCATCAATCTTATTTTCCTTGCTGATAGTAAAAAAGGGTTGGCAGGAACAATAACCATTCGCTTAAAATTTAAACCAGAAAGAGTTTTTATAAAGAAGGTACTAAGTGACTCCCAAATTAATTTCCAAAGACATATTAAGGTTCCTAATTCCATCTACTTTTGGCGTTTTAGTTTTTCTAACCCCTATTTTCATCGACGGTAAACCAACGATAGTTTTAGGTATTTTATTTGATCTTCTTCGAGCAACATTTGAAGATTATCTACCCGCTATTGTTACAGTGCTTTTAATGTTATCTGGGTTTTTTTCAGCCTATTACAGTTTAATTAGAGGGGTTGGAAACAGTAAATCAAGAAACCGAATAGAGAAAATATTCACCACCGAAGTTTCTTGGTTAGCTATAAGATTACTCGGCGCTATTTTTGCGAGTTTGGTTTATTTTAATGTTGGTCCTGAATGGATAATAAGCCCCTTAACCGGTGGAACTGTTGTTTTCGAATTAGCTAGCTCTTTAGTTATATTCTTTTTGGTTGCCTGTCTCCTGCTGCCATTCCTTATCGATTTTGGCGTAGCTGAATTTATGGGAACGCTATTAAAAAAACCATTTTTATTAGCTTTTCGTCTTCCAGGTAGAGCCAGTATTGACTCTTTAGCATCCTGGCTAGGAAGTGGTTCAGTAGGGGTCTTGATTACCATAAAACAACAGGAGAAAGGTAATTATAGTGGGCGAGAGGCAGCAATAATTACGACTAACTTTTCTATTGCCTCGATAGCTTTTTGCGTTTTAGTCACAAAAGTAATTGAAATTGATCACATGTTTTTTGAGTTTTATCTTTCTGTTTTATTCGCTGGGATGGTTGCCGCACTAATAATTCCTAGATTGTGGCCTCTTGCAAGCAAAAAAGACTTTTATTTATCCGAAAAAGACAATTTTGCCGATACTCCCGAAGAAGGAGTAGGTATTTTTAGATGGGCGCTTATTCAAGGGGTCAATAAAGCAAAAACAGCACCAAAACTTAGATTTTTATTAAAGGATGCTCTTATAAACCTCATGGATATATGGTTCTCACTGCTTCCATCTGTTGTAGCCATAGGCACCATAGTTTTGATGCTGGCAGAGTTTACTCCTTTCTTTGAAATTATCACAAAACCTTTAGTGCCTCTCCTTGAGTTAATGCAAATACCAGAAGCGCAGTTAGCTGCACCTGCATTTTTAGTTGGTTTTGCTGACTTATACCTGCCGGCTGTAATTGGCAAAAGCATTGAGAGTGAGATGACTCGTTTTATTATTGCTTGTGTTTCTATTACTCAAATAATATATATGACTGAGGTTGGGACGTTAATTCTCAAATCAAAAATACCCTTACAAATCGGAGAATTATTCTTCATTTTCGTGTTAAGGACAGCAATTACCCTACCCATAATTACTGCTATTGCCCACCTTATATATCGTTAATACATTCAAACTAGTATATTAGTAGTCCTTGACTACTTCGGGAGGCTTTGATGAAACTCTTTCTTTTAGTTGTTTCAACCATCATATTTGTAAATATTAATGCGTCAGAGATCTCTGATCAGAGACCCCCGGGTGTAACTGGAGAGACATGGCAATTCGGACCTCTAAACAGATGGGCATATACTCATATAAGTGAAATATTACCGACCAAGAGCATCACAAATAATAGCGGTTTTGTCCAACCAATACCTGGCATAAAAGAAGCCAAAAATGATTTGCAAATTAATCTTGATGGCCGAACGGTTTTACTTTCATCGCTTATGGAGGATCAATTTATTGATGGAATCTTAATAATCAAAAATGGCACAGCTATAGCAGAACTGTATAGTGGAACTCTAAAGCCAGATCGTACTCACCTTATGTGGTCTGTTAGCAAAACGATTGCTGGACTTACGGCCGCTTCGGTGGAGGCTGAAGGTCTGATTAACCTTGGTAAAACTGTTTCTGACTATGTTCCAGAATTGTCAGATAGTGGATGGGGCAATAACACCTTAAGAGAAATATTGGATATGCGTGATTCTTCCAGTTGGGTAGAAGATTATGACTCTCCGGAAAGCACAGTTAGAAGACAAGATTGTGCTGATGGACTTTTAACAGGACCTATGTGTATTGATACTGAAGTGATAGGTAATTATAAATTTTTACCTGCTGTGGGAAGAGATAATTCTAGAAGAGGTAAGTTTATTTACAAATCAGGCACCACGGATGTTATGGCATGGGTTTTAGAATCTGCCACTGGAAAGAGATATGCGGACATAGTAAGTGACAGGCTATGGAAGCCTATAGGCGCTGAAAACAATGCAGGTATTACTGTTGATGTATCTGGCTTTACGCTTGCAAGTGGAGGTATGTTCGCGTCTCTTAGGGACACAGCTAAAATTGGACAGCTCATTTTGAATAAAGGGAAGGTAGGAGAGATCCAGGTGATTCCTGAAAATTGGATAAAAGACATGTCTAATCAGCCAGGTGATAACTCTATTGAGAGCTTAGGCGATCAAAGTATTAATCCTTATTATCGCTCATTTATTTGGGGAATAGGAGACGGAGAAGGATCTCTGTTGGCAAGAGGAGTTCATGGGCAGTTTATCTATATTTCGCCAAATTCAGGAGTTGTAATTACTATATTCTCAACATGGCCAAATGCTGATGGCGGTATTATGGGAGTAGACCTCGATAGTACTATGAGTATTATTGAAGCAATAAAGAACTCTATCTAATTTACTAGAATGACTTTAGAAGTGTTTTGATGTTTGAAATGATATTGGGGTTGCCTTTAAAGCTCTTAATTGATTCATCTGGTTTGTTCCAGTTATGAGCTGAATCTGTAAAGAAATTAGAATCTATTTCAACCCAGCTAGAGTCATCAAGAGTTCCAGTTTTAATATAAACAATATGAGATAGTTCTTTTGCATAGCTTAAGACGCCTGATCCACAACTTTGACAAAAACCCCTTCTTATATGAGAGCCTGATGAGCCCTTGCTTTCGAAGTATTTTAGTTCACCTTCAAGATCGAGATACTTTTTAGGTAAAAATAAAATGGTTGCTTTGCCCGATCCAGTTGTACGTTGGCAATCTTTGCAATGACAATGATGAGCTGAAATAACTTTTTCCTTTGGAAAAGAATAAGAAATTATCCCGCATTGACATCTACCAGTTTGATTTTGTTCCATGACTATTCTATCGAGACATATTTGCTAGCCATTAAAAATAAATTTATGTTCAGTAATATATTCTTCTAGTGATGTTGGTTGTTGCCCCATTAGCTCACTATAGGTGTCAGTTTTGTCCTCAATTCCACCCTCAACAATACCTTGAAAGAGATCTATTACTGAATCAAGATGCCACTGATTTGTTAAAAACTTAGATAGAATGTCTTTATAGGCAGCCATAGGCATATCAACATAATCGATCTTTCTTCCAAGTACATTTGAAAATTTTTCAGCAACGTCATGAAAAGATAATATTTCAGGCCCGGTAATAGAATAGTTCTTCGATGCATGACCCTCTTCCGTTAGAACTTTTGCAAGAACTTTGCCAACATCTCTGGTATCAATCATGCCAGTCTTTCCGTCACCCATTGGAAGAAATATTTTGTCTTGTTCCTTAATAGTGCCAGCTGAGGAGAGAAGATTTTGCATATAAAAATTAGGCTTGATCATAGTCCAGTCAAGGCCAGATGCTTTTATATAATCTTCAGATTCTTGATGGAGTCTAGGTATTGGGCTAGTAGCATCTGGCGTTGCTTCTATAGAAGAAACTTTCACAATGCTCTTAACACCTGATGCAACAGACATATCGACTATTTGTTTTTCTAGGGATAGTTGATCCTCAGAATTAGGTAGCAATATTAGTACTGTTTCAATATCAGCCATTGCTGATTCAAGTGAGTCTTTGTCTTCAACTGAACCTAAGATTACGTCAGCGCCGATTTCTTTAAGATCATTTTCTTTTTCAGGGTTTCTTATTAATGCCCTATAGCTTGCGCCTAATTTAAAAAGCTCATTAGCTGTTGCAGAACCTGATTTACCTGTCGCCCCTGTTATTAGAATCATTGTTTAACTCCCTATTTAGCTTGTTAATTATTAAATCGTGAAAATATGCAACTCCAGTCTCATACTTAGTGCTGAGAGGTCCTGAAGTGTATATGCCTGTTTGTAAGTTATGTTGAATTTCAGGAATTAACTCTTGATCTTCTAAGCTTACTTCTAATTGATATTTACCTTCATTATTTTCAAAGTCATCATACGAAATATCTGGAGGTCTGAAAAGATTATAAATTACTCTACACCACTTGGGTCTGAGCGGTTCAATTCTTTGGTACACGATTCCCCGCCCATAGATATTAAAAATGAAGTTAGGAAAGTGCCAGCCAAAACTACCAGGTTGATCGCTCCCTCCTTTTTCAGGAACACTATGAATACTGCAATCATGACTATTAAGTAGTTCATATTCTTCCCAAATAACATCTCTATTAAGTTGAGGGTGAACACTTGGGATATGGTATCCCTCTTGATAATTATCTACATAAGTTTTCCAATTAGCATGCACATCAAATTTAAGTTCATTATGAAATAAAAAATCATCACTATATTGATCACCAACTACGTTATTAAATGGCCCTAACCATTCTATTAAAGACTTCGGCTGTGAAGATAGGTTAATAAAAACTAAGCCGTATTTTTCTTCAATATTAACCGGATAGAGTGAATGATCATTATGATCAAAACTATCTGAGCCGTGAAATTTTGGGGGGTTAGATAACTGACCCTGGAGAGAATATCGCCACCCATGATATGGGCAAACTAGTTGTTTGCAATTCCCTGACTTCCTCAATTCAACTTTGGAAGCACGATGACGACAAATATTATGAAATGCTCTAAGTATATTATCCTTACCTCTTACTAATACAATTGGGAATTGGGCTACATCAGTTGTAATAAAATCACCTTGTTTGGATAGTTGCTCAGATCTAGCAACCCATAGCCATTCTTCTTTAAAAATACACTCAACTTCTTTAGCAAAAATAGCTTCATCATAATAGTAATGAGATTTAAGAGTAGTTGTTCTATTCATAGCATTAATATTAAATAAGTCTTATATAGATATGTTCTATAATATTTTCATACTATCTACAAACTCAGGAGACAACCATTAAATTAGAAAATAAAATTGCATTAATTACAGGCGCTTCAACTGGCATTGGCAAAGGAGTAGCTGAGACATTTGCTAAAGAAGGCGCAACTGTAGTTATTAATTACCCAAATGAAAGTGAACAGAACAATGCAGACGAAACCTTAAAAAACATAAAAGCTGTTTCGCCTAACTCGAAGACTCACATGGCTGATGTTTCGAATGAAGAAGATGTTGTTGGCATGATTGAAAGAATTAAAGATGATTTTGGAACAATTGATATTCTTGTAAATAATGCAGGTATTGTTACCACTGCACTTGTTCATGAAATGAAAAGCTCAATGTGGAATGAATTATTAGCTGTTCATCTAAACGGAACATTTATGTGTACTCGAGAAGCATTAAAAATAATGTATAAGAACAATTATGGAAGGATTATAAACACAGCTTCACAGTTGGCATCTAAAGGACATGATGGATTAGCACATTACACAGCAGCAAAAGGAGCAATCATCTCATTTACAAGATCATTATCACTAGAAATCGGAGATAAGAACATAAGAGTAAATTGTGTCGCACCAGGTGCAACAGACACAAGAATGTTATCTGAATTACCAGCGGAAAGGATAGAAGAAATAAGGCAAACTATTCCCAAAGGAAAGATAGCTAATATAGATGAAATAACACCAGCATACTTGTTTCTAGCATCCAATGATGGAAATCACTTCGTAGGCCAAACTATTAGTCCTAACGGTGGCGATCTATTCTTATAGAACCTAATGTTATTATAATAATATATATATTCATATATACATGATATATAAGACATAATATATATATGTAGAATACTAAATGTATTATATAGTATGCTATATGTATGAATATAGTCTCAGATCTACTTAATCTTAATTTTATTGAATCAATAGAGCTTAAAGACAAGCCATATTTTATAAAGTTTTCTAAATATCCCGGACTAAGGATTAAAGTAAATCCAATGGGTCGAATTTCTTATCTTACCTACGGCAGGATCCATTTTGGAGGTAACCCAAGAACAATTACACACGGTACGACTAAAACATTATCAATTGATGAAGCTCTTGATAAACATTTTAAATGTATCAGTCTCCTTCAAAAAGGCCTTGATCCTAATTTAATAAAAAAATCTAAAGCAAAACAATATGCTCTTTCAACAGACTTTGTTTCT
>CAXDLF010000068.1:0-7384 GCA_963989885.1 uncultured Gammaproteobacteria bacterium
ACTTCTTCAGAATCAACAACTTCAGCTGCTTCTCGCATTGGCTTTCTTGCCATCAGATCATCAATCTGGCCCGTGTCAATAGTTTCAAACTCGATTAGTGCTGCAGCCATTGAGTCTAAAATATCTCTGTTTTTTTCAAGAATTTTGTATGCTATATCGTAATTGGCATCAATAATTTTGCGAATTTCAGAATCCACTTTATTAAAAGTATCATCAGAAATGTGTTTATGTTTGGTTACCTGTCGACCTAGGAATACTTCACCTTCATCTTCACCATAAGCCAACGGACCCATCACATCAGACATTCCCCAAAGTTTGACCATTTTATGGGCAAGCTCAGTGGCGCGTTCTATGTCATTACTTGCACCAGTTGTTACAGCCTCTTTACCATAAACAAGCTCTTCAGCAATTCGACCGCCAAATAATGAGGCAATTTGAGAGTTAATTTTGCGCTTTGAAATACTATATTTATCTTTTTCGGGTAGAAACATAGTCACCCCCAGGGCTCTTCCACGGGGAATGATGCTTACCTTGTAGACCGGATCATGTTCAGGAACTAGCCGACCGACTATTGCGTGTCCAGCCTCATGAAATGCGGTCATTTCTTTTTCTGCTTCATCCATAACCATACTCTTTCGTTCCGAGCCCATCATGATCTTGTCTTTGGCCTTTTCGAATTCTTGCATTCCAACTAGTTTTTTATTTTTTCTAGCCGCAATCAAAGCAGCTTCATTGGTTAAATTAGCTAAATCTGCACCTGAAAATCCTGGCGTGCCTCTGGCAATATCCATAGATTTGACATTTTTTGCAACAGGTATTTCTCTCATGTGTATTTTTATAATAGCATCGCGCCCGTTTATGTCAGGTAAACCAACTGTGACGGTGCGATCAAACCTTCCTGGTCTTAGTAGCGCAGGATCAAGAACGTCTGGACGGTTCGTTGCTGCAACAACAATAACGCCTTCTGTGCCTTCGAAACCATCCATTTCAACCAGCATCTGGTTAAGGGTTTGTTCACGCTCATCATGTCCACCACCTAAACCAGCCCCTCGTTGTCGTCCTACTGCATCAATCTCATCAATAAAAATGATACAGGGGGCATTTTTCTTGGCCTGCTCAAACATATCGCGTACTCGAGATGCTCCAACACCGACAAACATTTCAACAAAGTCGGAACCGGAAATGAAGAAGAATGGAACGTCAGCCTCTCCCGCTACTGCCTTTGCTAGTAAGGTCTTACCTGTACCGGGTGGGCCCACCATGAGAACACCTTTTGGAATCTTACCACCAACTTTAGTAAATTTACCCGGATCAGAAAGGAAGTCCACTAATTCACTGACCTCTTCTTTTGCCTCATCAACGCCAGCAACATCGTCAAAGGTGACATGCGACTCATCTTTGGTAATGAGACGTGCCTTTGATTTACCGAAGGACATCGGGTTCTTTCCACCCATAGCGCCTCCAGCACCACGCATGGTATACATAATCACACCAATCAGCAAGAGTATAGGTGCTAGTGAAATTATCAGTTGCTTCAAGAAACTCTCTTTTGCTGGTGGCGTAGCCTGAACAGAAACGCCATTATTGAGTAGATCTCCCATCAAACCTAAATCTCCAGGACTATAGGTGTCAAACTCTTCACCCAGTGCTGTCACACCGCTGATTTGACTTCCCGCAATCTTGACGCTGGAAACGTTTCCTTGTTTGACATTTTGGATGAACTGAGAGTAGCTCATCTCATTTGAATCATCGGTCACTTTAAATTGACCAAATAGAGAAGCAAGGACACTGCCCAGTACCAGCCATAGTAAAATATTTTTATACATATATAAAATTAACCTAAATGCAGAACGGTAAATATACCCTATTGATGACATATATAGGGTTTGATGGCAATATTTCAAGGTTTGATGACAAATTATTTTACAATTATGACATAATGAATATTACAAAATTTAAGGTCGTCTTGGCTCATTTTTTCCACTCGACTCGAATTTCTAAAGAAAGCCCATGAAAATAAAGCCAGATCAGCTCTCAAAAAACCTCTCAAATGGTTTGGAATCGCTCTATTTTATCTTTGGCCCCGAAATTCTCTTAGTTGAGCAAAGCCTGACCTTGATTAAAAAAGCTGCAAAAGAGAACAATTTTAGTGATCGCGTTCGTTTTGACATTGACGGACTATTCCCCTGGGATACTATCAATAATGAGATGGCTAGCCCATCACTATTCTCAGAGAAGCGTATCATTGAATGCCGACTTACCACTGGGAAAATTGGTCTCAAAGGATCAAAAGCACTGACAGAATTAGTTGACACCCTCACGGATGATATTTTGCTCATTATCTCTACAGGCAAACTAGATATGAACCAGCAAAAAAGTAAGTGGTTTAAGGCCCTAGACAAAAAAGGTGCAATCATTCAACATTGGGAGGTCCAAAATGAACATCTCGTTGGTTGGATTATTAACCAAATGACTCAGTTAGGGCTTAAAACCAACAAAGAGGTTGCTGAGGCAATCGCTTATTGCACAGAAGGCAACCTTTTGGCCTCTATGCAGGAAATACAAAAACTCAAAATCGCCTACCCTGATGGTCATATTAATGCTGATGAATTTCTCAATCAAATCGACCAACAGTCCCATTACTCGGTCTTTGGATTGATTGATGCCGCACTCAAAGGCGATTCTGCAAAAGTTAATAAAGTATTTAACTCGCTTGTTGATGAAATGACACCGCCAGTGATTATTATTTCATCTCTATACCGAGAGATCAAATCTTTGGCTACAATGTCTGTCGAACTGAAACAAAATGAACCAATTGAGGATATTTTCGAAAAACACCGGGTATGGCAAAAAAGAAAGCCTTTGATTTCAAATGCTCTCAAAAAACATCCCTATCAACGCCTCCAAAAATTGCTATTGTCACTCGGGCGTATTGACCGCTCACTCAAAGGTATGGATAATCTCAACGTTTACGACGAGTTGCGAAGTGTTGTTATCACTTTGTCAGGGAAAACGCAATGGACTCAATAACCGAACTAATTTTGAATCTCGGACAAAAGGCAAAAAAAGCCTCCCGCTCCTTACGCACTGTAGATACTGAGACAAAAAATGCTGCATTACACAACATTGCCATCAATATCCAGAAAAACCAGAAAGTGATACTTGATGCCAATACAAAGGATTTAACTGAAGGGAAAAGCAACGGCTTAAATGACGCCCTGCTAGATCGTTTAATGCTCAACTCTGAAAGAATTGATGGCATTGTTGAAAGTTTAAAACAAGTGGCATCTCTTCCTGATCCAATCGGAGAAATTACCGACTTAGAGTATCGCCCTAGTGGTATTCAGGTTGGCAAAATGAGGGTGCCCATAGGGGTTATGGGAATGATCTACGAATCTCGTCCAAATGTCACTATCGATGCAGCAGTTCTATGTTTGAAATCAGGTAACGCGGTAATTTTACGGGGCGGTTCGGAAGCGATCAACTCAAACCGGGCTTTATATGGGTGTATTAAAGATGGATTAATTGAAGCTGGCATCAGTCCTGATGCAGTACAACTCATTGACATCACCGACCGTGAGGCAGTGATAAAACTTGTTCAAGCTAGCGATTATGTTGACGCTATCATTCCGAGAGGCGGCAAAGGCTTAATTGAGAATGTGAGTACTAATGCCAGGATGCCTGTCATTAAACACCTTCACGGCGTATGTCATACCTACCTAGATAAAGAGGCTGATTCTCAAAAAGCCATAGATGTTGCCTTTAATGGCAAAACTCGAAGATATGGAGTCTGTAATGCTACTGAAACACTGCTGGTTCATCAGGATTTGGATTCTGCTACATTCGAACAGCTGATTGACTTGTATGTTGAAGAGGGAGTCGAATTGCGTGGATGTCAAGGAGCGCAGAAACGTTCCAATCAAATCATTGCTGCTACGGAAGATGACTGGAGCGAAGAGTATCTTGCTCCAATCCTATCAATCAGAATTGTGAGTTCATTGGATGAGGCTATCTCACATATCGAGAGATACGGGTCTGCTCATACCGACACT
Source organism: uncultured Gammaproteobacteria bacterium (assembly GCA_963989885.1). Lineage (GTDB taxonomy): Bacteria > Pseudomonadota > Gammaproteobacteria > PS1 > Pseudothioglobaceae > Pseudothioglobus. The sequence goes on from CAXDLF010000068.1 coordinate 4,053, forward strand.
ATCGTGACAGAGAATAAAACAAAAGCAAAAAAATTTCTAGCCGAAGTAGACTCATCATCAGTGATGGTTAACGCTTCGACAGGATTTGCCGATGGATTTGAGTATGGCTTAGGTGCAGAGATTGGGATCAGTACAGACAAGTTTCATGTTCGTGGTCCTGTTGGACTTGAAGGCCTAACCTCACAAAAATATATCGTCTTAGGTGACGGACATACAAGACCATAGAGTGGCATAATTATGACAATTCAAGACGCATTAACCATTATTGAGAAAGGTGCAGATGAAATATTGCCCCTTGATGAGTTAAGGACAAAGCTGCAAAAAAATAAACCTCTACGGGTCAAGGTAGGCTTTGATCCGACCGCGCCAGACATACACCTTGGACATACAGTTGTAATGAACAAGATGAAGCAACTACAAGATCTTGGCCATGAGATCATTTTCTTGATTGGCGACTTTACTGGAATGATTGGCGACCCAAGCGGTAAAGATGTCACTCGAAAGCCACTCACCAAAAAAGAAATACTAGAAAACGCGAAAAGCTATGAAGAACAAGTCTTCAAGATACTTGATAAGGACAAAACAAGGATAGCTTTCAATTCTGAATGGATGAGCAAGATGAGCTCTGCGGATATGATCTCTTTAGCCTCTAAGCAAACGGTTGCAAGAATGCTGGAGCGAGACGATTTTTCCAAACGCTATAAGTCTGAACAAGCAATTTCAATTCATGAATTCCTCTACCCACTAGTTCAAGGTTTTGACTCGGTTGCACTTCAGGCAGATATGGAGCTTGGCGGAACAGACCAAAAATTTAACCTTTTAGTGGGAAGAGATCTCCAAAAACAGGCCGGAAAAGAACCTCAAGTGATTCTTACAATGCCATTATTGGAGGGTCTTGATGGAGTCCAAAAGATGAGCAAATCACTTGATAACTATATTGGCATTGATGAGTCGCCCGATAGTATGTTTGGCAAGATCATGTCCATCTCAGACGATCTCATGTGGCGCTATCTTGAGCTTTTAAGTTTTGAGTCAATCGAAACGATTGAATCCTGGAAACAAGAAGTGAAAGATGGTGAAAACCCGAGAAACATTAAATTTCGCCTAGCAGAGGAGATTATTACGCGCTTCCATGACAATGAACTAGCAAAACAAGCTCAAAAAAACTTTATCGATAGATTTGCCAAGAACAAAACTCCTCATGAAATGAACGAATTTAGCTTTCCCAATGGAATCAAGATTGCCAACCTTCTAAAAGACTCAAACTTAGTGAGTTCTACTTCAGAAGCATTCCGTATGATTCAGCAAGGAGCAGCTAAAATCGACGGCGAAAAAATTACCGACAAAGATCTTGAGCCATCAATAGGCACCTCAGTGTACCAGGTTGGTAAAAGAAAATTCGCCCGAGTTACAATTAGTTAAACTCTCATAATAACGCGTATAATATGAGCATCTGGGGATGACTGGCTTCGACGAGGAGTTGGATTTCAAGGATGCATGTCGAGGATAAAGATTGCTCGTAAAAACGTTCTTTAAATAATAGTTGCAAACGAAGACAACTACGCTTTAGCAGCATAATGCTAACCGTTACTTAGAAGTTGTCTGTGCTTTTGGGATAACGGTCGCTTACAGACTCGCCACTATTATTTTTTTAGGGTAATAGGGTTAAAACCCAATCTAAAATCGCTTTATACATCCCTGTTGGTCGGGTGGTAAAAAGTTAAATCAATAGACCTAAACTAAGCATGTAGACTTCTTGACTGAAGGTTTTCGGACGGGGGTTCAACTCCCCCCATCTCCACCATACATTATTTTCTCTACTTCTCACAAACAACCAAATAGTTGGTAAACTCTTATGATCCTATGTATTTTAGGATTTTTTTTCTTACTACTTCATAATTATTCCTTTACTTACTAAATAAAAAATAGTAGAATTGTGAGTAGATATTGTTTTTGTTATAAATAGTATTAATCTACTCATTTAATGCTTAACGACACTCAAATTATAAACTTTAGGCCAAAAGATAAACTTTATCGTGTTTCCGATTCTCATGGTTTATGCATAGAAATTAATCCTAACGGTTCAAAGCTTTGGCGACATAGATATAGATTTAACAATAAAGCCACAATGATTGCATTAGGATCCTATCCTGAAATATCTCTGTTAGATGCTAGAAAAGCTAGAGATAGAAACAAGAAACTTCTTAGACAAGGACTAAACCCTAAATACCCAAAAATCGATAACTATAAAGATAATCCGGATGAAATATCTTTTAAGGGTATGTTTCTTAATTGGTTCAATAATAAGAAGGACGAATGGTCGCCCGGTTATGCTGAAGATACCCTTCAAAGAGCCAATCGCTACTTACTTCCCGCTATTGGTGAAATGCCTATCGATGAAATTAGCTCTCCAGATATGCTTAAATTACTTCTTCAAATCCAAGACAAAGGTTTGTTGGATACCCTACAAAAGATTAAAGTTATTGCTAATGGTGTATTTTCGCATTCCGTTGGTATGGGAATTATTACGGTTAATCCAGTTAGAGATTTACCCAACGATATCTTTCAAAAGAAACCCACCAAACATCATGCTACTATCACAGATCCAAAGGAGATTGGATTGTTACTTAATATGCTTGACAAACACATAGGAAGCGATGAAGTTAATGCCGCCCTAACAATAGCACCTCATGTATTTTTAAGACCGGGTGAACTAACAGGTTTGTTATGGAGTGAAGTTGATTTTGAAGCAAGGCTTATTCATATTAATGCTGAAAGAATGAAAACGAACAAAGTTCATCTGGTGCCTATGAGCACTCAGGTATTTACAACCCTAAAAAACTTAAGTCAGATTAATACAGGAAGTAACTATGTTTTTCCCACTCCAAGAAATAAAAACGCTAGTATTACAACCAATGCCCTACTTGTTGCAATAAGGAGTTTAGGTATTGATAAATTTACGTTCACAACACATGGCTTCAGACAAATGGCTGCCATCAGATTACATGAGCTTGGTTATAGAACTGATGTTATTGAGGTTCAATTAGCAATCACAAAATCCAGCATAATAACACCAGCTTATAACAACTCTAGCCTTATAGAGGAGCGAAGAACTATGATGCAAGAATGGTCAGACCATCTGATAGAACTGAAAGAGACAACTCCAACTTTAAGTCTAAATAGCGCAACTACTGTCGATGAAACGATGGAACAATATCGCAAATCAAAAAGGAAAACTATTTAGTAGATTCACTATAAGCTGTCTCTTATACACATCTCCGAGCCCACGAGACCGAGGCTGATCTCGTATTGCGGCGTGGGGGTGGAAAAAA
>CAXDLF010000069.1:0-7338 GCA_963989885.1 uncultured Gammaproteobacteria bacterium
GACTTGACGGCTGCCTGATACTCCCACCAGTATCGGTTCCAGTAGCAAATGGTGATAAACGCGCCGCTACCGCAGCTGCAGAGCCACCTGATGAACCGCCAGGAACCATTTTTTTATTCCAGGGGTTTTTAACTGGACCATAGAAAGAGTTTTCATTTGAAGAACCCATGGCAAATTCATCCATATTTGTCTTACCCAACATAACCATATTTTCAATATTTAGTTTATGACTGAGGGTTGCATCATAAGGTGAAATAAAAGGGTCTAGAATCTTCGAACCAGCAGATGTTTTAACACCTTTGGTACAAAAAATATCTTTTAGAGCAAAAGGTATACCTGTCAAAACACTGCCACTACCATTTGCCAGTTTAACATCAGCTGCTGCTGCCTGTGATAGTGCAAGCTCATCTGTTACAGTAATAAATGCATTAAGATCTGAACGATTAATTCTATCAAGATAATGTTGAGTTAGCTCAACTGAAGAAAATTCTTTATTTTTTAAACTTTTAGATAGTTCCGCTACTGATAATGTATGCATTATTATTCAATCACCGTTGGTACAAGAAAATGATGTTTTCCAGTTTTTGGTGCAATTGCTTGAAATTCTTCAGATAAGTCAGCTTCACTCACAACATCTTCTCTAAGACGTTGTGACATATCGAGTGGGTGAGCCATCGGTTCTACGTGGTCAGTTTCTATCTCACCTAACTCAGCCATCAAACTAAGTATATTGTTGAGTTCGATTGTACTTTGCTCGATTTCAGAGTCATCAATACTGAGTTTCGCTAACCGGGCAATCTCTTTGACTTGTTCTTTATTTAATGACATAAAAATGAATAATTAAGAATGACAAAATTCCGATAAAACTTTCTTTAGGTTTTCTTCAGAGTAGTCTTGTGAAACATATGCACTTCCTAAACACGAAAACAACACAAGACGTATATTACCATCGATGACTTTTTTGTCGAGCGACATTGCTTTTTGTAGTTGTGTTGCAGTAATGTTGTATTTTCCTATACTAGAAGGCAATCCTGCCAAAGTAAGAATACTTTTGATCCTGTCTAAATCTTCTACCGATAAATTTCCTTCAAGTTGAGAAAGTCTGGCTGCCATACACATACCAATGGCAACTGCTTCTCCATGTAAATAAGTGCCATAGCCTAGAACGTTTTCAATACCATGTCCAAAGGTATGACCAAGATTTAGTAATCTTCGCACACCGCTCTCACGCTCGTCTTCAGAAACAATTTTTGCCTTGTCTGCACAAGAACGATAAATAGCATCGATAAGTAATTCCTTGTCCTCCTGGTGAATCCCTCTTTTTATTGAATCAATATTTTTTTCAAGGTCTGAAAGAAAATCAATATTACCTAGCAAGGCGTATTTGATTACTTCGGCCATTCCTGCTGAAAACTCACTAGTAGGCAAAGTATTCAATGTTTCTACGTCAATAATAACCGCTCGGGGTTGGTAGAATGCACCAATCATATTTTTACCTAAAGTATGATTAACTCCTGTCTTACCACCCACACTGGAGTCTACCTGAGACAGTAAAGTTGTTGGAATTTGAATAAAATCTATCCCACGTAGATAGGATGCTGCCGCAAATCCTGTTATATCGCCGACAACACCTCCACCCAAGGCAATTAATGTCGCGCTACGATCAAATTTTGCTTCTAATAGATCGTCAAATATAGAATTAACTGTCTCCAGTGTCTTATATTTTTCTCCATCTGGAAGAATTGTTACCCGGACTTGAAAATTACCCAGTAAATTTTTAACTTTTTCTAAATAAAGAGGTTCGATTGTCGAGTTAGTAACGACCATTACCTGCTGACCAGAAATGTGTTTTTCAAAATAGGTTTTATCAGTAAGCAAATCTCTTCCAATATAAATAGGATAGGATTTATCGCCAAGCTCTACATTTAGAATTTTTAGTTTAGTTGACATTAGGCAAATACTCTGGTTTCTCCCTCACCTGCAACATTTTCAATACAACGTGCGCACAAATCTTTATGTGCTTCATCTTCACCAATTTCTTCTCTGTGATGCCAACAACGGACACACTTTTGATAATTACTTTTAATAACCATGATGGCTAAAGACTTATTAATATCGTTTGCCTCCTTTGGTTTTTCAGATAGTAAATGAATTCTAGCATCTGAAGTAATAAAAACAAACCTTAATTCATCTTTTAGCTCTCCAAGTGCTTGATAGTTCTCATCGCTGCAATATATATCCACTTCAACATCAAGCGATGAACCAATAACCTTGTCACGACGCATCTCTTCAAGTTCTTTACGAAGATGAACATTAATATCTCTTGCGACCTCAATTGAGTGATTGTTAAGGTTGCCTTCAAGACCTTCATACCAAGTTTGCAAAAAGACACTCTCATTCGAGGCGCCAGGGAGATGTTGCCAAACTTCCTCAGCAGTAAATGAAAGCACCGGCGATATCCATCGCACCATTGCGTGAGCAATTTGATATAAAGCGCTTTGTGCAGATCTTCGCGCTAAAGAGTCTGTTTGTGTCGTGTACTGTCTGTCCTTTATGATATCCAAATAAAAACCACCTAAATCGTTGGTACAGAAATTTAGTATCATTTTCATTGCAAGATGAAAGTTATATTCATCATACTCATAAACAATTTGTGACTGTAAATCGGCTGTTTTTGAAACAATCCATTGATCCAATACCAACATTTTATCAATACTTAAGAGGTCTTTATTGGGGTCAAATCCCTGCATGTTGGCCAACATAAAGCGCATCGTATTGCGGATACGTCTGTAACTGTCGGCACTTCGCTTGAGAATCTCATCAGAAACCGTCATTTCACCGGAATAGTCGGTACTACCTATCCATAACCTTAATATGTCTGCACCTAAAGTATTAACAACCTTTTGTGGCGGAATCACATTACCCAAGGATTTGCTCATTTTGTGACCATTTTGATCAACAGTAAATCCATGAGTAAGAACCTGTCTATATGGCGCCCTACCATTAATCGCACATGAAGTAATTAGAGAGGACTGAAACCAGCCCCTATGCTGATCGGAACCTTCTAGATACATATCAGCAACATCGCTCAAATAGTCGCTAGCCTTTAATACCGCATAGTGACTCACTCCAGAGTCAAACCAGACATCGAGTGTATCGGTCGTTTTTTCATATTCAGAGGCTTCAGAACCTAAAACATCTTCGACCTTAAGACTAAACCAGGCTTCTATACCACCTTTCTCTATCTTTTTAGCAACTGTCTCAAAAAGAGATTCAGTGTCTGGGTGTATTTCTCCAGTCTTTTTATGAACAAAAAGAGTAATAGGAGAGCCCCAAAACCTTTGTCGAGAAATGCACCAGTCAGGACGATTTCCAACCATTAATTCGATGCGTTTCTGTCCCCAACTCGGTATCCATTTAACATTTAGGATTGCATCATTAACAGTATCTCGTAACTTGTTTTGAGTCATAGAAACAAACCATTGCGGTGTCGCTCGAAAAATTACCGGAGTTTTATGTCTCCAACAATGCGGGTAAGAGTGCATCATTGGGATGTGGGTTACAAGCGTATTTTTCTTTTTTAACAATTCAATGATGGTTGTATTTGCTTTAAAAATATATTCTCCAGCTAAGCTTTCTGTGGTATCAATAAACACACCTTTACCGTCAACAGGACAATCGACTGGTAAGTTATACTTAAGGCCTACTATGTAGTCATCCTGTCCATGAGAAGGTGACGTATGAACTGCTCCAGTGCCAGTTTCAGTGGTTACATGATCTCCCATAATTACAGGAACTTGCTTGTTGTAAAAAGGATGTTTCAGCATAACACCTTCGAGATCTGATCCTTTATAAACTCTTTCTGATTTACCCTCAGATTGAACATCGAATCTCTCTAAAGCACCTTGATGCAGTTCTTCTTCCAAAAGATAGTATTGGTCTCCTAGGTCAAGCAAAACATAATCAAATTCAGGGTGCAGGGCAACTGCTTCGTTGGCAGGTAAGGTCCAAGGGGTTGTTGTCCAAATAATAATTGAAACTGGTTTCTCGACATCAAAAATACTACTATCTAGAACTTCAAAAGCAACGTCAATGGTGTCAGACTCCTTGTCTTTGTATTCCACTTCTGCTTCTGCTAAAGCTGAAGAACATTCAGTACACCAGTGAACAGGCTTATAACCCCTTGAAAGGTGACCATTTTTTATTATTTTTCCAAGAGATCTAACAATGTCTGCCTCATACTTAAAGTTTTTTGTTAAGTATGGGTTATCCCAGTCACCTATGATTCCTAGACGCTTGAAATCTATCTTCTGGTTTTCAATCTGTTGATCAGCATATTCTCGACAAGCAGCTCGAAAATCATCGGCATTAATTTTATGACCAACTTTACCCTTCTTTTTCTCAACATTGTGTTCAATTGGCAAACCATGACAATCCCAACCAGGCACATAAGGAGCGTCAAACCCAGATAGGGTTTTACTCTTTACAATAACGTCTTTAAGAACCTTATTGACTGCATGTCCGATATGAATATCGCCGTTTGCATATGGAGGCCCATCATGAAGGACAAAGAGTGGATTTCCTTTAAATTTCTGACGAATCTGCTGATATAAATCGTTGTCTTGCCATTGCTGCAAAAAACCGCCTTCACGGTTTGCCAGGTTGGCTTTCATTGGAAAGTCTGTTGCGGGTAGATTCAGGGTGGCTTTATAATCAGACATTAAAGAACAAAATATTTCTACATAAAACCGCCATTATACTTGACACATGGGGCTTATTAAGATTGAAAATCTCTGGTCAAAATGAAATTTAAACTTGTAAATGTTTAATGAATTTAGTCTTTAAGATTAACCGAATTTAACAAGGCTTGTACCTGTTTGGGTTTAAGGTACTCAGACTGATTTGATCTTAACTTATCCGGTAACCGAATATCCCCAAATCTAGTACGAATTAGGCGAGACACTTTGAAATCGAGGAACTCCCATAACCTTCTCACCTCACGTTTTCTACCTTCTCTGATAACAACTCGATACCAACGATTAGCCCCCTCTCCGCCTCCTCGTGTCACCTCATGGAATTTAGCAAAGCCATCCTCTAGTTCTACGCCATTAGTCAATATCTTAATGTGTTCTTCTTGAACGTCACCTAGGACTCGAACAGCATACTCTCTATCAATTTGCGCACTAGGGTGCATTAGCTTGTTAGCGAGCTCTCCATTATTAGTAAACAATAATAACCCTGATGTATTTAGGTCGAGTCGCCCAATCATTATCCAACGGCTGTTCTTTGGCAACAAATCAAAAACGCTTTTACGGCCTTCAGCATCTTTGGTAGAACAAATAAAACCGGCTTGCTTATTAAGTATTAAAACTTTCGTCTCGACATCAGCGTATCGAGTTAGATCAATTAATCTTCCATCAATCCTGACCTTATCATTAATTAAGGCCTTGTCACCTAGCTGCGCATCATGATTATTTAATGTCACTCTACCCTGCTCAATCAGTCTTTCTGCCCAACGTCTTGAACCATAACCCGCATTGGCTATAAGCTTTTGTAGTCTTTCAGACATATTTTAAAAGCCTAAAAAAATTTAGTAGGTTATGCCCATTGCATCACGCACCTCTTCCAATGTGTTTTTAGCGACACTACGGGCACGCTCAGATCCATCAAAAATAATTTCTTGAATCAAATTAGGGTTTGATTGATATTTAGCTATACGTTCTTGCATTGGATCTAACTCGGAAATAACAGAATCAATTACAGGTCCCTTGCATTCAATACAGCCGATCTTAGCTTTTGTACAACCCTCAACAACCCAATCAAGTGTTTCCTGTGGAGAATAGACTTGGTGCATCTTCCAGATTGGGCATTTATTGGGGTCACCAGGGTCACTTAATTTGACGCGTGCCGGATCAGTCGGCATTTTTTTTATTTTTTGTGCAACGATTTCTGGATCATCTCTTAACGAAATCATGTTTTCGTATGACTTAGACATCTTCTGTCCATCTAGACCAGGAATTTTTGACGCCTTTGTTAGCAAGGCTTCTGGCTCAATTAAGATAATTTTGCCAAGCCCTTCTAGATACCCTAGCAATCTTTCTCGATCGCCAAGTGTGATGTTTTTCCGCTCATTAAGCAAAGCTTTTGCTTTAATCAAAGATTCATCGTCGCCAGTCTCCTGATAAGCTTTTCTTAATTGTCGGTATAGCTTAGCTTGCTTTTTCCCCATTTTATTGACTGCCGACTCGGCCTTCTCCTCAAAGCCAGACTCTCGACCATAAACATAATTGAAGCGTCTGGCGACTTCACGAGTGAATTCGACATGAGAAACCTGATCTTCTCCAACAGGCACTAGTCCTGCCTTGTATATCAATATATCTGCACTTTGAAGTAATGGGTAGCCCAAAAAACCATATGTTGACAAGTCTTTTGTTTTTAATTTTTCCTGTTGGTCTTTGAAGGACGGTACACGCTCAAGCCAACTGATTGGTGTGGACATAGACAACAGCAAATGCAGTTCAGCATGCTCAGGAACCTTAGATTGCACAAAAATAGTTGAAGTATTTGGATTAATTCCAGCAGCCATCCAATCAACTACCATATCCGAGACATTGCTCTCTAAATCAATATTGTCAGAATAGTGAGTTGTAAATGCATGCCAATCTGCCACAAAATAATACGAGTCGTACTCATTTTGAAGCTCAACCCAGTTTTTTAGACATCCATGATAATGACCTAAATGCATTGGACCTGTCGGACGCATGCCGGATAATACGCGCTGATCTTTCATTAAAAGTAATTGAGGAGTTTCATGTTTATAGGTTGATTATCCCATAGATTTACTGTAGCTTTCTAGACCATCCAAAACCAAGTTATCAAAATAGTTAACTGTTTCAGGAAGTTTAGAAATAAGTCCACTAAAATTGCCACCAGTTAAAATAACTATTCCATCTGGTTGTTCAGATTCAAAACCAGTAATCTGTTCTTTGATAGAAGAGATCAACATTTCTTGAGTACCACTAAGCCAAGACTCATCAGTGCTAGCCTGAAGGCTTGAAGAGTTTAAGTTTAGGTTGTTAGTAGCAAATTTGGCAAAACTACCTCTCAGGGCTTGCAAACCGGGCATAATGAGTCCACCCTGGTGTTCTCCACTATCATTGACGACATCTATTGTGAGTGCACTACCTAGGTCAATAATTAGCATATTTCTGTTAGGAAAATGTTTCAACGCCCCTAACATTGCAAGAAACCTATCAGAACCTAAATCCTCTCTCTTATACACAACTGACGCTGCCGACGAAGCCTTAGGTGTAGATCTCGGTGGTCGCCGTATCATTA
>CAXDLF010000070.1:0-7041 GCA_963989885.1 uncultured Gammaproteobacteria bacterium
ATCTAGCTGGGGTTGGGGTTGTGTTTTATCTTTTGGCCGCTTTGGGCCAGCGTTTGGGGGAGCCGGGGCTGGTGGCTTCTCATTTAGATTTAGTGGCGCTGGGTACAGTTGCGGATTTGGTGCCTCTGGATCAGAGTAACCGTATCTTGATTTATGAGGGCTTGCGCAGGATACAGGCGGGTCGATGTCGCCCAGGGCTACGCGCTCTATGTAGGGTAGCGGAAATTCAGCTACGGAGTGTTACAAGTAGTTCTTTGGGCTTCAAAGTTGCACCGCGACTTAACGCAGCTGGACGACTAGACGATATGACTATAGGCGTACGGTGTTTGGTAACGGAAAACGAAGATGAAGCCTTAGAGCTTGCTCACCAGTTAGATAGGCTCAATCATGAGCGTCGAGATATTGAGAGACGTATGCGTGCACAGGCTGAGGAGTTAGTAGACGCAGAGTATGCGCTAGGGGTGGATAGATCGACCCACATTGTGTGCTTATTTCGCCATGACTGGCACGAGGGTGTGGTTGGGCTGATCGCATCTAAGATCAAAGAGCGTTGCCATCGTCCCGTAATCGCCTTTGCTCCCAGTAAATCCGGTACTCTCAAAGGCTCCGGGCGCTCTATACCTGGTTTTCATTTGCGCGATGCCTTAGCAAGTGTGGACGGGGCTCAACCGGGCCTTATTGAGCGCTTCGGCGGGCATGCGATGGCTGCTGGACTGAGTATTTATCCTGAGAATTTTTTGCAGTTCAAAGAAGCTTTTTCTGAAGCTGTTTCAAAACATCTTAATGGTAAAAAACCAGCCCTTGATTTGCTTACTGATGGTGAACTTGATGCTTCAGAGATGACTTTAAAGAATGCTCAACTTCTTTGTGAATCAGCACCATGGGGCCAGGGTTTTGAGGAGCCTATTTTTTATGGAGATTTTGAGATTCTCGAACAGAGAATTGTCGGTGAAAAACATCTCAAATGCACATTGAAATTAATTCATTCTAGTGCTATATTTGAGGGAATTGCTTTTTTTCAAGAAAAACTTAAAACGAAGCAAGTAAGAGTCGCATACAAGTTAAACGTTAATTCTTTTCGAGGGAATGAATCTTTGCAGCTGATGATAGAATCAATCGAATATTAATCAATTGTCATTATAGATATCTACTAGAGTTGTTAATGGTATTTATAAATATTTGCATCTACTAATACGCATAATTCCGCCAGCCCAATCCTCTACATCTATCCACAGTTCAGCAGAATCCCCAATACTTTTAAGATTTATTGGTTTAGATCTTTTGTGTTTCGTTAATGTCGGATAAAGAGGCTCTCTTGGGACTTCGCCTTGTTTTATAGTATGAGTAAAATATGCCATCTTGCCGACAAAGTGTCCATCCTCTGTAAGCTTAATATTAACTTCATCTTTAAGATAATTTTTATCAGTCGATAGCCCTCCCATTTTCCAGTATGAGCCTTCACCAAACTCTATTTCAGAACCTTTCACATTTATAGTGCCTTGGGCCATATCCCAATATTCTGGTACTCCTAGTTCTGAATTTTCGTAAACTACCCTGTTGATTGTGAAGCGGCACTGAATATCTTTAACATTATTAGTCAGTTTATGTTTACTAAAGTCATAGTCGGTTTTCGAGATGACCCTATCTAACAATTCTTTCAAAACTGCTGGAGAGAAAACGACTTCATAGATTGTAATATCTGAATTAGCATTAGAAGCTTTACTCTTAGTTGCTGAAGTGTTTTTATTAGTAGTTGTAGTTTTTACTGAACTTTTTAATGCTTTACCACCATCGCAAGTTAGGCTTCTTTTTTTAGCCTCTCTTAGATAACCTGTGTGAGTTGGTTTTTGTTCTAGCCAGCCACATATAGAGTCATCAGGCCAGTCGTCATAAGGGCCAGCAAAATTCTTTCCAATAAAACCTATTACAAGTAATACAGTTAAAAGTATCCTTTTTAATTTCATAAGTGACTTTGAGTAAAAATTAGTTATCTTTAAAACAGTTATGAGATTGCTTAAGAAAAAATTTGATCATAGACACGAGGTAATTTAGGTGTATAGAAGACTTTGCTTGCGATTACGTCATGATCAAGACCGAGTGATTTTTCAATGCATGCAGCACAAACGGATCGATAATCAATCGTTGACATCAAGTCTCTTTTTTCGAATTGTTCGTTTTTTGCAAGCCCAGGCCACTGAGAGATAACTCTACTTTTTGTAATAGCACCACCAGCTAAAAGTCCAGCAGACCCGTAACCATGTTCGGTACCCCCGGTGCCGTTTTCTAATACTGTTCTACCAAACTCGGTTAAAGTAAGGATGATGCTTCTATCCCAGGCATCTCCTAGGCCTTCTTTATAGCCAGCAATAATGTCATCGATTAAAGTTAGCTGAGTACCATGATTTCCATTCTCATCTGCCCCTTGGTTGGCATGAGTATCAAACTGATCGACTTTAATAACAGAAGATAAAGGACCACCATCCCTAGACATCGCTTTACCTGCAAATTTTGCAAGGCTTGCTGGATTTCTTGGAACTATTGAATCCTTTTGAGTGCTTTTTTTACTAACTTTTTTAAAGATTTCAGATCCTTCTTTACTATGAGCCATTGAAATAGTGTCTATTAGTTGAGTCATCAAATCAGAAGAACTCTTTATACTTGCAGGGTAAAAATTATCATTGTCACTCATACCTCTAAGAACTAAAGGCATATCAAGTGAAAGTGATCTTCCAGGAACCTTAGCGAGGTCAAGTGCTCTACCTAGCCAGCCTGTTGTATCAGAGAATGGGCTCAATCCTCCACCTTGCATTAAATTTTGACCCTCGAAGTGAGATCTAAGTACATATGGAAAGTTAGTTGCATGGACTATAGAAGCATTATTTTTAGCCATTAATCCAGCAAAGTATTGAAAAGATGGGTGAAGTCCAAAGAAAGAATTAAGCTTTAAAAAGTTATTAGAGGTAAGATTTTTTCTCATCTTCAATAGATTAGGATCGCCAAATGGAGGAACGGCAGTAAGTCCGTCCATACCTCCTTCAAGCATAATTACTGAGATAGTGCCTGGTGGTTTGTTTTTAGTAAAGCCGGGAAGAGGAACACCCGCTAAGAATAATGAAGCACCAGATACTTTTAAAAACTCTCTACGTGTCAAATTAAATTTAGGCATTTTCTAACCCCATGAGTTCAGGACTACACATTAAAGCAATAAACTGTTTTTTTCTTCCAACAAGGCTGTTAACGAGTTCTCGAGTAGCTTCATTAGCACCGATTCTGTCCATAATATCTTGCGGAGTGAAACTCGGAAATCCAGCAGTATAAATCGCATCGGAAAATCTAATTCGACGTTCAAACATTTCACCAGATAGCCATTCACTTTTAGCGCTTGAATAGCCATTGGGTTGTCTTGTATGCCAAAAACTTTGTCCAAGTTCTTCGAAGATTTTCCTGACTTCCATCAATCCTTGATCGTATTTTTCTATTTGATCCCAACCTTTAAAAAAAGAGGCGTCACTCAACCTGACGACTTGAAATAACCATGTCATAGGCCACTGAAACTTTGGTGCTTTTGATGAAATTGCACGCTCAATTACTGCACTATGAATCTGATCCAAGTTGCCGTTACTATGTCTCCACGCATTGGCGATATAGTCAATGTCTGACTTGCTGGGGTTGTCGCTAACAAAATGCTCAGCTAATTTAAATGAGATAAACATGATTGTGTTTTCATGGGACGCTAAAAAATCAGTTAAATTTCTCAGTCCGCCTTTACCTGAAGGTATCACTTTACCCAATACAGTTTTATTGCCAGGCTCAGCGTGCCATTTTTTGAAAAAATCCCAAGAATTTGTTGTCTCTCCCATTTCAACTAACTTATTATTTCTTTCATCGAGTGTCATTAATCCATCAGATAGATTACCAGGCCATATCCCCCAGCCAGCTAAAACTTTGGCTGCATTCCTGATGTCTGTTTCACTATATTTAGCAGATGGTGATACTGTATGCAGTTCCAACAGTTCCCTTCCTAAATTATCATTAAGACCAGCCTGTTCTCCATTCTGTTTAGCCCAAATGACATGTTGTGAGTTTGGGCCAGAACTCCAGACATTATCTAAATAAACTAACATTGATGGATGAGTAGTCATTTTGTATAACATATTGGAAAAAGTCCCATTCAGATTGGCTAATATTGCCTCATCAATAGCATGTCCAATATGGTTTTGATTGTCCCATATATTACCAGTCGTAAAATGATTTGCCCAAAAGGAGGTAAAGCGTAATCTAACTTGATCTTTACCATAGACGTTTCTATGAGCAAATTTCATCTCATCCTTTTCACCCATCAAATTATCTCTATTGTTTGCTCTTTTTGCAGCTTCTGAGGTATGGCCTTCTAGTTCCATTCTTTGTTTTCTTACATTTTGTTTGTATATAGCAAACATATCATCTCGTTTCTTTAGGTCAGGTTGGAGTGATCTTGGCCATTCCTGGACTTTAGCTTTGGGATAGAGCTTTATTTTCTTAATGCCGAGTGCAGGGGATTTAGCATGTAGTTGAGAGATTGCCCAAACTTTTACATCCTCAGGGAGAGAGGTGTCATGTAGAAACATAAGGCCTAATTTATGAGCAACTCGAAATTGTTCATTCATAAAGTAAGTGTAAACTCAAAGTCAGTTGAAAAAACAAAATATTTATGAAAACCTACCCAATAACACTTCGTTTCCAGCGGAAGGTTTTGATGGCATATTAAGAGCCAGTAGTAGCGATACTACTGCCATTCCTGCTCCTGCAAAAAAGACTAAAGAGGGCGAGTAAAGCCAGATAAATCCAAACACTACAGGTATAAAGACTGCTGCAATGTGATTAATCGTGAATGACACTCCGGCACTGGAAGCTATATCGGCCGGATCAGCAATTTTTTGAAAATATGTTTTAAGTGCGATATAGATTGAGAAAAAAAGATGATCTGCGATGTACAAAAAAACTGCGACATAGCTGCTTTCTACCAGTGCGTATCCAGCGAAGATAAAAGCAAGTCCAACATATTCGAATATCAGTGCTCGACGTTCACCGAATCTATGGATCAGTTTGCCAATTTTTGGAGCTACTACGACATTAATAGCCGCATTAGCAAGCAATAAAAGCGATATTTCAGCAACAGTGAATTCAAACTTCTCAACCATCAGGAAGCCTGCGAAAACCATAAAAATCTGTCTTCTAGCTCCGCTCATAAATTGCAATGCATAGTAGAGCCAGTATCGCTTACGCAGAATAATTTTTTTAGTCTGGCTAACTTTTTCGGGGAAAAAGGAAAAATGCTGCCAGCAATACACAACGATGGCGACAGAAATGCCGCCACCGATCATATAGATAAATAAATACTCCATATGAAATTGCTGAAATAATAACCAAACCAAGGCGAATGCTATGATTGATGCTGCAGAGCGGGTAGCGATAACTTTACCTAAGAATTTAGCTGTTTTTTCTTTATCAATCCATTGAAGCGTTAATGAGCTATTGATTGTTTCAAAGTAGTGAAATCCAACAGACATCACTATTGTTGCTAAATAAAATGGCATATTTGTTTGAACTAGGCCGGTTGCCATGACTCCAATCCCAAGAAGTGCTAACGAAATATAGGCTAGTTTTTGTTCTTTTATGAAGGCTAAGACCAGAATGACAGTAAAAGCCAGAAAGCCAGGAATTTCCCTTAGGCTTTGAAGGATTCCTATTTCTGCGCCAGTAAAATCAACCTTTTCAATGGCAAAATTGTTCAGTAGATTAAGCCATACAGCCCAACTTATTGCACCACCTACGGTCATTAAAAGAATTAGTAGTTCAGGGGATTTTCGAGTTATCTTCATTGAAGGTAATATACCTACTAATTTCTTATATCAGTTGCTTTTAATGTCTTAATTTTTGACTAAGACCTTGTTACTATCAAGGTAAAATGACTTTTTTAATTTTTATTCATTGATTATGCCAAATGTAACATTGCCAGACGGTACAGTGAAATCCTATGATCAGTCGCTAACTGTAGCTGATGTGGCATCTTCAATCGGATCTGGTTTGGCAAAAGCTGCAATAGCAGGCGAGATTGATGGACAACTGGTTGACACCTCTTATATGATTGAGGCCGATGCCTCTTTGGCGATTATTACCAATAAAGACGACAAGGCTCTTGAGGTTATTCGTCATTCTACTGCACACTTGCTGGCGCAAGCTACTCAGCAGCTCTATCCCGATGCGCAAGTGACAATAGGTCCCGTGATTGATAACGGCTTTTATTACGATTTTTCTTATAGAAAAGGCTTCTCTGAAGAGGATCTGGCAAAGATTGAGAAAAATATGAAAGCCATTGTCAAGCAGAATCTACCAATTCAACGACTCGAGATGAAAAGAGAAGACGCGATAGAGCTCTTTAAGTCGATGGGTGAGCATTACAAAGCAGAAATTATTGAATCTATTCCTGCCAATGAAGTGTTATCCCTTTATAAACAGGGCGATTTTATTGACCTTTGTCGAGGTCCTCACGTACCTTCTACAAGCAAACTCAAAGTTTTCAAGTTAATGAAATTGGCTGGCGCTTATTGGCGCGGTGACTCAAACAATGAAATGTTGCAAAGAGTCTATGGGACGGCTTGGGAGAATAAGGAAGACTTAGAAGATTATCTTTATCGTCTAGAAGAGGCGGAAAAAAGAGACCACAGAAAGATTGGAAAGGTGCAGGATCTTTTTCATACTCAAGAGGAAGCCCCAGGTATGGTTTTCTGGCATCCTAAGGGGTGGACTCTATACCAATTGATTGTTCAGTATATGAGTCAAATATATAGAGATAATGGATATCTCGAAGTACATACACCTGAAATTCTTGATCGTACACTGTGGGAAAAATCAGGGCATTGGGACAAGTTTGGTGACTCGATGTTTACAACAAACTCTGAGAGTCGTGACTATGCCATCAAGCCAATGAATTGTCCTGGCCACGTTCAAATCTACAAGCATAGTCTCAAGTCATATCGAGACCTGCCGCTACGCTTAGCT
>CAXDLF010000071.1:0-6804 GCA_963989885.1 uncultured Gammaproteobacteria bacterium
ACAATGATCTATGTTACCCATGATCAAATCGAAGCTATGACGATGGCTGACAAAATTGTGGTTTTGAATGATGGAGTGGTACAGCAATTTGGAGCACCAATGGAATTGTATCACCATCCGAAAACAAAGTTTGTTGCAGGCTTTATTGGTCATCCGAAAATGAATTTTCTAAAGACCACTAATACTGTTATTGACGGCAACAAATTGAAGGTGACACTTGGCGCAGAAAATATTTCTTTGCCTGTAGAAATAGCAGGGACAAAGTCAGGTGATATGATCGAGCTTGGTGTGCGTCCTGAAGATCTGATGCTTAGCTCTGATAATCAGGGACAATCAATGAATGTAGAGGTTGTTGAACATGTAGGTGCAACAGCAATCATCTATGGTTCGGCTGCTGGCAATGATGACTTTTGTGCCGTATTGCCTGGTGATACAATAATTCATCCTGGACAAACAATCAGCTTGCTTATCGATTCTTCAAAATGTCATGCTTTTAATTCACAAGGAATGGCACTCCACAGAAAACAGGCAGCTGAAGTTAGTTAGGGGAATCATTATGAGAACTGGCATTGTTGGTTTAGGTTTAAGGGCTGGCAACGTACTTAAGATGATGCAAGCTGATATGCCAGAGTTAGAATTGGTAGGTTACGTCGATCCAGATCCTTGTGGATTACCACTACTTGAAGGTGTCTCAAATCAACCCCAACAATATGACAGTGTAGAAACTCTGATTGCCAAGTGCAAGCTTGACCTGCTTTGGGTAGCATCGCCAAATCATCTTCATTTGGGCCATATTAGAGCCGGATTAGAAGCAGGATTAAAAGTTTTTACAGAAAAACCAATCGTTATCACTAAGTCAGAAAGTTTCAGTCTGGCTAAATTAATCCGTAAATACGGTGAAAACCAACTCCTTGTGGGCCTTGTGTTGCGTTATTCTCAGCACATGAGAGAATTACGACGCGCAATAGATGCAGGAATGTTAGGTCGAATTACATCGATGGAAGCCAACGAACATATTGCGCCCTATCATGGTTCATTTTTCATGCGTGACTGGCGCCGTTTGGAAAAATATTCGGGTGGTTTTATGCTAGAAAAGTGTTGCCATGACTTGGATATATATAACAATGTTGTTGGCGACAGACCCATTAGAGTTGCAAGTTTTGGTGGACGAGGTAATTTTGTCCCTGAGGAGTCTCCCGGCAATGAGCACGATGACGTTTATCAGCAGAAATTATCATATTGGGAAAGTGTCGATGATCCGTTTACTAGTGATGCTGATATTGTTGACCATCAAAATGCATTATTAGAATATCCAAACGATGTTAGTTTTTCTTTCCATACAAGCATTAATGTTCCCGACGAACATCGACGCTTTTGTATCATTGGTAGTCGTGGAATGGCAGAAGGGGACTTTATGAGAGGTGATCTTCGTATCACCGATGCAAGAACAGGAAACTGCATAGAAGATCACAAATTTAATTATTTGAGTACAGAAATTGCTGGAAATTATCCCGCTCATTATGGTGCTGATCAGCTAATGTGTACTGACATCATCGCTTTTCTTCGTGGTCAATCAGATTCACTGCCCGTTGGACCTAAGGATGCTATAGAAGCGGGTTTAGTTGCGATGGCGATCGATGAAAGTCGCAGTAATGGAAAAATTATTGACATGACTGATACTTGGCAAGAGCTTGATTCACTATATTAAAGGAGAAAGTTTTGATTAAGGGTATAAGTTATCTTTCATTTGAGAATGGGCTGTCAAATAATGAATCTATAGAGTCTGCTTTAAATCAAACTAAATCCAATGGGTTTGATGCCCTTGAATTGTCCGTTTCAAACGAGGGTGTAATAAATACGAGTACCTCAAAAACTGAATGTAAAGTTATTCGTCAAAAAATTAATGACTCTGGCATATTTGTTGATAGTATTGCGACTGGTATGAGTTGGGGTATAAGCCCCACCAGTGATGATGAATATGTAAGAAAAAATTCTATCAAGCTCCATCAAAATGCACTTAAAGTCGCAAGCAATCTCGAATGCAAGGCTTTATTGTTTGTACCAGGAGTTGTGAAAAGTCCTATTTCCCCCGAAATCGTTCGCTATGACAGGGCTTTAGAGCGATTAAGATACGCGATTAACCAGCTACTTCCAATTGCAGAAGATTTAGACGTAGATTTGTGCATGGAGAATGTTTGGAATGGATTTTTCTATTCACCAATTGAACTTAGAGATTTTATCGATTCTTTTGGTTCAAAAAAACTCGGCTTCTATCTAGATGTTGGCAACTTAATTGGTTACCAACAATATCCCCCTCATTGGATTGAGCTGTTAAATTCCAGAATCAAAAGAGTTCAGATAAAAGATTTTCAAGAAAACTTTGACTGGACTGGTAGCTTTAGTTTTTGTGATATTGGCTTAGGAGATGTACCTTGGAAAGAGACTATCAGTGCCCTGAAAGCCATCAACTATCAAAGTACAATAATTGCAGAAATGTTGCCTTGGGATGAGACACTTTTGGCTCGCACATCTGCTGCAATGGACCAGTTATTTGATTTCAATAACTGAACTTAAATCTATTAAGCATTATGGCTAAAAAACTTAAAGTTGGTGTTATTGGTTTAGGAAGTATGGGCTCAACCCATTTAGATATTTATTCAAAAATCAATGAAGTAGAGATAATCGCTGTTGCTGATCCAAATAAAAGTCGGCTTGATGGTTCTAATAGAGCCGAAGGTAATATTAGCGGCCAGGCCAAGGGTAGTGTTAAAGGACTCGAAGCCAAAAAATATTCTGAAGGAATGGATTTGATTGATAACCCAGACGTTGAACTAGTCGATATTTGTGTCGGCACAAATCTACATTTTGTTTTCGTTGAAGCTGCATTGGCTAAAGGGAAACATGTTTTAGTTGAAAAACCATTAGCGAGGACCTACGATGAAGCTAAAAAGATAGTTGAACTGGCATTAAATTCTGCCAATCATATCATGTCAGCAATGTGTTTACGCTATTGGCCTGCATGGGTTTGGCTGAAGAAAGTGATAGACAGCAAAGATTATGGCGAGTGTCTTTCTTTGACTTGCAAGCGCCAAACCAGTCATCCCTCCGGAACATTTTATGCAAATGATGATGAATGCGGAGGAGCATTATTAGACCTTCATGTCCATGACACTGATTTTATTAATTATTGTTTTGGTATGCCAAGTGCAGTTTTCAGTCAAGGCTATAAAGGCCCTAGTGGAGGTATTGATCATGTGGCTACTCATTATATTTACAACCAATCTCAGAACACACCGTTGGTAACTGCTGAGGGGACATGGACAATGCAAGAAGGTTACGGATTCAATATGTCTTACACAGCAAATTTTGAAAAAGCAACAGCTTTTTATCTATTAGATGAGAAAGAAACACTGACATTATTTCGATCCGGATACGAACCTGAAATCATAAAGTTAGATGAAGGAATGGGCTATGAATTTGAAATCCGTTCTTTTGTAGATGAAATTCTAAGTAACAAAAGAATCAATATAGATTTATTGAAGCAGGCAGCTGAGGCGGTCGCAATTATTGAGGCTGAGATGGTAAGTATAAAATCTTGCTCAGTTGTTGCTTTAGAAGTTACAGGTTAAATTAGTAACTGTTCAGTTTAAACTTGTTCCAAACTTCTTCTGCAAGTATAGAGATGTTTTTATCGTTGTTTTCGTAAGCTTTTTTGATCCAGTACTTGGCTTCAGGCATATTTTCAACTACCCCTTTACCCATAATGTACATTCGGCCCAAATTGTATTGAGAGGCGGCATCTCCTTGTTCGGCGGCTTTAATAAACCAGCTAAAGGCAAGAGCGTCATCTTTTTCAACGCCGTCACCCCTGAGGTACATGTTTCCTAGATTAAATTGCGCATGAACAAAACCTTGATCGGCAGATTTTCGATACCAATTGATAGCTTCTTCATAATCTTTTAGTGTTCCAATGCCATAAGCATTCATCCAACCGACATTATATTGAGCTCTAAGGTCGCCCTCTTCAGCAAGCACAAGCCATTCTTGAAGTGCTGTCTTGTGATCGCCCGCATTATAAGCATCAAGTCCATCAGCAAAGTCGGCAATAGAGAGTCCAATTAGACTGAATGAAAATAAAAAAAGTGATAGTATTTTTTTTAGTGACATGGGTTTACTCAATAAAGTTCAGCAACATAAATTCTAACGATTGTTAGGTCCCTATATTAACATACTTGAATGCAGTTATGGAAGCTTGAAAAGGCTTGTTTTTAATAACTAAATAATCCTTTCAGTTAAAATCTAATACTAGTATTCTTTTTATCGTTCAGTATTCCGTTTTTATCTGCAGCGCAATTAATTTATGTTCATTCTTAATAAGCATTTTTATGGCAACAAATTATAAAATATGAATAAGACCAAACTTAAATGGCTTGCTTGTTTTGTTGTTTTTTTTGGATTACTCATGGGCGCTTCTCAGACATTTGCTGATGAGCTAAAAGTTGCCGTAGCAAGTAATTTTTATCCAACCATGAAAGTAATTGCAAAGCGCTATGAGCTAAGCACAGCGGGCTCTACAGGGCATCACAAAGTGATACTAATTCCTGGCTCTTCAGGCAAACATTATGCTCAAATCATGAATGGCGCCCCTTTCGATGTATTTTTTTCTGCAGACGTGGAGCGTGCAAGATTGCTGGAACAAGAAGGGAAGGTTGTAGCTGGAACCCGATTTACCTATGCACTTGGTAAATTAGTCCTCTGGAGTTCGATAGACAACTATGTTGACTCAAAGGGAGAGGTTCTGAATAAGAAAGATTTTCGATATTTAGCCATAGCTAATCCTAAACTTGCACCGTATGGAAAATCTGCCGAAGAAGCTTTGAGGGCACTACAGCTTTTGAATAATTTGAAAGGGAGATTAGTTCAGGGTGAGAATATTGCACAGACATACCAGTTTATCAGTAGTGGTAATGCTAAACTAGGATTTGTTGCTTATTCACAAATTATGAAACCTGATCTACCCATTGATGGTTCATTTTGGGAAGTGCCTCAGTCAATCTATCAACCTATAGAGCAGCAAGCAGTTCTATTAAAGGACAGTTATATTGGGAGAGAATTTCTGTCCTTTGTTAAAAGCGACGAGTCTTTGGGTATTATTTATGAATCTGGATATAACTTACCATAATGTTAAACGAATTTGATATTACTGCTGTTTTCATTACATTAAAGCTGGCAATTGTTAGCACGCTCATTCTTTTGATATTGGGAACCCCTCTTGCATGGTGGCTTTCTCAAACTCGTTGGAAACTAAAAGCTATATTGGAAGCTATAATTGCACTTCCATTAGTATTACCTCCTACAGTGTTAGGTTTTTATCTTCTGATAACCCTTGGATCTAACGGTCCAATCGGTGGAATGTTGGAGTCCTTAGGGGGATCATCAATAGCTTTCACCTTTACGGGGCTAGTAGTCGGCTCTGTCATTTACTCGATGCCTTTTGTGGTTCAGCCTCTACAGAATGCATTTAGTGGAATTGGTCATCGCCCAATGGAAGTTGCTGCCACCTTACGCGCATCTCCACTAGACCGTTTTTTTAGTGTTGCAGTGCCATTAGCACGTTCTGGTTTTATAACCGCTGCTGTATTGGGGTTTGCTCATACAGTGGGAGAGTTTGGCGTTGTTTTGATGATTGGTGGCAACATCCCTGGTGAAACTCAAGTCCTCTCGATTACGATTTATGACCATGTTGAGGCACTTGAGTATGGACAGGCGCACTGGCTCGCCGGAGGGTTGTTGTTGATTTCGTTTTTAATGTTGATGATGGTCTATTTATTTAATCGCCGGTTCTCAATTATGCAGAGTAATAATCAATGATTGAGTGCCAACTAAATATTAAGCAGGGAGATTTCATTCTAGATGTAGATTTTTGTGCTCCTGATAAGGGAGTCACTGTCGTGTTTGGGTCTTCAGGTTGTGGCAAGACTACATTATTGAGAGGCCTAGCCGGTTTGGAAAAAAGTGATCATGGGTTTCTAAAAGTGGGGGATTCGATTTGGCAGGATGGAAAAAATTTTAAACCGCCGCACTTGCGTTCAGTTGGCTATGTTTTTCAGGAAGCGAGTCTTTTTGGTCATCTCAATGTGCGAGGAAATCTTGAGTACGGAGCTAGCCGAGCAATAGAGGCAGAAAAAGATTTTATGGAGCATACATTGGATTTATTAGATATAAGACCCTTGCTTGATAGGACAACAGACCAGTTATCTGGAGGAGAGAGGCAGCGAGTAGCTATTGCAAGAGCACTGGCAGTTAATCCCGATATTTTATTGATGGACGAGCCTCTATCCGCTCTAGATTTAAAGCGAAAGAAGGAAATATTGCCTTACCTTGATTCTCTTCATGATGAACTAGATATTCCAATCATCTATGTTACACACTCACCTGATGAGGCCTCAAGATTAGCGGATCATCTAGTGCTTCTGGAAGAAGGCCATGTTGTTGGAAGTGGTTCCATTGGTGAAATGTTGACTAGATTCGATCTCCCTATCTCTCATGGCGGTGATGCGACCTCATTGATTGAAGCTACAGTTGTTGGTCATGATCATCAGTTTAATCTGATGTACCTTGAATTTGCTGGTGGTCAGTTCACTGTAGCGGACAGGGAGTTGCCATTGCAAACTAAAGTGCGTTTAAGGGTTTCAGCACGTGACGTAAGCATAACTCAAGAGCTACAATCTGATACTAGCATTTTAAATATTTTTTCAGCAATAGTGGATGCAATAGTACCAGAGGGCCAATCGCAAGTAATGG
>CAXDLF010000072.1:0-6758 GCA_963989885.1 uncultured Gammaproteobacteria bacterium
GTCTAAAGACTATCCTGATAAGTCACTTCTCTTCAATATTCGTGGTGCCGGCTATGCAGGTGTAGGACAGCTAGATATTGCTGTTCAAAATTATGAAAAAGCATTATCAATAAAGCCGGACTATGCCAAAGCGCATTATAATCTCGGTAGTGCATTACAGGAACTTGGTAAACTGCATGATTCTGTTAAGAGCTACGAGAATTCAATAGCTCTTGAACCTGAAAATGCTCAAGCGCATAACAATCTTGCAATTGTTCTTAGAGAGCTTGATCAATTAGAAGAGGCTGAATCAAGCTGCAGAAAAGCAATAGTCTTGGACCCAGAATATGCCGAAGCTTATAGCAGCTTGAGCGTCATTTTATATGCTAATGGAGATCTTAATTCTGCATTAGAAAGTATTAATAAAGCATATTCTATTAACCCAAAGTTAAAGATAATTAAACTATTATTGGCAGTTATGAATGCAAGAAAGACTCACAAGACTTCCAAAGTCAGTATTAGTAATATACAATCAATTTCCAATCCACTTATTTTAAACAGAGAAGTAGAACAAGAACTTCTTGCTAAACTCTATGAGATTAAATCTTTAGAGCTAGAAAAGACTGAAGATCCTAGCTATGGAAATGCTAGAGGTTCAGGATATCAATTTTTTCAAGATGAACATTCTTCGATTATAAAAACTGTGGAAGAGGATTTAGTGAGAATGGTAAAGGAAGCGATTAAAGCAGATATCCATGTTAAGGATTCTTTTTTTACTATCTTAGGTGCGGGAGGCGGGGTAAATCGTCACAACCACATTAGCGCTTTGGACTTAGACTCTAGTCTTAATTTAATTAACCAAAAGTTCAGTCTTGTATATTACCTTTCTGTAGGAGATCAAGATTGCACAGAGCCAGGAATTTTGAAACTTTATGATCCCAGCGAAAATATTCTACCACGCGACGGCATGATAATTATCTTTCCAGCTGACAGGCATCACTCTGTAGTTTATAACGGGAAAAAGGATAGGATTATAATTGGTATTAATTTTTATAGTCTTTGAATTTATCATGAATAAGACTTCAAGAGTATCAAGAGTTATTTATGATTTATTACACACTTATTACACACTTTTGGAGAAATCCTTTCGCAGTAGGAGTTTTAGAGCGTCTAAATCACTCAGTCTTGATACTCACTTGGCAATCAATCGTTGATATGAAAGGGAATCTCTAGATGCAAAGTTGGTACACACTCGATACACACTTTATAGAATATGTTGTTGGAATAGGGGTTATAGAGCATACAAACTACTCTGTCTTGATACTCACATAATATTAAATCGTTGATATGAAAGGGAACCTCTAGATGCAAAGTTGGTACACACTCTTAAATTTTCCGTGATAGGTAGAGTATTTTTGTTCTCGTTAATACAAACTTTGGTACACACTTTTCGTAATAAGAGTATGAGTAGTTTTGTATTTAACCAGGGTCAACTGGTTGAAGAACACTCGGATCATCTAGTTTAGGTGGCGGATTAGGATCACTCGGCGGTTTATCAACTACAGGTGGAGCAGGAATTTTTGGTGGTGGATTAGGATCTTCAGCAGGATAATCATGTGTTTCAGCAATTTTAGGTGGTGGATTAGGATCAGTCGAATCAGCTACAGGTGATGTAGGATTGCTGGAGTATGATGCTATTGGTGCATCTGCACCTGTTGCTGTTTCATGAGCATATTCAATATTAGGCACACTATACACTGATGAATTAGGATCACTCGGATTGGGATTAGTTGACAAATCAGGAACACCTTGAATACTAGGGTCAACTGGTTGAAGAACACTTGGATCATCTAGTTTAGGTGGCGGATTAGGATCACTTGGCGGTTTATCAACTTCAGGTGGCAAATCAGGAACTATTTTTGGATCAGCGCCTAGTACTGTTTCAGGAGCATATTCAATGCCAGGGTCAATTTTAGGTGGCCTTTCTATAAGACCTTCTTCAGTTTGCCAATAAGGGTCTGTGTCATCAATAACCAACATGTCAGTGCCTTCTAGAATTTTCCAACCAGGTCTAATTGGAATTGGTTGAACTATAGGCGGATCTGGTAAAGGTGGTATTTCTCCTTCATCAATAGTACAAATCGCATTTTCAGAAGAACCTTCCAGGCATTCTGGTGGCATTTCAGGATCATATATATAATTAAAATTTGGATCTCTCTCTATTAATAAATCTATCAACTGTCTTAAATTTACTATATTCCCTTCTGGGTCGATATCTGGATCTTTGGTACCAATAATCCCGCTGGCTAATAATCCAGTTGCCTTAAGTAAGGGTTCTATATCAAAAGGTGTTAGGTTATAAGCTTTAAGCCATTCAACATTTGTAACTCTATGATATATAACGTCCTCACCTGGACTTGGTAGATTGTTATCTAATGAGTCCGGCAAGTTATTAATTGCAACTCCACCAGAACAACTTATGCCTCTTGTTATGACTTCTTCAACCATGTAAGAAGGTGGTGATGGGTTTTCCATCCATCCACAAAGAGCATCATCAGGCCAGTCATCAAGATAATCGGCGTAAGAGAGTTGCGATAACCCTATAGATAATATAAGTAGGAGTAGTTTTTTCATACTAAGATTGTATATCAACTTGAAATAATGTCCAAATTTTGTTTGATGTGTGAGGTGATTGTCTAGATGATTTTAATACAAAGTTAATACAAACTTATTGAGATATGTTGTAGGAATAGGAGTTGTAGAGTATCTAAACTATTCTGTCTTCATACTTACCCCTCTGTTTAAAAGATAATTGGCAATCAAGGCCAACAAAAGAATCATCAGCAGAGGCACCATAAAAGCTTTCCAAAGCTCGACAGAGCCGATACCTAAAAAACCTAATCTAAAAGAGTCCATCATATAGAAGATGGGATTAAATGAAGACAAGCCCCTCCAAAAACTTGGCAATATGTCAATACTATAAAACATCCCACCCAAGTATGTTAGCGGCAATAGAACAAAATTAGGAATGATTGAAATGTCATCAAAAGTCCTAGCAAAAACGGCATTAATAAATCCAGCGAGGGAAAACATTATGGAAGTTAAAAAGAATGTGGCCATTAAAATAGATAAACTGTAAGGCCTAATTTCTACAAAAAAAGAAATGGTAAAGGTGACCGCGAGTCCAACACAGAAACCTCTTGATACACCTCCGCTTATATATCCCATTAGAATAATCCAGTTAGGAGTAGGAGAGACTAATAACTCTTCGAAACTATTGTTATATTTAGCCATAAAAAATGAAGAAACAGTATTAGCGTAGGACTGCATAATAACAGTCATAAGAATAATTCCTGGAACGATGAAATGTAGATAATCTACGCCTTGCATTTGACCAATTCTGCTACCCATTAGTCCACCAAATATAAGTAAATAGAGTGAGGTTGTAATAACTGGAGGAATTATAGTTTGAATCCAAATACGTGCAAACCTACGAACCTCTTTAAATACAATTGTTTTATATGCAATCCACATAATATCTAACTTAGTTGGTAAGTGATAAAAACAACGCTTCAAGTCGATTTTGTGCGCTACGTAGATGAGAAACATTGATGTTTTGAGCTGACAATGCAACAACTACATCAGAAATCGAAGTTGATTCTCCCTGGAATACTTGTAAAGTATGGTCATCTAATATTTCACAGTCACAATTTTCAACAACAATATTTTCTGGCAATTTATCGATACTTTCAATAATTAACACTTGATGTTTTGCCTTTAAAAGGAGCTTTTTCATGTTTGACTGTTCAACTAATTCACCTTTATCCAAGATCGCTATATTACGACACAGTGATTCAGCCTCTTCTAAATAATGAGTCGTCAAAATAATCGTCACGCCCTCTTTATTTAGTTGTTTTAAATAAAGCCACATTGATTGCCTTATCTCAACATCAACACCAGCTGTTGGCTCATCCAAAATTAATATTTCAGGCTTATGCATTAATGCTCTTGCAAGCATTAGGCGTCTCTTCATTCCGCCAGATAAAGACTGTGCAATATCAAAACGTCTATCCCATAGTTCCATTTTTTTAAGCAACTTTTCTGCTTGAATTATTGCTTCAGATCGAGGTACGCCAAAATAACCCGCCTGGTTAATCAAAATCTCGACATTTGGTTCATGGGGGTTGAAGTTAAATTCTTGGGGCATCAAACCAATCATTCTTTTAATCTTGTTGACATTCGTTTTTTGGTCAAGTCCATTAATTTCAACTGACCCAGAAGTGCTCTTTAACAGTCCACATATAATTCCTATAGCAGTTGTTTTTCCAGCACCATTAGAGCCTAGAAGTGCAAAAAAATCACCTTTTTCCACTTTAAGGTTGATCCCTACAAGTGCCTTCAATTGATTTGAATAAGTTTTAGTTAATTTTTCTGTAGACAATGCTAAAGCCATAAATACAACCTAAATTGAAAGCAACAAAGAGTGGGTTTTTTAGAAAATGATTTAAGATTTAAATATGAAAATTATTTTATCATTTATCGCCCTTATTAGGCTAATTTCGGGATAATTACATAGCTCAAATAATAAACTAATTATTTAATCTATATGTCAACCACAAAAAATGTTAATTTGCCTGATATTGGTGATTTTGACAATGTTGATGTTATCGAGATACTGGTTAAAATTGGCGACCTTGTCAAAGAAAATGATAGTATTATTACGGTCGAAACCGATAAGGCCACAATGGAGATTCCTGCTCCTTTCTCAGGTAAGGTAACTAATCTGGCAATTAAGGTAGGCGATAAAGTAAGTCATGGCGATCTTATTCTCACTGTTGAAGCTGATTCTGAACCCACTGAGATTGAATCAGAATCTTCCGTGAAATCAAAAGAAACGGAACCAGACGTTCGTCTTGATGATTCAAAGCCATCTGAAGACAAGCCCAATATACCTGATCAAAAGAAAGAGGAAATTTCTCTAGATACCGAACCCAAATCTCATGCTTCTCCTTCAATCAGAAAGCTTGCTCGTGAACTCGGTGTTAGTTTATCCAAAATTAGCGGTTCCGGTCAAAAAGGAAGAATCCTTGCAGAAGATTTAAAGTCTTATGTCAAACAAATCGTAACCACTGGAAACATTGATGAGGAGGTGGAAATAGTAACGCTTTCACGAATTAAGAAAATATCGGGAAAACACCTAACAAAATGCTGGACAACCATACCTCATGTTACTCAATTTGACGAAGTCAATATTGAACAAATGGAGCAATTCCGTCAACATCAAAAAGAAAGAAACATTAAGCTGAGTCCATTAGTTTTTATAATGAAAGCTGTTGTACAAGTTCTAAAAAATCATCCAAACTTTAACGCTTCACTTGATGAGGATGGTGAGAATCTTGTAATCAAAAAATATTTTAATCTCGGGATTGCTGTGGATACTCCTAATGGTTTGGTTGTGCCAGTGGTTCGAGATGTTGGCAAAAAATCGTTAGTTGAGCTTTCTGAAGAATTGGCAGAGACCTCAGAAAGAGCCAGGGAAGGGATATTAAAACCCGAAGAGATGAAAAATGCAGGCTTTACCATTTCAAGTTTAGGTGGTATTGGAGGAACCCAGTTTACCCCTATTATAAATTCTCCAGAGGTTGCGATATTGGGTGTCTCTCGAACACAGATTAAACCGATATGGAATGGAGAGTCTTTCAAGCCAACTGCAATGCTTCCACTCGCACTTTCATATGATCATAGAGTCATTGATGGCGCGGAAAGCGCAAGATTCATGGCTGACCTCAATCAAGTTCTTAGAAATATTACGGAGATGTTATTATGATTAAAACACAAGTTTTAGTTATTGGCTCTGGCCCTGGGGGCTATACTGCTGCATTCCGTGCTGCAGATCTAGGCAAGAAGGTTACCTTAGTTGAGAATTATGACCATTTAGGCGGTGTTTGCTTAAATGTTGGCTGTATTCCTTCAAAATCTCTGCTGCATACTGCTCAAGTCATCAATGAAGCCAAGTTTGCTAATCAACTTGGTATAAATTTTTCAAGTCCAAAAATTGATATTGAAAGTGTTCGGAAAAATAAGGAAACTACAGTTAGTAAACTCACTGCTGGCATCACGACCCTTGCAAAAGCTAGAAAAGTTAATTTACTGACTGGTTATGCAAAATTTCTCTCTAATAATCAAGTTAAACTTGATGGGACTGATGACATTATTGAATTCGAACATTGTGTCATTGCTGCCGGCTCAAGGGTAACTAAACTACCAATGTTTCCATTTGAAGACGAACGAGTTATGGATTCTACAGACGCACTTTTACTGGACGATATACCAAAAAGACTGCTCATAGTGGGTGGTGGTATTATTGGTCTTGAAATGGCGACAATTTACGATGCCTTGGGTAGTGAAATTACGATTGTTGAATTGGGAGAACAACTTATCCCGACAGCAGATAAAGATATTGTTAATCCTCTCTTTAAGCGTATCAAAAAAATCTATGCAAACATTTTTCTGAATACCAAAGTCACTAAAATGACCGCAATCAAAAAAGGAATCAAAGTTAATTTTGATGGTACAGATGCACCTAAAATAGATACCTTTGATAAGGTCTTAGTGTCAATAGGTCGTTCACCAAATGGACATTTATTAGACGCCGAAAAAGCAGGTGTTTCTATTGACAAAGATGGATTTATTGCAACAAATAGACAGATGCAAACTAATGTAGATCATATATTTGCTATTGGAGATATTGTAGGTCAACCAATGTTAGCTCATAAGTC
>CAXDLF010000073.1:0-6627 GCA_963989885.1 uncultured Gammaproteobacteria bacterium
ATGATACGGCGACCACCGAGATCTACACCTAAGCCTTCGTCGGCAGCGTCAGATGTGTATAAGAGACAGGATGTAGTCCATGGAGTGCTCTAGTGAAGCGTATAAGGTTCGCTAAGAGAGAATTCTGGTATTACAGCTTCAAAGCGTTGACCATGGTCATTAATCATGCCATAAGAGCCCTTCATAGAGCCAGTTTCGGTATTGATTATTGCACCAGAAGTGTACTCGAAGCTCTCACCAGGTGAAAGGTGTGGCTGCTGACCAACAACTCCTTCGCCGACAACTTCCTCTACCTGTCCTGTCTCATCTTGGATAAGCCAGCGACGAGTTTTAAGCTGTGCTCCAGTTTCGCCTTGATTAGTTATAGTGATGGTATAAGCAAAGGCATACTGACTTCCTGGAATATTTGACTGATTAGGAAGGTAAGTTACTTCTACATTTATATCAATTTTGTTTTTCATAATCTTTCATGAGGGTTATAAAGTTTTCAATACTAAGCATTTCAGCTCTTCGAGACAAATCAATCTCAGTCTGCTCTTGACTCAGTATTGATTTTAAACAATTTTTCAGTGTTTTTCTTCTCTGTGAGAAGGAAACTTTGACAATTTTTTCTAAGAGTTTAGTATTCTCAGTAAGAGGTTTAGCTCTAGTTTTTAGGTAGATTATAGAAGATTCAATTTTTGGTTTTGGATTAAACGACTCCTTAGGCACTGTAAACATTAACTCAACCTCGAAAAAGGTTTGCATCATAACGCTTAGTCGACCGTAAGTCTTATTACCATGATTAGCAATAATTCTATCAGCTACTTCTTTCTGAAGCATGAAGGTCATATCTATGATCTGATTTTTACTTGATAGTAGGTGAAATAATAGTGGAGAAGAGATATTGTACGGAAGGTTACCAACAATTCTTAAATTATTCGAAATTTGGCCATAATCAAATTTAAGGGCATCCGCTTCATAAATCGTTAATTTGTCTTGCTTATTTAATTTTAAAAGGGAAATCAAGTCTCGATCAATCTCAATTACACTCAGATGATCTAAATGTTCAAGTAAAGGAAAAGTCAGGGCGCCCATTCCTGGGCCTATTTCAACAACATTGTCACTTTTTTTTGGTGAAATTGTTGCGATGATTCTGTTGACGATTTGATTGTCAACTAGGAAATTTTGACCAAAACGTTTTCTAGGTTTGTGTGATATCATTAGTTAGGGATTTGAAATATGATAAAGCAGTATTAAAGCTACCTAAACTAATATTGCCAGTACCAGCTAGATTAAGAGCTGTGCCATGGTCTACAGAGGTTCTAATGAATGGAAGGCCTAGTGTAATATTAGCTGCTTTTTTAAAGCCTTTGGCTTTCAGTACGGGTAGGCCTTGATCATGATACATTGCAAGAACAACGTCAATATTTTTCAATGAGTCAGGAGTGAATGCTGTATCTGCAGGTACTGGGCCTGTTAAATTGAAACCAGCTTTTTTAAGCATATCAATTGTTGGGATTATAGTGGTTATTTCCTCATCTCCAAGGTATCCGTTTTCACCTGCATGAGGATTCAAACCACAAACAAGTATCCGTGGTTTCTTTATTCCAAAATACTCAAAGTCATTGTTTATTATGGTTATTATCTTTGTAAGTGACTCTTGAGTAATATTCTTAGAGATGTCATTTAGTGGAAGATGTGTTGTCGCAAGGGCGACCCGAAGTTGATCCGTTGCAAGAAGCATTACAGTCTTTGGAGTATTTGTAAGTTCTGCAAGATATTCAGTATGTCCACAAAATTCTATACCTGATTGATTGATTATTGCTTTATTGATAGGACCTGTCAAGATGCCATTACACTGACCCTCAAGACAATCATTAGTTGCCTTTTTAATGATTTCTAATACATAATTTGCATTATCAGGGTTTAAAACTCCAGAATCAACTGCTACCTCTGTTTTGACTGGGAAAATACTCAATTCAGAAGCCTTTCGGGTTTTATTTTCCTTTAATGTAATTGGAAAGTTGAGTTGTTTAGCTCTATTAATTAGGACATCCGGGTCGCAATAAACCAATAAATTTTCTTTCCTTTCTTTCTGGGCATGAATTATTGCGATATCAGGTCCTATTCCAGAAGGCTCGCCAGTAGTGAAAGCTATAGGCATAATGCAAGTAATTTAATTTAATTTAGACGTTGTAAAGACAGTAAGTGTAGCAACTAATCCTGAAAGTAGCATCCCCCAGAGAATATCTGCAACCACAAGTTTAAGGCTAAAAATATTCATCGTTGCATATACAGTAAGGTCATATGTTCCATAAGTAACTAAACCATAAAAGGCGCCAATCATGAATACATTAACAAGCGTATTACCGTGATTAGGGTTTATAACAAAGAAAATTAAACCCAGTAAGAAGATAATATAAAACAAGATTGCAGGAGGTATCTTGAGCTGCATAAGTGATGCTACCTCTTGTTTGTACATTGGTGTTGCAACAAAATAAATCCAAAAGACATCGATGATGCAAAAAAATACAAGTGCTATAAAAAAAGTTTTAATCATAATATTAGTATAAATTTAATCTCTAGCAATTGTCATAAAAAGGAATCATATATTCGTATTGTTGTTAATTAACAATTTTGCCTTGAGCTTGAAGATCCGCATGATAGGAGGATCTAACCATTGGACCACTAGCAACTTGAGTGAAACCTAACTCATTTGCAATATCCTTATACTCTTGAAACTGTTCAGGTCTAATATACTCTTCAACTGCAAGATGATACTTGCTTGGCTGTAAATACTGACCTAAGGTTAGCATATCTACACTATGTGATCTAAGATCCTTAAGGACGTCAATGACCTGCTTCTTTGTTTCCCCAACGCCAAGCATCAATCCTGACTTAGTTACAACTTTTGTGTGTCTTTCTCTAAAGCTTTTGAGCAGGCCAAGAGATTGCTTATAGTCAGAACCAGGGCGAACCTTAGGATAGAGGGTTGGAACAGTCTCAAGGTTGTGATTAAAAACATCAGGAGGAGAGTCATTAAAGAATTCCAAGGCTTTTTGAACCCTTCCTCTAAAGTCAGGTGTTAGAATTTCAATTTTTACCTTTGGAGTTTTGATTCTAATAGAATCAATACATTTTTTAAAGTGCTCTGCACCTCCATCTCTTAAATCATCACGATCAACAGAAGTTATGACTACATACTTTAATGACATTTTTGAAATTGTATTAGCCAAATGAGAGGGCTCATTTTTATCTAAAGGATTTGGTCTCCCATGAGCAACATCACAGAAAGGACATCTTCTAGTACATATTTGCCCCATAATCATGAACGTAGCTGTGCCATGGTTAAAACATTCACTAAGATTAGGACATTGAGCTTCTTCACATACAGTAAAAAGATCTTGACTTCTCAGTGTTTTTTTAAGCTCGTTGACCTTACTGGAGTTAGTGTGCCTAATTCTTATCCATTCCGGTTTTTTTAAAGGCTTTCTTTCAGAATTAGGCTTTATCTTAAGTCGACTAATTTTAGATTCGCCTTTAAGTGCTTTAATTTCAAGCTCTTGTAACATAGTTAATCAAATACTGTAATAGTTAATGTTAAATACCAGAAGTATTGATGGCATTATCCATTAGATTATGCATTTATGTGACTTTTAAGTCACTGAAAGATTCAACTGATTTTACAAAAACCGAATTTAAAAGGAAAAAAATCTATACAGTATGAATCGAAGTTCCATCTAACAAGTAATTACTAACCTGGTTAGCTGCCATTTCAGCAACTACAATCGATGCTTCAGCAGTAGAAGCAGCAATATGAGGTGTTAGTATGACTTTAGGGTTGTTAAACAAAACATTTTCTTTAGCAGGCTCTGTTGAGTATACATCTATTGCGGCACCAGCAATCAATCCTCCATTTAAGGCGTCATTTAAGTCACTTTCGTCAACGATATTGCCACGCGCCGCATTGATGATTAAAGCTGAAGGTTTAATCTTTTCGTAGTGTTCTTTACTCAGTAAAGGCTTGCCATCTGCAGCTGCTTTTCCATGAAAACTTATAATGTCACTTGTGCTGATGAGTTCATCAAAACTAACGTTTTTCACATGTGGAAAATCTGCTTGTCTCGATTCTAATGATTTAGAATAAACCAATACATTCACATCAAAGCCTTTAACCAAATTACTCAGTCTAGCTCCTACGTTGCCAAAACCAACGATGCCAAGGGTTTTTTTTGAAAGTTCGTTGCCTTTAATGGCCTTTTTCTGCCACTCACCTCTATGAGTAGTTTCATCTGCAAAAGGGATTTTTCTTAATGCCGCCATAATTAAGGCAAATGCATGTTCTGCTGTTGCATTAGTGTTACCGCCTGGTGTGTTCATTACAACCACACCATTTTCTTTTGCTGTAACTAGATCGATATTGTCTACACCTGCACCGGCTCTAGCGATAGCCTT
This sequence comes from uncultured Gammaproteobacteria bacterium, assembly GCA_963989885.1. Classification (GTDB taxonomy): domain Bacteria; phylum Pseudomonadota; class Gammaproteobacteria; order PS1; family Pseudothioglobaceae; genus Pseudothioglobus. The sequence goes on from CAXDLF010000073.1 coordinate 4,438, forward strand.
TAGTTTTGTAGCAGCTCCAAGAATATTTTTACTTACAGTAGTGGCAGATCTAACAAGGAGGCCGTCGTATTCAGGAATGATTTTGATCAGCTCCTCCTCAGATAAACCTGTTATTACATCTACTGAAATATTTTTTTCTTCAAATATTTGCTCAGCAACATTGCTCATTGCATCTGAAATAAGAACTTTAAACATAATTTGACCTCACTTTTTGATACGCCCAATCTATCCATGGAAGTAGTTTCTTGATGTCATCTGGTTCTACCGTGCTACCACCCCAAACCCTAAATGATGGCGGTGCTTTAGCATAAGAATTAATATCAAAAGCTACTTCTTCTTCCATCAACAAACCAATTATCTCTTTCATTATCTCTTTTTGTTGTTTTTCATCCTTTTCAACAAACCAATTTTCACTAATTTTAAAGGTAATACTTGTATTAGACCTTAAATCAGGGTCTTTCGATAAAAATTCCACCCAATTCGTGTTATTTATCCAATCTTCTATATTGTTAAATGATTCTTCCGATCTTTTAATTAAAGCATCAAGGCCGCCAATATCTTCAGCCCAATTCAAAACATCAATAGCATCTTCAACGCACAGCATAGAAGGAGTATTAATAGTACTACCTTCAAAAATTCCTGATATAAATTTCTTTTTAGACGCCATTCGAAAGACTTTAGGAATAGGCCATGTTGGCTGGTGACTTTCTAATCTTTCAACTGCTCTTGGAGATAATGCGATCATTCCATGTGCAGCTTCTCCACCAAGGGCTTTTTGCCATGACCAGGTTATAACATCGCATTTTTTATAATCGATAGGCATCGCAAAAACTGCAGAAGTGGCATCACATATTGTAAGTCCATCTCTGTTTTCAGGTATCCAGTCACCATTAGGAACTTTAATACCTGAAGTAGTTCCGTTCCATGTAAAAATCACATCTCTAGAAAAGTCAACCTTGCTTAAATCTGGCAATTCGCCATAAGGCGCTAAATGAATGTTTTTATCTTCAATTTTCAATTCATCTACGACGTCCAAGAGCCAATCTCTACCAAAATTTTCCCAAGCAAGAATATCAACTCCTCGATTGCCGAGTAAACACCACATTGCCGCCTCCAGTGCTCCAGTATCGGAACCCGGCATAATGCCCACAAGATAGTCATCAGGAAGTCCAAGTATTGACTTAGATTTATTAATTACTTCCTTTAATTTATCTTTGCATTTAGGAGTTCTATGGGATCTACCTAACAAAGCCCCCTCCAAATTATTTATTGACCAATCAGGTCTTTTTGAACACGGACCACTTGAAAAATTAGGGTTATCTGGTCTGATATCTGGCAAATTCATTATTCAATTCTCCTGGTTAAATTCATATACAACTAGGCCGTCCAAAGGTTTAGGGTCGAACCATGTTGATTTAGGTGGCATAGTTAAGTTATTGTCCGCCACTCTCATAACTTCTTCAATGTGAGAAGGAAAGATTGAGAATGCTACACTATCATAATTTTCATCTACTTTTTTTTCTAGAGCAGTTAATCCATGACAGCCTGCAATAAATCTAATCCTTTCATCATTATTGATATCTTTAATGCCTAATATAGGTATCAAGCAATAATTATTGATTATATTTATATCCAACAAAGATAAGATATCACTTTCATCGGGAATATTACCGATAAACTCCAGTGAATACCATTTGCCATGATGATACATACCAAATTGCCTGTTGGCTTTAGGTTTAATTGCGGTGTCACTGAGTGTAATTTTGAAATTTTCTTTCAGCTCATCTAAAAAATCAGCTTCTGAAAGACCATTCAAGTCTTTAATCACTCTATTGTAATCATATATTTTTGACTGTTCAGCCGGAAAGGCAGCTATCATGACTCCATCACAGTTTCTGTTTTGCTTGCTTTGAGATCCATATTTTTTATAATTTTCAGAGATTATATTCATAGCTCCCATCCTATGATGGCCATCTGCGATATATAAAGAGTTTATAGATCTTAGTTGTCTAGAAATTAGCTTAATATCTTTGTGATTACTGATACACCATAGTTTATGATGTGAATGATCGAAGGATTCAAAATCATAGTTGGGTTCTAGCGAAGTAAAGCTTTCTAACAATTCATTAATATCATTGTCATTTGGGTAGGACATATAAATAGGACCGACTTGAGTTTCTATATTAATCA
>CAXDLF010000074.1:0-6457 GCA_963989885.1 uncultured Gammaproteobacteria bacterium
GCAATAATGCCACCAAAAGCTGAGGTTGGGTCAGTTTTGTATGCATCCAAATAGGCTGCAAGGATAGTGTCTCTAGTTGCGACGCCGCATGGATTGGCATGTTTAACAATAACGCAGCTAGGATCATTGAAGTTTCGAACGCATTCTAGGGCTGCATCCGCATCAGCTAAGTTATTAAATGAAAGCTCTTTCCCTTGGATTTGTTTGCTGGTAGAAACTGATGATTCATTGACATTATTTTCTTTATAGAATGCTGCCTTTTGATGGGGGTTTTCGCCATAACGCATGCTTTGTGATTTAATAAACTGTAAATTTAAAGTATTTGAAAAGCCATCATCTTCTCGACCCAAGTAGTTGGCAATTACGCAATCGTATTGAGCTGTATGTTCAAAGGTCTTTAGTGCAAGTTTTTTTCTTGTTGTTAATGAAGTATCACCAGAAACCCTTATTTCATCGAGCACTGTTTGATAATCATCGCTATCAACCAAAACTGTCACTGAAACGTGATTTTTTGCACTAGAACGCAACATCGCAGGACCACCAATGTCAATGTTTTCAATTGCCTCTTCGAGGCTACAATCAGTTCTTGAGATAGTTTCCTGGAATGGATACAGATTAACAACAACGAGATCGATAGGGTTGATTTCGTTTTCTGACATCACTTGCTCATCTATCCCTCTTCGAGCCAGAATGCCACCATGTATTTTGGGATTCAGTGTTTTGACACGACCTGACATTATTTCAGGGTGGCCTGTGTAATCTGATACTTCTATTACCGGTATTTTGTTTTTTTGAAGTAGCTTTGCGGTTCCACCAGTCGAGAGAATTTCAATATTGAGTGATACAAGATTTTGAGCAAATTCAATAATTCCTGATTTATCGGAAACACTAATCAGAGCGCGTTTTATAGACATTTAATATGCTTTAAGATGGCGAAATATAAATGGAATTAATTATAATGTCTTACAGTTTGTAAAGATCCGCTTTTTTCTTCAAGGTAGCGCGATTAATACCCAGAATTCTTGCAGCTTCACTGTGATTTTGATTAACTTTATCGAGAACAAATTTTAGGGTAGTAGACTCAGCTTGATTGGTGACCATTTTGAACACACCGTTTGCTTTCTCTCCATTCAAATCCGAGAAGTATTTCTCAAGTTTGTCATTAATACAGTCTTGTAAATCTCTTTGTTTCATAAAGAATACAAAAAATCGTGAAATTTGAAATATTGTTCAGAGTGATCAGACACTCTATTAATGCTTGGCCAAAAAGCAATCCCTTTTTTTTGGTCAAGATGTATAGAATACCAAAAAATATGCTTTCTGGATAACTGTGTTCCCAATTTATTTCCATAAAATTCATGAATCTGACGAATATGCTTAAGTATTAAGGATATTTTTTTCTCTAGTTTTGGAGGTTGCGGGTTCGCGCCAGTCGACAAGTGTTGGTTAACTTGACCCACTAGCCAAGGGTTTCCTTGTGTTGCACGACCTAACATCACGCCATCCGCTCCAGTGAAGTCCAACACTTCTTTGGCCTGCTCTGCGGTGGTGATGTCACCATTTGCAATAACAGGTATTGAAACAAGTCCAACTATCTTTTTTATAGTGTCATATTCGGCATGACCAGCATATTTTTGTGCTCGAGTTCTACCATGAATTGCTAGCATTTGTATACCAAAATCTTCAGCAATTTTAGCAATTGTAGGTGCATTTTTGTTTTCTTCATCCCAGCCTGTACGCATCTTAAGAGTTACCGGAATATCAACCGCATTAACGACTGATTTAATAATATCTTCAACTAGTTTTTCATTTTTCATTAGTGCAGAACCTGCAGCCTTGTTACAAACTTTTTTAGCAGGACAACCCATATTTATATCAATAATATCGGCACCAAATTCTACAGCCTGAATGGCTGATTCAGAAAGCTCTTCAGCTTCGGAACCCGCAATTTGAATACTGATCGGTGACTTTTCTGAACTAAAGTCTAGCCGATGTTTAGACTTGTTTGTATTAAGAAGGTGTTTTTGGAGTACAACCATTTCAGAGGTTGTAAGAGCAGCACCTTGTTCTCTACACATCATTCTAAACGGCTTATCGCTGGTTCCTGCCATTGGAGCAAGTAAGACTTTCGAGTCGAGGTGGTGTATTCCGATGTTCATGAAATCTTAAAGCTTTTTTACTTTCTTTTCGGTTTTTTTCTTTAGACGTTTTTGTTTAAGTTTTGACAGGTGGTCAACGAACAAAATTCCATCCAAATGATCGATCTCATGCTGGATGCAAACAGCAAGCATTTCGCTCGCTTCAATTTCAAATGATTCTCCGTCTTGATTGAGGGCTTGAACTTTTATATCATTAGCTCTGATGACATTTTCATAATACTCAGGCACTGAAAGGCAGCCTTCTTCGCATTCAATTTCCCCTGATTTTTCTATGATTTTAGGATTAATGAAGCAAATCGGTTCATTGCACTGATCTGAGATATCAATGACAATGATGCGTTGATGAAAATTAACCTGAGTTGCAGCAAGTCCGATTCCAGGGGCATCATACATCGTTTCAAACATATTCTTAACTTGCTGTTGAATATTTTCATCGACGCTAATAACTGGCTTAGCAATAGTTCTCAATCTTTTGTCAGGGTATTCTAATATATTTAAAATCATGATTTAATGATAACAGTGTTGTGTGTTTTATAGACCTTTAATGATTTATTTTTGGTTTAAATGTTATTAATAGTTTAGGAAGTAAAGTAAGGTTGACTAAAACGGCACTTAGCATCGCAATTGCCATAAATGCACCAAAATAAATACTCGGAATAAAGTTAGATAAGACCAACACTAGAAAACCAATCGATACTGTTATTGCCGTATAAAAGATTGCCAAACCAATTGAACTATGAGTGCGATACATTGCTGCTAGATAGTCGCTGTCTTTAGCAAACTCTACTTGGAATCGGTTTATGTAATGAATAGCATTATCAATGCCTATTCCTATAGCTATAGCGGCAATCGTTATTGTCATCAAGTCAAGTGGAATATTAGTCAATCCCATGGTGCCTAATATTAAAAGAGAGGGAATTGTGTTGGGGATTACAGCTAAAAGAGCAAGGCTTGTTGATCTAAAAATCAAAAGAAACATTACAAAAATAATCACAAAGACGGTTGCAATGGTTTTAATTTGAGAATCAAACAAACTTTGAAGTAGATTATTGTAGAGAGTAAAGGATCCAGTAAAATGAAAACTGTCTGGATCGAAGTCGAACTTTTCGACTAGCTTTTTATTGATATCGTTGATTAGCCTATTTCTATCAAGTGTTGGGTATGTCTCTTTAATTCGAGCAATAAACCTTAATTGGTCAGTTTCATCAGAGATATGAGGTTTCAGTATCTGAGATTTTGCAAATTCAGGCATTTGATTTTTACCTATCATTAGTAAAAAGCCATTAGGGGCCTTGCCATTATTAGACTCTATTAGCAATTGCATGAAAGTGTCGATCGAGAGTACTTTGCCTACACTATCGATACTATCGAGATATTGATGTACTTGATGGATATCTTCTCTCAAACTCTCGTCTGCCCAGTAAGCGCTTGCCAAGTCATCGAAGACAATTTCAAGTGGTATAGTGCCCCCCAGCTCTTGGTCAATAAAATTAAGTCCTTGGTTGATTTCAGTTGATTTTTTAAAGTAGTCTATAAAACTATTTTCAACACTTAGTTTGGTTACCCCTGACAGAGAAACAATAACAAGCAAAATCAAGACAGTAATAATCCGTCTACCATAATTATCGGTAATAACTGCAAGTTTCTGAACAATGGGAAATTGGCCAATATGATTTTCAATCTTTGGTTTTGGTAGTAGTGCCATTAAAACGGGAAAAGCAATAAAAGAGATCAAAAGAGCAATAATGACACCGATACTCATCATAAGTCCAAAATCAATTACGGGGCGAACATTGCTCATAGTAAGTGAAGCAAATGCTGCGATAGTAGTGATGGTCGTTAACCAGCAAGGCCTGATCATTTGTTCGAGGGTTTGTCTAATTAAATTACTCAATTCAGCTTCAGGGTTATTTTTAGCTAGTTCTCTATATCGAACCACCAAATGAATTGTGACTGAGAGAGTCATAACAAGTAACAAGGAAAAAAAGTTTGCAGAGATTACTGTTACTTTCCATCCAATAGCTCCAATCAAACCTGTCATAAAAAGTGCTCCGGTCACACTAATCGTAATCGGCATTAAAACCCACCTTATGCTGCGAAAGATGGTAGCAAGAATAATTGACATTATTAGGACGACCGCCAGACTAAATAAAATCAGGTCACTTGTAATATAGGCAATGACATCGTTTCTTATCATTGGTACTCCACCCAAGAAAAGACTCGCATCGTTGCGATATTCATCCATTGTGGAGCGTATTTTGGTAATTGTGCCTTTTAATATTTCATTATCGACTATAGCTGTTGGATCGGTTGAGCTTAAAGGGATTAAAAGTGCAGTCGTTCTAAGGTCTTTACTAATGAGATTATTTGCATAAATTGGGCTAGATTGAAATTCACTTTCAATCAAAGACATATCAGCTTTTCCATTGTCAATAGTGATAACATCACCGGCTAGCTCAACTAGAGAGAGTGGTGGTGATTTAAATAAAGAGACATCTAGTATCGAGATGACAGAGTTTACTTCTTCAATTTCGAGCAGGCTATCTCTGAAGGATCTAAGGTGTTCTAATTGTTCAGCATTGATAATGCTTTCTTTTGCAGTGTAACTGATAATGAGGGACTCGTCAGAACCGAAAGTCTCCAAAGTATCAAAATAGAGTTCAAGATTATCGTCTCCCTCCAGAGAAAGGGAATCTGATGAGGCATCAAGAGAAAAGTATTGAATTTGTGATAGGGTTGTTACTATAACTATAAGCAGGAGAACTAACGACCAAGTTGGTTTTTTTATTAAGAGGTTGAAAAGTGAATTCAACATATCACATAGATTTGCCTAAAAAGCAAATTTCACTGAAGGCTCTGTACCTATCATATAATCTAGATGTGTTTCAAAAAGTGATTTCGATTGCCACTCTTTTTCATTGGTTCGTATAACAATTATAGCTCGCATTTGGTTTACTGCGCCTACCACCATAAATAGTTTCCCACCCGGTTTAAGTAAGCGAAAAAAGTTCTCGTTTTGATTGGGTAGAGCACAACCAATCACAATAGTATCGTATTGTTCGTTGTCAAAATTGTATGCCAATGCATCATCATTAATGAAATTAATATTGTCCAAGTTCAGTTTTTTGGCCTTTTTTTTAGCTGATTCAATTAATTGTTCATCGAGCTCTATAGTTACAACTGACTGAGAAAGTTTTGCTAGTACAGAAGTGAAATAACCGCTTCCTGTACCAATCTCGAGAACAGTTTCATGACCCTGGATATCAAGGCTATCTAAAATCCTACCTTCTATCTTCGGCGAGAACATCTTTGCACCACCGATCAGCGGAATTTCAATATCTGCAAAGACCAAGCTTAAATATTCTTCTGGTACAAAGTTTTCTCTGGGGATGTCACTTAAAGCTTGGTTTGCGCGAACATTCAGACCACCCCAAGGTCTTATTTGCTGTTCAATAACATTTTTTCTTGCTTTCTTGATATCCATATTTTCTACTTATTTTTTTGGCATTAGATCTGTAATAGTACCTTCCGCCATTTCAGAGGCAAATGCGGTAGTCTCTGAAAGTGTTGGGTGGGCATGCACTGTCAGTGCAATGTCGCTCATATCGCAACCCATTTCGATAGCGAGACTAGCTTCTGATATTAGTTCACCAGCATTTGTTCCACAAATACCCATACCAAGGATTTTGCCTGATTCGGAATCAAACAAGCCCTTAGTAATTCCTTCATCTCTTCCTATACTCAAACTTCTACCTGAGGCGGCCCATGGAAATACTCCTTTTTTAAACTTGATACCTTCTGCTTTTAGTTCTTTCTCCGTTTTGCCTGTCCATGCCACTTCAGGGTCTGTATAAGCTACAGAAGGAATTGTGATAGCGTCAAAGCCAGATTTTTGCCCACAAATTACCTCTGCAGCAACCTTAGCTTCGTGGACAGACTTATGGGCTAACATTGGTTTACCTACAATATCTCCAATAGCAAATATATGGTCTACATTGGTTTGCATCTGTCTATTTGTTGCAATAAATCCATCTTTGTCAATAGAAACACCCGCTTTTTCGGCGTCTAATAAATGCCCATTTGGTGAACGACCTATTGAAACTAAGACCTTATCAAAGGTATCCATTGCAGGCGCATTTGTGCCATCGAAACTAACTTTGATTCCTTTTTTGATTGCTGACATTTTAGTGACTTTAGTATTCAGAAAAATGTTTGAATAGTTTTTTTTGATACGCTTAAAGAGAGGATTAACAATATCTTTATGTGCTGACGGGATAAGTTGAACACCCAATACACAA
>CAXDLF010000075.1:0-6347 GCA_963989885.1 uncultured Gammaproteobacteria bacterium
CAACGAGAGCAGCCTTTGATCGTGCTCGTGAGCTCAGCACTGAACTGGGCGATATAGAGTAAATCGTTAAATATCAGTTTTAAGCTCTTAAATTAGTCTCAACCACCCCATAAAAGCTGCATATTTGCAATCGCTACAAGCGAAGCGGTCTCAGTTCTTAAAATCCTTTTTCCTAATAAAAGTGGTCGAAACCCTGCTTCAATGCTTTGTTTAATTTCGGTATCACTCAAACCACCCTCTGGGCCAATTAGAATCGTTGCTTTTGATGATTTTTTTATGTTGTGGAGATTTTCAGTAGCCCGATGATGTAGCACAAAACCATTATGATTAGGCTCATTTAATAACTCAGTAAGTGGTTGCGGTTTTGAGATATCCACGATTACTGAGCGCCCAGATTGTCCGCAAGCATGGTTTGCTATTTTTTGCCAATGATTAATTCGTTTGGCAACTTTATCAACTTTTAGCTTAACAACACAGCGTTCAGTTTGTATTGGCATAATGCGTGTCACACCAAGTTCAACTGCTTTTTGAATTAAAAAATCCATTTTTTCACCTTTGACAATGCCTTGTGCAAGAGTTAAATTCAAGCTAGATTCACTCTTGTTTTTTTGTTGCGAAATAACCTCAACTTTACAAGTTTTTTTTGTACTGATGACTGTTGCTTGATAATCAAAACCATCCCCATTAAACAGAGTAACAGTTTTTCCGATAGGGAAGCGCAATACCTTAAGAAGATGATGTTCATTATTTTTTTCTAAGACAGCCTTACCGCCTACCTTGAACACAGTATTTTGATAAAGTCGTATCTTTTTCATGGTATCGTTTTGGAATTAGTTAACAGAGTGCTAAATAGTATTTGGAAAATGATACATCAAAAAAGACGACAAGAGTTATTAAGCAGATTGAGTGAAAATGCCCTAGTTATTGTGAGTAGTAATAGCGAACAAACAAGGAATAATGATGTCAATTACCCATTTCGTCCAGACAGCAGTTTTTGGTACCTTACTGGCTTTACCGAGCCTGACGCCATAGCGGTTTTCTCTAGCAAAAACTACAGCATCTTTGTTCGACCGAAAGACAAAACAAAAGAGATTTGGGAAGGTGAGCGTCTTGGTGTAAGGTCAGCTCCAAAAACACTCTTAGCAGACAATGCCTATTCAATTGATGACTTTTTGAAAACAATCCATAAACTCATTGATAAAAATAGCCTTGTTTATTTCGATGATTCCAGTACAAACAAACTCAATGAAAATATCTCTTCAATTCTTGTAAATGCCGTCAAACCAATCAAACCTGTAATTTCTGAAATGCGTCTCATAAAAGACTCTAATGAAATACAAAATATTCAAACTGCAGCCAATCTCGCAGCAAAAGCGCACATGAAAGCAATGACAAAAGTATCGCCTGGGTTATATGAATACCAAATTGCAGCAGAGATTGACGCAGAATTTCGATCTGAAAATGCTGATCACGCATATCCACCAATTGTTGCTGGTGGAAAAAATGGCTGCATCCTGCATTACACTAAAAACAACAAAGTGTTAAATGATGGTGAATTGATTCTGATTGATGCAGGTTGTGAGTCATTGGGATACGCCTCAGATATTACACGCACTTTTCCAATCAATGGACGCTTTAGTAAAGCTCAAAAACAGATATATCAAATTGTTTTGAGTGCACAAAAGTCTGCTATCGCATCTATCAAACCTGGTGTGAAAGTCAATACTCCTCATGAAATCGCCTGTGATACTATCTCACGTGAACTCACCAAACTTGGCATCATGAAGGACCAAGATAACCTAAGTGAGTTTTATATGCATAAAACTGGGCATTGGCTAGGACTGGATGTGCATGATGTCGGCGAATATAAAATTGATAACGATTTTAGAGTTTTTGAAGAAGGTATGGTAACAACTGTGGAACCAGGAATCTATATTCGCAAGAATGATAAAATTGACTCTAAGTACTGGAATATTGGTATCAGAATTGAAGATGATGTCTTAGTAACCAAAAACGGCCATCAAATTTTATCGAAATCTGCAGTCAAAGAAGTAAAAGATATTGAAAACTTAATGAGTCAAAATATAACATGAACATACAACAAGCTATCAAAACGGTCATTGCAAAGCAAAATTTAAATGAAGATCAAATGCATGATGTAATGAACAGCATCATGACGGGTCAGACGACTGATGCTCAAATTGGCGCCTTTTTAGTCGGACTATCTATGAAAGGAGAGACTATTGAAGAAATCACTGCCAGTGCTAAAGTCATGCGATCTCTTGCTACATCTGTAGAGATTAGCAGCTCTGATTATCTGGTTGATACCTGTGGAACCGGCGGTGATGGTTTGGGATTGTTCAATATCTCCACCGCATCTGCCTTTGTTGTCGCCGCAGCCGGTGGAAAAGTCGCCAAGCACGGTAATCGATCAATCTCTTCAAAATCAGGTAGCGCCGACGTCCTAGAGTTTGCAGGGGTTAATCTTGATTTAACTCCGAATTTTATTAGTCAATGTGTTGAAACGATTGGTGTCGGATTTATGTTTGCACCGGCTCACCATAGCGCCATGAAACACGCCATTGGCCCAAGAAAAGAGCTTGCAGTACGAACGATATTTAATGTCTTGGGTCCCCTCACTAACCCAGCCAAGGCACCCAACCAGGTGATGGGTGTTTATGATCAAAGCTTAATTGAACCTATTGCTAATGTACTTAAAAGTCTCGGCTCTCGACACGTGATGGTTGTCCACTCTGCTGATGGACTCGACGAATTATCTATTGCCGACAAAACATTTATCGCTGAATTAAAAGATGGAGTTGTCACTACATACTCAATTCATCCTGAAGAATTAGGTCTTGGTTTAGGTAATTTAAATGATATTAAAGCTGATGATGCTGAGAGCTCTCTTGCACTTATTAAAGAGGCGTTCTCAGGTCACAATGGAACCGCAAAAGATATTATCTCTTTAAATGCAGGGGCAGCGATTTATGTAAGCGGACTTACCACTTCATTGCAATCAGGTATTGAAAGAGCGAACCAAGCATTATCAAATGGAAGCGCACAACAAAAACTTGATGATTACGTTAAGGCCAGTAACAATTAAACGTGCAATGAATAAAAAGACAAACCTTATTTGGATAGACCTCGAAATGACAGGCCTAGTTCCAGAAAAAGACATCATTATTGAAATCGCCACTGTTGTGACCGATGCTGACCTAAATGTTTTAGCAGAGGGACCCTCCATAGCTATCCATCAGGATAAAAAACACATAGACAGTATGGATGAATGGAATACTCGTCAACACACTAAGTCCGGTCTGGTGCAACGAGTGAAAGAAAGCAAAATCTCCATAAATGAAGCCGAAAAAAAGACTTTGGATTTCTTGGTGAAGTACGTTGATTCAGGCGCTTCGCCAATGTGCGGGAATTCAATCTGCCAAGACAGAAGATTTCTCTACACCTACATGCCCAAGCTTGAAAAATTTTTCCATTACCGTCATATCGACGTCTCAACACTAAAGGAGCTGGCAGTTCGCTGGAAGCCTGACATTGTTGCTACTTCATTCAAACAGTCAAAGCATTTAGCCTTATCAGACATCTACGATTCCATTAATGAATTGAAGCACTATCGAGAACACTTTATTGATGCCTGAAGTTACCTATCTTGCGCCCGCAAAAATCAACCTATTTTTGCACATTACCTCAAAAAGAGAAGATGGATACCATAACCTTCAAACCATTTTTCAGCTTCTAGACTATGGTGATGAAGTTACCTTCAGATTAAGGAATGATGGCGAAATAAAGCGCATTTATGGCAACGAAACAATACCGTATGACAAAGACTTAATTCTACGTAGCGCACATACCTTAAAAAAATACTCTAGAGCGGAATCTGGAGTTGACATCGGTGTCATTAAAAAAATACCCACCGGAGGTGGTCTTGGAGGAGGAAGCTCAAATGCAGCAACAGTTTTAATAGCGCTTAATAAATTATGGAATCTAAAATTACCTACGAGTGAACTCTCCTATATAGGTCAAACTCTGGGTGCCGATGTCCCAGTATTTGTCAATGGTCACAGTGCATGGGCTGAAGGTAAAGGAGATATCCTGACTCCCATTAATTTGCCGAGATATTATTATTTAGTTGTTTCAATCAATAAACACATATCCACTCAAGAAATTTTCACTCACAAAGCATTGACAATGTCACCGGTACAAAGGAAAATATCAGACTTTTCATTGGTTTCAAATCCACATAACGACTGCTTAGATGCTGCAATTGAACTGGAAGGTGAGATACAAAAAGCTTTAAACCATCTAGACTCAACCGAAAACCATCTTGGTGTTGCTAGAATGACAGGTAGCGGATGTTGTGTTTTTATAGCCTTTGAAAATAAAAAAGATGCAGTGATAGCAAAGGAAAAACTGCCATCAAAGTGGTCTGGTTTTGTTGCTCAAGCGATAGATAGATCACCAACAAACAATTGGGATGTCGCCAAGTGGTAAGGCAACGGGTTTTGATCCCGTCATGCGGAGGTTCAAATCCTCCCATCCCAGCCATCTTTTTTTCTATTTAAACAATTTATGAATGAAGAATTCTATCAATTCAAGATCAATCAACTGAATGGTAAAAAGATTGCAATGAGCGATTTTAGAGGGAAAGCGATTTTAATAGTCAACACTGCAAGTAAGTGTGGCTTCACCTACCAATACAAGGGATTAGAAAAACTTTATAAGGATTACAAAGAAAGTGGTCTAGTAGTAATCGGCTTTCCTTGCGATCAGTTCGGCAACCAAGAACCGGGTAATTCAGAAGAAATACAGTCTTTCTGTCGTGACAATTACGATGTCACTTTTCCGATGTCTAAGAAGATTGAAGTTAATGGAGTAAATGCAGATCCTCTCTATAAATATCTGAAACAAAAACTAAAAGGTGTGCTAAACAACAGCATCAAATGGAACTTTACTAAATTTCTCGTTGGACCTGATGGAACGCCAATCAAGCGTTTTAGTTCAAAAGCTGAACCAAAAGATATAACTCCATTCATTAATACACTTTTAAAAATAAACTCTTAAATGAAAAAATAAAGAATTTCTAGTAACAAAATAATCCAATACTTTTAATAATAATTTAAAGACTTGGATAATATCTTAGCTAACTAGTATTTTATAAAATACTGCCAAGGAAACATTTTAATTGTTGAGATGAATTCTTTGTATAATTGTCATCTACATCAATAAGAGTGTAATCGGATGTCTCTAGAAAGAATCAAAATCTTCAGTGGAAATGCCAATCCAAATCTTTCTTCCGAAATTATTGATAATCTAAAAATTACCCAAAGTAAGGCTTTTGTTGGTCAATTTAGTGATGGTGAATCACAGATTGAAATACTAGATAATGTTCGTGGTTGCGATGTCTTTGTTATTCAACCAACCTGTGGACCATCTCCAGACCAAACACTCATGGAATTGTTAGTGATGGTTGATGCACTTAGACGTTCTTCAGCTGGAAGAATTACTGCTGTAGTTCCATATCTAGGTTACTCACGACAGGATAGACGTTCTCGCATGACCCGAGTACCTATTTCAGCCAAACTGATTGCCCAAATGATAGAGACATCCGGTGTTAATCGAATCTTGACGATGGATTTACATGCCGACCAAATACAAGGATTCTTTAATATCCCTATAGACAATATATACGCACAACCCGTTCTAGTGAAAGATATTTTAGATTGCAACTACAATGATGTGGTGGTTGTTTCTCCAGATGTAGGCGGTGTTGCTAGAGCGAGAGCTGCAGCAAAAAGAATCAATGACGCCGACCTTGCTATCATTGATAAAAGACGTCCGGAACCCAATTTAGTTAAAGTGATGAATGTAATCGGTGATGTTTCTGGACGTACTTGTATTATCGTCGATGACATGGTGGATACCGCTGGCACACTTTGTCAGGCGTCTGATATCTTAAAAGAGAAAGGTGCTCAGAAGGTTGTCGCTTATGCAACACATGCAGTTCTTTCTGGTACTGCTGTAGAAAATATAACCAACTCTACTTTAGATGAAGTCGTAATCACAAACACAATCCCCTTGACAGACAAAGCAATGACTTGCCCTAAAATTAGACAATTGTCAATTGCCTCTACACTCGCAGACGTTATAAGAAGAATTAGCGCAGAGCAATCAGTCAGCTCAATTTTCATTGATTCGAAATAACATTGACCATTCTAAGACACTGAATTAAGAACAAAAAAAATCTTATGACTTAGGTATAATCCTTCCTCTCTTTTGCAAAAAACTCAATTATGAAAACAACCACAGAACTTCAAAAACAAGCCTTAAAT
>CAXDLF010000076.1:0-6226 GCA_963989885.1 uncultured Gammaproteobacteria bacterium
CTTGTTTTTTGGCATTGTGGTTTGGCGCCAATAAGTATGGCAAAAGAAGGCACCGCTAAATCTGGAATTCATTCAAACAGAAAGAAGCCTTTGCTTCATGACTTTAGTCTTAAAGCTGGGGAAATAACCATTTTTCGAGTCTCCAAAGCGCGAAATAAGCTACAATTTTTCGTATTAAAGGGAACGGTTATAGATAGGCCGAACTCCTTTTCCGGAACATCCGGCGTAATCAGTTTGGGTCGTGATAGTGTCCATAAAGCGGAGCAGATGTTCAAAGGGGGGCTGGAGCATCACGTGGCCTTTACCTATGGCGACATTTCCGACCAATTGGTCCGTCTTGGAAATCAAATGGAGATTCCAACCTATACGCTATGAAAGATAAAATAAGATACGCAATTATTGGTGCCGGATGCATGGGACAAGAGCATATACTCAACATCGAAATTATTGATGAAGCAGAGGTTGTTGCTTTGTGCGATACCAATGCCGATTCACTCAGTCAAAGCCTGGAGCTGCTAAATAATGATGTTGCCACATTTAGTGACTGCAACGACCTCATCAAAGCCAACATGGCCGATGCCTATATAGTTTCAACCCCCAACTTCACCCATATAGAGGTTCTAAAAAGCTTAGTCAAAACAAATGCACACCTGATGATAGAAAAGCCACTATGTACAACGGTGAAAGACTGTAAAGAGTTCGAATCATTGACACATGACTACCCTGGAATTATCTGGACGGCTATGGAATATAGATACATGCCACCCGTTAATAAAATGATTGAGGAGATACATCAGAAAACCATAGGCGATCTCAAGATGCTTTCCATTCGTGAGCATAGATTCCCTTTTCTGGACAAAGTGGATGACTGGAACAGATTTGCTATAAACACTGGAGGAACATTGGTCGAGAAGAGCTGTCATTTTTTTGATTTAATGAGATTGATTGCGCAAAGCGAGCCAGTCAGGGTTTATGCTAGTGGAGGTCAAAATGTCAACCACCTGGATGAAAAATATGACGGCAAAACCCCTGATATCTTGGACAATGCATTTGTGATCGTTGATTTTGAAAACGGCGTAAGGGCATTATTGGACTTGTGCATGTTCGCGGAAAACTCTCAATATCAAGAAGAATTGTGTGCTGTCGGCTCGACAGGAAAAATAGAAACGGCAGTCCCGTCCAGCGATTCAGGTATCGCCTCTTCCGATGTCAGGGTCGGTCTAAGGGGCAGCACTGGAGCCAAAAAAGAAACTATCGGAGTTGACGAAAAAATCCTTGCAGCGGGTCACCATCACGGCTCAACCTACTACGAACATCAGTCCTTTATAAAAGCTATCAGAGACAATTCGCTGCCCGAGGTTTCATTAAATGACGGATTGATGGCGGTCGCCATCGGGGAAGCGGCAGAGCTCTCAATAAAGGAGGGAAGGGTCGTAGAAATGAGTGAATTCAATCTCTAGCTTGCTTAAAAAACTGAATAGTTTTGTCTGCAATAAATTGACTAACCCTTGTATTCGATTCAATTGTAACGCCAGCGATATGAGGAGTTAGGATGCAATTCATATTGCTTGAAATGTTTGAACAGAAATCTTCCTCGACCGGCTCAGATTCATAAACATCGAGCGCAAAGCCGTTTATTAAACCATCGTTATATGCCTTTATTAATTCTCCCTGATTGACTATCGAGCCCCTGGAGGAATTAATGATGATTGGTTTATTTTTCATTTCAGAGAAAGAGCTGTAATTCAGCAAATTCTTCGTCTCGCCAGTTAGCGGAAGATGGATCGATATAATGTCAGCGCATTCAAAAAGGTCGCGGCTTTTGACTAGGGATATGTTGTATTTTTCAGCATCCGATTGAGGAATATAAGGATCATGAGCCACGACCTTGGATCCGAATGCTTGGGCCAACATAGATACTTTTTTACCAATAACGCCAAAACCAAGCAGACCTATGGTTTTGCCTTGCAGCTCTCTTGACTTGATAGGTGACCGAGGCCATTTTCCGCTCACTGTTCCCTGGTTCAAAGGAGGAATATTTTTGAGCAAGGAGAGCGAGCAGCTGATAACGTACTCGGCGACCGAGTCGGTGTTCATACCTGTTGCAGGCTGGACAACAATGCTTTTTTCTGAGCAATAATCAGTGTCGATATTATCCAAACCAACGCCCAGCCTTCCAACAAACCCGAGTTTTCTTGCTTTTGTGAGCAAGGCTTCATTGAGTTGAGTTTTGTTTCTGACGATTATGGCGTCTACCGAAGCTATTTGCGAACCCAGCTCCTCAATATTTTCATGCAGGCTTGGATTATAGCTGACGTCAAAATGCTTCGAAATTTTGTTGACACTGTCTTGTTCCATAAACTCGGTTATTAATATTTTTTTCATTGCTATTTTATTACTCTGGTTGGTTTTAATTGTTTAGAGAACTCAATGAGCTCTTTGTAATCAGGTATGACATGAATACCACCACTCCTTGAGCATTTAAGTGAAGCGGCTGCTGTAGCCAGCTCTATCGACTTCTGTATCGATTTACTAGCATGGATAAATCTGGCAAATGCACCATGAAACACATCACCAGCGCCATTCGTCTCTCTAGCCTCTACCTTGGGTGCCGGGCAGTGATAAATGTCGCCCTGATCAATCCAGAAGACCCCTTCCGAGCCGAGCGTTACCGCATAAAACTTATTGTTGTCTTGATAGAGGCTCCTTAATGAATTGATTATGGATTTCTCTTTTGTATATTGATATAAACCATTTTCAGAGAATACAGGGTGAGATGAGGCGTTAAGTACCTCTTCAACTGCCTTGTTTTTAGAGAAATTATCCAAGTCGACAATGCAGTTGATGCCATTTTCGTAGGTATTTTTTGCTAGATAATGTGCAGCCTCAATCCAATGTACATCGATTAAATAGGTTTGGTCAGATGAAAAATCAAAGTTCGGTAGCTGCTTTTCTTCAAACAGCTTCTGTTCATTGAATACCGCCAGCATTCTTTCGCCGTGAGAATCTTCAAAAATGTGACTTTGAGATGTCAATGCGCCTTCGACGGTTATAGATCGATTGAAGCAAATATTGCATTTATCAAACTCCGATTGCAAGAAATCAGCTGCATCATCATCACCGAAACGACCCACAAACTCAGACTCTTCACCCAGCATATTGACAGCAAAGCTGGCCACTGCTGCTGGCCCACCCAATCTCTTTTCAAGTCCTTTTGCTACAAGTTTTATTGGTTTTTCAGGAAATCTATCGATTTTTACAATCCTGTCAAGAAAAATAGGTCCAACACAAGTTATCATAGATCTCTCTTAACAGCATTGTTCGATCGAATTGTAGCCTGATTGAACATATTTTTATTGTCTGGCATCATCGCTACATTTTAGTTTATGATTAAGTTAAATATTTTTTAATATCTCATATAGTTGTCAAAAAAAGAGGCAAAAATTAGTTCGATCAATATCAAAGAGTTCCTATCTCAAGGTTATCTGGTGCTAGAGAATTTTGTCAGTAAGGAAACTCTATCGGAGCTAAGAAGTACTGTTGAAAAGATTTTACAGGATTACAAAAATGGCCTTGAGCGAATGCGGCCATCTGATCTAACTAGACATTATGGCAATATCTCGCAAATCGGCAGAATATTTTTGGCCAATCAAAGCCCATTTCATCCTGAACTTCTGAGATATTTGAGAAGTAAACCAATCAAACAACTTACCAGTGAACTCCTTGGAAAAAAAGTCTTTCTTTTTAACGAACAAATTGTTACCAAGGAGCCCCATACGCAATCCAGCTTTAATTGGCATCAAGACTCTGGCTATATAGACTTTGAGCACAAACCTTATCTATCGGCTTGGTTGGCGCTCGATGACATTACTGAGTTTAATGGATCGTTGTCTTTAATTCCAACCAAACTGGAAGATACCAATAAGGCAATATCGCATGAATGGTCGGAAAAATCAAAAGACTTGTTCATTGAGGTTGATGAAAGCAAAGCGCGAACCCTTCCTGTCGCCGCCGGAACCTTGATCGCATTTTCCAGTCTTACCCCCCATGCATCTGGCTCAAATAACTCATCAAGTCCTAGAAGGGCCTTCCTGGCACAGTTTACCTCAGAGCCGATTATTGACCCAGCAACCGGACTAAATAGGAATAGAGCTGTTCCAATTTAAATTAAAACCTTACCTGTCAGGTAAATTATAATCGTTGTGTTTAAGTGAGAATAAAGTTAGTCTTGATTTAGTGCAAAAGTATATTATTTATCTATTAAACGTCTTAATACATTGAAAAATCACAAACTTAAGTATGACTTCAAATAGATATTACGGTGAACCATCTATAAGTTTTAATTAGCGATTATTTTTCTTTGCCTGCGCCAAGTTCTTTCCAGCGGATATAACTATTAACACCAATCCACATCAGAGGTTTGGGCAGTAGTTTTTTTGGTGTTTCTTCTGTTTTAAAATTAGGAACAAGGCTTTCTTTAGCGCCACTCGCTTTTTCAGCAGAGATAATTCCAATAGCCGTGCCTTTGGCTGTACCAAGACCATTCTGACAGCATGCGGAATATACGCCTTCTGCAACCTCACCTTGTGCAAAGACGTTGTTTAAACTTAAACATAAACGGCCTCCCCAGCAATACTCCATAGATACTTTGTCTAGCATCGGAAATCGGGCATTAAAAGCCGATATATGGCTATTGGACACTGAATAAATTCGTGATTGTGAGACTTCCATGCTTGGATCATAGGTAAAACGATTACGAACCACAATCCGATCACCACCTATTCCGGATAGCCGTCTAATTGAAGAACCCATTGGGTCTGCTGAGGTAAATGCCCATTCAGCTTGACCCCCTAAATTTTCAACTTCCTCTGAGCTCAGTTGTCTGGTCATAGAAGCGTATGTAAAAATATGCATCAGTCTATTTTGAAAATATCCAAATTTTTCTATCAAGCCGTTGACAGCTAAAATGACTTTGGGACTGGCGACAGAGCCTAACTCGGTTTTAGCTTTCCACAGTGTCTGGCCATCATGCTCGCCTTCATCAATCAAATCAATGACTGGAGAGTTTTCATAGAGATGTACGTTTGAATATTGCGTAACACCATCGGCTAAGTTTCCAATATAGAGGGCAGGTTGCAAGAGCACAGTTCCGGGTGTCCATAACCCACCTTGATAATACTCGATGCCAGTAAGGTCACGCATTTCAGTGGCATCTAATAGCCGATAATCCTCTCCTGTTTTCGTTAAATGCTTTGCGTAGTCTGCATTGAAGTCCATACCCTTGGTGGTTGCAGCTGCATTGGTTTTGCCGACTTGTTGAAGTGCTTCTGCAGGCATTTGGTACTCTTCGGCAGCACTTTTTGCAAATTCAATTGCAGATCGATTAATAAGTGTTTGTTCTCTATCTTTTTTAACATTGCCTAAGTAATCGTCAGATGATAAGTCATGAGGTAGGTCAATCATAAAACCTGAATTGCGACCAGCCGGCCCTTCGCTCACCTCACAAGCTTCTAATACTACAATTTTGGAATCAGGATGTAGTTGATTAAGGCGACGTGCCGCAGAGAGCCCTGCAAAACCAGCTCCAATTACAAGATAATCAGCATTCTGATTTTCATCCAATTGCTTATTTGGCTTCCTAGGAGGCAGGATCCCTTTCCAGCCTGAGATGCCGGGGTTGGCAGGGAGATTAATCATGCTAGCCACTAACTATCAGATAGAGCTAGTCGATAGACTCTTCTGGGGCGCGGTCGGAAAGATCTATCCAGATCGTTTTTAATTCTGTGTATTGATCATGTGCATGGATAGAGTTATCTCTTCCGCCAAAACCTGACTGCTTATAGCCACCAAATGGTGTACTCATGTCCCCCTCGCCATAGCAGTTTACTGTTACTGTGCCAGCCTTAATTGACCTTGCAGCCCTAATTGCTTTTTTGCCATTTGCTGTAAAAACACTTGCAGCAAGACCATAATCGGTATTGTTTGCAACAGCGATTGCCTCATCAAATGATTTCACAGTTATTACTGAGAGTATCGGCCCAAAAACTTCTTCTTGGGCTAATTTAGAGTTAGGATCAACCTTATCAAATATAGTAGGAAGGACATAGCAAGGACTCTCAGTGACACCTCCGGTAATGATGTTATCGTTTTCCAAATAACTGCAAACTTTTTTGAAATGTTCCACATCGACTAAAGAGCCAAGGTAGTTGGAAGGGTCAAGCGGATC
>CAXDLF010000077.1:0-6120 GCA_963989885.1 uncultured Gammaproteobacteria bacterium
GTATCTTTAGTGTGCGGTTTTGTTCTGCAACCGCAAGAATAATAGCAGACTTAATTTTTTTATGATTATTGATGTATTTGAGTGCAGAGGCGCTTGGAGCTAATAGATGAAGGGTGGAGTTTTTCTCAATAGCAACAAGTGGCTTAACCCAAACACTAAATTCTCCAAGTGGCAGGGAGTTTTTTAGAGAGTCTAAGCTCTTGACCCAAGTTTGAGACATAAGAAAGTAAGTCTAAATATGAAAATGATATACTAATGATACCCGTTGTGAGCAAGAGATGAATGGCGTTGCTCAGAATTGATTTTTTAGCCATATTAGCGTAACATTGCCCCTTTTTTATTGGTTGCGAAAGGGTATGAGAAGAACTATTGTGGCAGGCAACTGGAAAATGAATGCCAGCAAAGAATCCGTCAATAAATTAATTTTGGGCATATTGTCTGGCATGAGTGAGGTTAGATCTGAGGTGGTGGTTTGTGCCCCCTTTCCATATCTTTCTCAGGTTGAGGCTTTAATTACACACAGCCAAGTCAAGCTCGGCGCTCAAAACCTTAACACTAATTCTTCGGGCGCATTCACTGGCGAGGTTAGTGCCAACATGATAAAGGATTTTGGAGCAAGGCATGTTATTGTTGGCCACTCTGAGCGCAGAAGTCTCTATGGAGAGACAAACCTCTTGGTTGCTGAAAAAGTAAAGACCGCCTTAGACAATGATTTAACACCACTTCTTTGTGTGGGTGAGTCGCTAGAGCAGCGAGAATCTGGTGAAACAGAAATAGTTGTTGCTGAACAAATTAATACAGTTATTGAGTTAGTAGGTATTGACGCTTTTCGCAACATAATTATTGCTTATGAGCCGGTATGGGCGATTGGAACTGGCAAAACCGCTTCACCTGAGCAGGCGCAAGCGGCGCACTTGTTTATTCGTGACTTGTTACGAAAAAGCAATGAAAGCATTGCCCAAAGCACTCATATTCTATACGGAGGCAGCATGAATGCTGGCAATGCAAGAGAGTTGATTTCATGTGCTGACATCGATGGTGGTTTGATTGGAGGCGCGGCATTAAAGGCAGAAGATTTTTTACAAATATGTAGGGCGGGTTAATATGTCATTTCAAATAATTTTAGTTATTCATGTGTTGTTGGCCTTGGGCATGGTTGGTCTGATATTAATTCAGCACGGCAAGGGCGCAGGCGCTGGTGCAGGATTTGGTTCTGGCGCAGCAGGGACAGTTTTCGGAGCAAGGGGCGCAAACACTTTTTTGTACAAGTTAACTGCAGCCATTGCTTTGGGTTTTTTTATCACTAGCATTAGTCTTGCTTATCTTGCGACAAGCGAAAGCAACGTCTCTGACTCAAGCCAAAGCATTATGGTCCAGCCCTTGGTTGACGAGACGATTGAAACTGAGCCAAGCGACATACCTAGCAATTAAACAAGCCGACGTGGTGGAATTGGTAGACACGCAGCCTTGAGGGGGCTGTAGCGTAAGCTGTGTCGGTTCGACTCCGACCGTCGGCACCATTAATAATTTCAATTTTAGCCCTTGTCTTTGATGGTTGTTATTGTACAATCTGCTTAGTTTTTACAAGGCAATGTAATGAACCTCGACAATAAACAACTGCTTAAAGGAATTGCCCTTATGGTTGGCGCTATGAGTGTTGTACCAATGCTTGACGTCATTGCAAAAATACTTAGCGAGAGCTATCCCGTTATGCAAATTTCTTGGGCTCGTTTTGCTTTTCATACGTTGTGGTTATTGCCTCTGCTCTATTGGAAAAAGTTGCGTTGGTGGCGAATGCCTAGACAGCCTTCTTTTCATCTATTGCGCAGCTTAATGCTTACTTTGGCAACGCTATTCTTTTTTACCGCAATAAAAACAAATCCAATCCCAAATGCGCTAACTTTATTGTTCGTGTCGCCGCTGATTGTTGCAATGCTTGCGCCCTTTGTTTTGGGAGAGCGTTTTGATATTTTTATTGGTGTTGGTGTTTTGGTTGGCTTTGTTGGCGTTGTTATTGTTTTGCAGCCAGACACCGACCAATTTAGACCAAGCCTAATTTATGCACTGGTCGCAGGCTTTTGTTATGCGCTTTATATTATTACCACGAGAAAACTGAGCTTAAGTGGCCCGCCCTTGCTGACCCTTTTTTATACGGCCATAGTGGGCACTCTTGTCCTCGGCCCGATGGCCGTGTTGAGTTGGACTGCCCCTGATTTAGTGGGTATTTTGATGGCTGCTGCAATGGGCCTTATTGCGGCCACATCACACTTTATGATTATTAAGGCGTTTGAGTTTGCGACAGCTTCTGAGCTTAGCCCCTTTGGTTATTTTGAAATTGTTGTTGCCATTGTTTTAAGCTATTTTGTGTTTAAATTTGTTCCAACAACTGAGGCGCTGACCGGGCTCATTATTATTATAAGTAGCGGACTGTTCGTTTCTTGGCGGGCAATGAAAAACAATAGAGCTATAACAAAACAAACAGAAAGTGTTATTGAAATGCTATAACGGTGGTCAAAATGAACTGGAGATCTAAAACCGAAAAAAAGCTCGAGGTATTTTCTGATTGGTTATACGAAAACTCAGCAAAAACAATACTTATAGTTTTGTTATTTGTTGTCGCTCTAGGATCACAGCTCCCGACATTAAAAATGGATACCTCGACAGAGGGGTTTTTGCACAAATCCGATCCTATGCGAATCGAGTATGATTTTTTTAGAGATCAGTTCGGTCGTGACGAACAGCTAATAATTGCTGTTAAAACAAGCAACATATTTGATTTGGAGTTTCTGGAAAAACTAAATGGATTTCATAGGGCGCTAGAAAGAGAGCTTCCTCATATTGAAAGCGTTGACTCTCTAATAAATGCGAGAAACACATACGGCGTTGAGGGGGAGCTGATTGTTGAGCCCTTGATTGATGTGTTGCCTAAAACCCAAGAGGAGCTTGATGATTTAAAAAATACAATCACAAACAACAGTCTTTTTAAAAACTTGCTTTATAGCGAAGACTTCACAATGACTACGGTTACCATCGACACAAAGACCTACTCTGGTGAAAGTCTTACAAATGCAGCAAGTGAACTAGATTTTAATGACGAACTAGATTTTAATGACGAACTAGATTTTAATGACGAACTAGATTTTGGAGTCACTGCTAAAAGCGACACAAAGAGCTACTTAAGTGACGCTGAAAATGACCAGATAATTGCAACAGCGCAACAAGTAATGAGTCGCTTTAACGCCGACAACTTTGAAACCTACCTTTCAGGCTCTGCAGCAATTGCAGGCATTTTTAAACAAGCGCTAAAGAATGATGCAATCGTGTTTATTAGTCTTATGATGGTAGTAATTATGTTGGTTCTTTTTACTCTTTTTAGAAGGCTCTCGGGGGTAGCTTTACCAATAATTTGTGTTGGAATGACATTAATAAGCACGGTTTCTTTGATGTCAATTTTTTCTGCTCCGTTTACTATGGCAACACAAATTATGCCAACTTTTTTGCTTGCCGTAGTAACCAGTGCCGCTATACACTTGCTGGCAGTTTTTTATAAAGACCTAGTCATAACAAAAGACAAAAAAGCTTCTTTACGGTATGCAATGGGACATTCTGGTTTGGCAATTGTTATGACTTCTCTAACAACTGCTGCTGGACTATGGTCGTTTTCCTTCTCAGGTGTTGCGCCAGTTGCCGACCTTGGGCGTTTTGCGAGTGGCGGTGTTTTGATTGGCTTATTGTTCACCCTTGTTTTGCTTCCTGCTCTAATAGCGACAACAAGTTTTGTTCATTTAGAGCCTAAGGCCGACGAAAAAGGCCACACCCTCATGGACAAACTGCTTATTGGAATAGGTAAAATTGGAACCGGGCGACCGAAACAAATATTAGCGATAAGCGCAGCGCTAATTATTTGTGCGACTATTTTTGCAACACAGCTAAGATTTTCTCACTTTCCGCTCCAGTGGCTTCCAGAAGACAACTTTGCACGTGTGGCAACAGAAACAGTAGATGAAAACCTTCGAGGCTCACTCACGCTTGAAGTAATTGTTGACACAGGAAAAACAAATGGCCTATACAATCCTGAGATTTCAAGAAAGATCGAAGAGGTGTCGAAAAACATCAACACCATTACGACTGGAAACATGTTTGTTGGAAAAGTGCTCAGTTTTGTAGATATCATCAAAGAAACAAACAGGGCGTTAAACGAAAACCAAGACGAATACTATAAAGTTCCTGACGACGCTAATCTAATTGCACAAGAGTTTTTGCTTTTTGAAAGCAGCGGAAACAACGATCTAGAGAGCTTGGTTGACGCCAATTATTCTAAAGCTCGCCTGACATTTAAAACACCATTCATTGACTCCCTTGAGGCAAAAGTATTTATAGACAGGGCTCAGGCCTACCTTGATAAAGAATTTGCCGGCTTGGCTGTTGTTTCGTTTACTGGTATCGGCACTTTGATGACAGTTACTTTCGAACAGGCAATTTTTAGCAGTGCGACAAGCTATATTCTGGCATTTGCTCTGATAACTATTTTGATGGTTCTATTGATAGGAAATATTAAAATTGGCCTCATTAGTATGATACCAAACCTACTTCCGATCCTCTTTCTCTCAACTATCATGGTTATTTTTAAGATGCCGCTCGACATGTTTACTTTATTAATTGGCGCAATAGCCCTAGGACTAGCTGTTGATGACACGGTACACTTTATGCACAATTTCCGGCGCTACGAGCTTCAATATAACGACGTTGACAAGGCGGTCAGATTGACCTTGATGGGAACAGGAAGGGCGATCACGCTGACATCAATAGTGCTTGCTCTTGGTTTTTTGGTTCTTACGCTCTCTGAGATGAACAACATGTTTGATTTCGGCGTATTGACGGCAAGCGCAATATTAGTGGCGCTCTTGGCAGACTTTTTTTTAATGCCGGCCATCATGAAGCTGATAATTAAAGACAGGTCCGACATGTAGTGTAATAAATACGCGGCAGACATTAAAAAGTGTGGGCTAATTCTGGGCCTGAGCCATAACCTCTTCAACGAAGTTGTCTTCCTTTTTATCTATCCCTTCGCCAACCTCAAATCGAACGAAAGACTCAACTTCTGTATTATTAGATTTAACTAGTTCGCCAACAGAGACGTCGGGGTCTTTAATAAAGGCTTGACCATAAAGGGTAACTTCGTTGACAAATTTTTTCATTCTGCCGACAATCATTTTTTCAATGATGTTGTCGGGCTTGCCACTTTCTTTTGCCTGTTCAATGAAAATAGCTTTTTCTCTTTCAAGGAGCTCGCTTGAAAGGTGTTCTTCACTAATGCACTCAGGCCTAGAAGCGGCTATATGCATTGCAATATCTTTTGCAAGGCCGGAATCTTTGCCTGAAAGAACAACAAGAACGGCAATACGGTCGCCATGTTTGTAGGCGCCCAAAACGCCATTTTCAGCACTGACATTTTGAAGCCTTCTGACGGAAACGTTCTCGCCTATTTTGGCGATAATGCCTTCTCTGGCCTCATCAACTGTTTCGCCAGACTCAAGTGTTTGAGTTAAAAACGTCTCGACAGAGTCAGGTCGATTTTTCAGAGCTAACACTCCTAAAGCATTGACAAAATCAATAAAATGTTGGCCTTTTGTAACAAAATCTGTTTCAGAGTTTACCTCAAGTATTACAGCGTTTTTGTTGTCATCACTAATGGCCACATTTATAAGCCCTTCTGATGCTATACGCCCTGCCTTTTTGGCAGCTTTTGCGGCTCCAGAGGCTCTCATTAGGTCTATTGCTGCCTCAAGGTCTGCCTTGGTTTCAACCAAGGCTTTTTTGCAGTCCATCATGCCTGCGCCAGTTCTTTCTCTTAGTTCCTTTACTAAAGCGGCTGTTATTGTCATATAAAATATCCTGTTGCTGGGTCTATTCTTTGTCTTTTGTTTTCGGTTTCTCGGCCCCAGCTTTCTTGGTTGCAGTTTTCTTTGCTGCAGCTTTCTTAGTTACAGCTTTCTTAGTTACAGCTTTCTTAGTTACAGCCTGTCTCTTATACACATCTGAAGCTGCAGACGAAGGCTTAGGTGTAGATCTCGGTGGTCGCCGTATCATTAAAAAAAAAGGGGGGGGGGGGGGGGGGGG
>CAXDLF010000078.1:0-6114 GCA_963989885.1 uncultured Gammaproteobacteria bacterium
AAAAAACGGCATTATATACCTAAATTATAGCAATTACTTTATTCACTTAATGGTAGAATTTCTCGAAATTTAATTTATCGACTATTAGACTCGTTTTTCGGAGAATACAATGAAACTGACGGTAATCAAATGGCGTGATATACCCACCCAAGTCATGATAAAAAAGAGTCGTAGAGAAGTGGAAAAAGTTCAACTAGACAATCGATTTATGGAAGCAGTTGATTCTGCGGCTACCATTGCAGATGCTACAGATACTGACGCATATATTTCGGATTGGCATAATGAGATAATCGAAATACCAGACGGAGACCTAAAGCAGCAAGTTGCTAGTAAAGCAGCAGAACTGGAGTCATCTTTTACACAGAATGTACTTCTGGATTATGTGAAAAATGGAGGCTATAAACCTTAAATCTGGTCAAACGCCTAAATCAAGTTTTTTCAATTTGCTAAGTATATTTGGCGTGTAAAAAATTCAGTGTTTCTCTAATTCTAGGCTCCTTGAGTAAATAGCTAATAATATTTTTAGATGAATCCAACAATTCAGCATAATCAAGTTCACTTGCTTTCGGGGGCTTGGAGTTAAATACCACAGAAGCGGTAGCCCAGTTTCTGCTCAACTTATAAAAACCAAAGTTTTCTTCAAGCTGCGAAAGCTTACCACTCAAATATGCATCATCTCTAAGCAATACTCGTCTCGAATCAATCTTGACCACTCCGTCAACATCAGTCTTTGCATCATGATTATATTCACACTCAACCAAAACCATACCTTCACGATGAGCAATAGCAACACGTTTTTTATCTAAAGACTGATCGTGATGAATGAGTGTTCCTGGCAAATCGCTGAATGTATTCCTTACAACGATTGGAGTGCTAGTTTTTAAGGAAGCCTTGATTGCTCTAGGATGAATGACTCTTGAACCCTCATCAGCCATCGCCAACATCTGATCAACACTAATTGACGCCAAATATTTTGATCCCGAGACTAACTTTGGATCACAATTTGCAATACCATCTACATCTGAAAATATTTCTACTTTTTCTGCCTCTAGGGCGGCCGCTAATGCGACAGCAGAGGTGTCACTACCACCACGACCTAATGTACGAATATCCCCTCGATCATTAACCCCCTGGAAGCCAGCTACAACAGCAATATTTCCTTCATCAAGAGCCTCGATTATACGCGCAGGATTAATCTCAAGTATATCCGCATTACCAGCATTATCATCTGTCAAGATGCCAGCCTGTCGTCCATTAAAAGAGATTGCATCTAATCCATTTTGACTTAATAGATGGGTAAAAAAAGCAGAACTTATACTCTCGCCAACACTCATAATAAGATCCAATTCTCGCGGACAGACATTGGGACCCACTTCTTTTAATAAGTTAACGAGTGTATCCGTTGAATATGGCTCTCCCTTCCGACCCATAGCTGAAACCACAACGACAATCCTTTCACCAGCCTCAGCATAGCGTTTGACATGCGTCAAGGCGCTTTCACGACAACTCTCATCCCTGAGACTCGTACCACCAAACTTCATAACAATAGGCGATAAATTCTCTGCCATTGCAATCTCAAAAAAAAAGAACGAATTATAGCTTGCTAGCACAAACATAGCAAATCTAAAAGGCTTTCAAAGCTCCATTAATATTTAATAGTCAAGAGTTAAAAGTAGTTTAAATACTGAATGCTTGCTTTATTCCATCAAGAATTAAGTCAACAGAAACCAACATTAAGAGGATACCCATCAAACGCTCGATTGCAAGCAGCGCTCTCACTCCAAGAGCACGACCAAGTTTTTCTGAAGATATTAAGATTACTCCCGTTATTAGCCAAGCAACTATTAGAGCTAAAATCCATTCAGGCCATCTCTCAGGAGCTTGAGCCATTATCAGAATTACAGCTGCAATTGCAGATGGCCCTGCAATCAATGGCACCGCCAATGGCACTACAAGAGGTTCCATCTTTTCGTCATGGGTAACAATATGATTAATGCCAGGAAAGATCATTTTGATTGCAATCAAAAATAATATAATTCCTCCAGCAATACCCAATGAAGACTCAGCAATTTGAAGTGATTGCAAAATATATTTGCCGATGAACATGAAAAATAACAGAACCAAAAGGGCAATTAAGAGTTCTCTTATAATTATTTTTCTGCGCCTTTCAATTGGAATATTTTTAAGAATACTCAAAAATATTGGTACATTTCCAATCGGATCCATGATTAAAAATAATAAAAAAATTGCCGATAAAACAGTCACTTAAAACCCCTAATAGTCAAAAAATAAAGAGGAGATTTTATACTAAAAAAATATGCTATTTATTACAATTATTAAAGACTTATTTCTCATAATTTATGGCATTTAAATATATGAAAAATATACATTTATCAAAAAAGAAGAAACTATATTGCAATTCATAAATCAAAGTGTGATAATCAATTTATCTGTTGTGTTCGTGCTTTGATTTATTTCCCTGAGCCGATTACGTATATAACAGGAGATGAGATTGGTTGCTATTGTGCAAGCCCGTCGTTGAATGGGAAGCCTACGGTAGGCATCGAACTTCCGCCTTGAGCCATATGGTTCAGGACCATGTCAACACGGCACAACGGACATTTGTCTAAACTATCTATTAGTTAAGTACTGTCTCCGTATAGTTTTATTCGTCTAATTGGCATTATTTTTCATATTCAAATTTAATATAGTTAAATAAATGGTACTGATAAAATTAGTCAATTACTCTAGTATTATTTCTGATGAAAGAGTTACGCAACCAACTTAGAGAACGCCGAAAATCTATCAATATTCCCACTCGCAAGAAACAGGGCAAAAAAATCCTCCATCAATGTCAAAAAAATGGAATATTTAGGAGTGCTAAACATATCGCAATATTTTCTCCAAACGACGGAGAAGTGGAAACAGAAAATACAATAGATTTCCTTAAAAAAAGAGGCTACTGCGTCTACTTGCCAATATTGGCGGGAGAGAAACTCAAGTTTGCAAAGATTGGTAAATACTTTAGAAAAAATCGTTTCGGCATTAATGAGCCGGTTTCTACCACTCTCATGGGAGCTCACCAAATGGATCTTATTTTGATGCCATTAGTAGGATTCGATAAATACAAAAATCGCTTAGGTATGGGGGGTGGCTTCTACGACAAAACTCTTAGTTTTCAAAAAAATCGTTTGAACTACAGGGTGCCTAAACTGTTTGGTTTAGCGTTTGACTGTCAGGAGGTAGAGCAACTGGACACGATGCCATGGGATGTGCCTGTTGATGGCATTATTACGCCAACAAGATTTATTGGATAGTTAATTATTAGGAATTATAAAACGCACAATATTACTCTAACTTACCCAAAGCCTGCTTCTGAAAAAAAGATTTCAGAATTGGTGTCTCGTCAATAACATTCATCCCAAGTCCTCTTAACCAACGTAGAGGTTCGTTGTTTTCCTTATATATCCAATCCAGACCTGTCATAGTTTTGGCCATGAGCTCATTATCCAATCTTCGTGCCCTAGCATATTTTCTTAATACTGAATGATCACCCAAGATCTTGTCACTATTAGCTAACAGTTGAAGATTAAGTTCTTTGGCATCGGAAAAACCTAGGTTAACGCCTTGACCAGCCAAAGGATGGATATTGTGCGCAGCATCTCCAATAAGTGCTAAGTTAGGTTTGGTATAGTCTTTAGCGCTTCGTTCAATAAGAGGGAAGACTTGCCTGTCACTTTTCAGTTCAAGATTACCAAAGCGATACTCAACGGCCTCAGATAGAGATTGGTTAAATTTGTCATGGTCCAGTTTTGTCAACTCGTCAGCTAGGTTGTTCTTGCAAGACCAAACAATTGACGCCTGATTTTCCGATAGCGGCAATAAAGCAATGATGCTATCTGACAAAAAACGCTGCCATGTTGTTTTCTGGAAAGGCTTCTCACCAATAATGTTAGCAATAATTGCTTTTTGAACATAATTATGTTCGGTTACTTCAATTGCTGACAAGGTTCTTACCAGCGAATTCGCTCCATCTGCACCGACAAGCAATCGACAAGAAAAACTGACTTCATTATCCAGGTTTACTTCGTAACCAGCTTCAGTTTTATTTAAACCAATCAATTTTGCGTTGATGCACTCGATTTTATTTTTATCAATACCACCGAATAAGGCAGACTGAATTAAATCGTTCTCGATAATATACCCCAGATGATCCATATTCTCGTCCTTCGCATGGAAGTTAAGACGACCGTGAGAATTCTGATCCCAAACCTTGGTGGTGACAAATACTTGCTTTCTTTGAATATCTTCCCAAATATTGAGAGATTTTAGATATGCCTCTGAGGACGGTGTAATCGCACTGACACGAGTATGAAACGTCTTCCTGATTGATGGGTTAATATTATTCGGTTCGACGATTGCAATTGAACAGTTTTTTTTCTGAGAAAGATCGATAGCAAAAGCAAGGCCTACCATTCCCCCACCAATTACAATGACATCGAACTTTTTCAACTATCCTTCTCCAGAGATTGTCATTTCACTAATCAGTGTTGAACCAACCTTAAGGTTACTCCTATTGTCAACATCACTTCCCACCGAGACAATATCTTTCATCATGCTTTTGAGATTGCCGGCAATGGTGATACCTGATACCGGGTATTGTATTTCACCATTTTCAACCCAAAAACCACTCGCTCCTCTTGAATAGTTCCCGGTCGTTATATTGACGCCGTGACCCATCAGATCAGTCACAATAAGCCCCTTGCCCATATCCTTAGTAAGCTCAGCTAAGCCGCCATCAAAGTTAGAACCAATACAACAGTTGCTGACGCCACCCGCATTTGCGGTTGATTCTAATCCTAACTGGTTGGCAGAATATTGACCCATGACATAACTTGAAACTCTGCCGTTTTCTATAAAAAACTGCTTTTTCTTTAACACACCATCTTGATCAAAAGCTCTCGCACCGAGAGTTTTTACTTGAAGTGGATCTTCATATACATTAATCGTTTTAGGTAACACATCTTTACCCAAAGAGCCCAATAAAAATGAAGTTTTTTTGTATTGTCTAGAACCACTAAGAGCACCAAGTAGCTGAGAAAACAAACCAGAAGATTGTCTTGGAGTAAAAATGATTGGGCATTTTTGGGGATTTAAGTGACGAGAGCCTAACTTCTCTTGGGCTAATTTAGCTGCTTCTAAGCCAACTTTCGTAGCCGATGTCAGGTCATTAGCATCAAGGGCAATACCGTATTCATAAGCTGTCTGCATCTCGTCATTACGCTTGGCAATTAATGAACAGAAAAGTGTGTGTTTGGTATTTTTTAATTTTGCAATCAAGCCATTAGAATTCGCATAGATACTTTCACCTTCAAAACTTGAAAGCTCTGCGCCATCAGAGTTATCTATCTCTGGCTGCTCAAGAGCAATTTGCTCACACTCCATGGCAATATCAATACTTTGCTTGGCATCTAGATTCCAGGGATGATAAAGTTCTAGGTCGGGGACTTGCCATGCCATCCTATCACTCGGTGCAAGACCATTAAAAGGATCCTCTTGGGTATATTTTGCGATTAAACAGGCAGACTCAATTGCTTTTTTTAAACTCTTTTTACTTAGGTCAACGCTAGTCGCTTGACCCTTATTTTGACCAATATAAACACTGACATCAAAGCTCGCATCAAGGTGATACTTTAATGTTTCCACTTCTGACAGCCTCACTGAAGTAGAAACACCTGAACTTTTACCTACTGAAAATTCGTAGTCGGTTGCTTGTTGCTCTTTAATTAACTCTATAGCAAGCTCTGTAGTTTGTTCGAGAGTATTCATAACGATAAATTATACTAAGCCATTAACTATTAATGATTTTTCTATCAACGGCTACTTGACCCTACAGGTGTTTCTATAGCTTGACTAACTCGCTGAACCTCTAAGAGATGAATGCGACGCGAATCCGTTTTTAGTACTTTAAATTGAAAGCCATGAAGCGTAATTTCACTCATTTGTTCAGGTAAGTAAGTAAAACCTGAGATAACCAAGCCCGCCACCTGTCTCTTATACACATCTCCGAGCCCACGAGACCGAGGCTGATGTCGTATGCCGTCTTCTGCTTGA
>CAXDLF010000079.1:0-5971 GCA_963989885.1 uncultured Gammaproteobacteria bacterium
CCCTTAGCGAGGCCGGCGATAGTGGCGGGACTCTCACTTGCTCTCATGGAGACTCTGGCAGATTATGGTACGGTCGCCTATTTCGGGCTCGGTGTATTTACAACAGGAATATTCCGTACCTGGTTTGGCCTTGGTGACTATACTTCAGCTGCAAATTTGGCTGCTCTGTTGATGTTGTTCGTATTTGTCTTAATAATTTTGGAACGTGTTTCCCGCAACAAAGCGCAGTACCACAACAGTTCTGGAAAACTAACGCACTTCTCTGAATACAGATTGCAGGGGTTAAAGGCTTGGGGAGCCTTTGCTACTTGTGCGATTCCCGTATTCCTAGGCTTTTTCTTGCCTGCGGCGCAACTTTCTCTCTGGGCTTTGGAAACGTGGAGCGAAATGGTGGACGATCGGTTTTTCGAGTTGATTCGAAACAGTTTTCTACTGGGCTTGGTCGCAGCTTTGATCTCAGTAGTTCTGGCTTTGTTTCTGGGCTA
This sequence comes from uncultured Gammaproteobacteria bacterium, assembly GCA_963989885.1. Taxonomy (GTDB): domain Bacteria; phylum Pseudomonadota; class Gammaproteobacteria; order PS1; family Pseudothioglobaceae; genus Pseudothioglobus. The sequence goes on from CAXDLF010000079.1 coordinate 486, forward strand.
TGGCAAAAGGATACTGCCGGGAAAAACAACAATCGTCTCTATTCGAACGGCTTCAATAGGTTACGCAATCCCAGGTACGGTTATAGCCGTGGGTGTCATCATACCGTTCGCATGGCTCGATGGAAGAATGGATGCATTTATGCGATCGAGCTTCGGAATTTCAAGCGGCTTAATTTTAAGCGGAACCATCGTTGCCTTAATGTTTGCCTACTTAGTTAGGTTCTTAGCAATAAGCCTGCAGACTGTTGAATCAGGACTGGAAAAGATTAAACCATCAATGGACGATGCTGCACGCTCTTTGGGATGTCTGCCTCGAGAAACTTTGTTTAAAATTCACATCCCACTAATGAAAAGCTCCACGCTTACAGCACTGATGATAGTGTTCGTCGATGTTATGAAAGAATTACCAGCCACTTTGATTTTGAGACCTTTCGATTTTAATACGTTGGCGGTAAGGGCCTTTGAATTGGCCTCGGATGAAAGATTGGCCGACTCCTCTACGGCTGCATTAACCATAGTCATTGTCGGCCTACTTCCTGTTATATATTTAAGTAAAACAATCTCGCATTCTCGATTCGATCAAGGAAATACCGAAATATGAAACGACTTGAAGTGAAACAATTAGACTTCGCTTATGGTAGGAATCAGATCCTATTCGAATTCGATTTTAGCCTGGAAGAAAGTCAAATCGGCTGTTTGCTGGGGCCCAGCGGCTGCGGTAAAACGACTGTGCTGAGAGCCATCGCCGGTTTCGAGAACCCTACCAAAGGTGAAATCGTCTTAAACGGCAATAAACTTAACGGCTCAAAAATCTTTGTCGAACCGGAGAAAAGGCAAATCGGAATGGTATTCCAGGACATTGCCTTATTTCCCCACCTTTCGGTCGAAAGCAATATCCAATTCGGTATACGCACATTGACTCAGACACAAAGAGACAAACGCAGTAATGAATTGTTGGATCTGGTCGGCATGTCGCAATTCAAAAAAACCTATCCCCATGAGCTCTCCGGAGGCCAGCAGCAACGTATTGCATTGGCTCGAGCGATAGCCCCAAAACCTTCGCTGCTCTTGATGGACGAACCTCTATCAAGTCTGGATGAGGAACTGAGAGAGCAACTGGCCCGGGAGATTCGACTCATTTTGCAGCAGGAAAAGATATCCGCCATATTAGTGACCCACGATCAGAATGAAGCCTTTGCTGTGGGAGACCATATATGTGTAATGCACCAAGGCCGAGTACAGCAAAACGATTCTGCATATAATCTATATCATCGTCCTCTAAACCGTTTTGTTGCAGAATTTATCGGGGAAGGTGCTTTGCTGCCAGGTGTAGTTGCCGATGAGGATACTATCACAACAGATTTGGGAGAAATTAAGGGGAATTTACCGGAATCTTGTAAGCATCAAGATAATGTTGACGTTTTGATCCGGCCGGAGAACGTGATCTTAGGGGATGATAAAGAAAATAGAGCCGTGATTACGGAGCGTTATTTTCGAGGGTCCGGTTACTTGTATTCTTTAAAAACGAGCGGAGGTGTGGAACTGTTAAGCTTAATTCCAGGCTCCGAGGCCCTTCAAATAGATCAATCTATCAGCGTCCGACTTCAAATCGAGAAACCAGTTGTTTTTAGCCGCCCATAAAGCGATTGCTTTCAACGCCAGCCGGCCCTATCCATTAATTTTACAGCCGCAGGGTTATTTACTCCAAGAATCGTTAGATTAATGCTGTCGGCCTTAAATGTCCCGAAGCTTTCTAATGTTTTTGAAATTTTGGCGCCTTCAACAACTGGATATTCGTTATTAACTTCGGCATACCACTCCTGAGATTCGTCTGTCACCAGGAATTCCAAGAGCGATAAGGCCTCTATTATATTTCGTGCATATTTAGTAACACCCGCACCACTGACATTAACATGAACGCCGCGATCTCCTTCACCCTGGTTGGGCCAAAATACCGCCAAATTTTGAGCGGCTTTTCGTTCAGAGCTTTTTTTACTGTTTATCAAGCGACCTAAATAATAGGTGTTGGCTAAAGCAATACTGCATTGTCCAGCTGCGGTAGCTTTAAGCAGGTCCGTATCTCCGCCTGTAGGGGGGCGTGCAAAGTTCCTTACCAGACCGCGCGCCCAGGATTCGGTTTTCTCTACACCGTTCACCTCAATCATGGAAGCGACCAAAGACTGATTATAAACACTGTCGGAAGATCTAATGCAAAGCTGACCTTTCCATGCTGGGCTAGCCAGCTCTTCGTAGGTAGAAAGATTAGCCGCATCCACGGTTTCTTTATTGTAAATAATCGTCCTAGCACGCTGCGAAAGACCGAACCAGTAGTTTTCACGATCACGAAGACTAGCAGGAATGCGCTTTTTAAGAATAGGGTTTTCAATAGTTTGTAAAACTCCGGCTTGCTTGGCCCTTTGCAGACGCCCAGCATCCACAGTGATAAACACATCGGCAGGGCTCAGGCTGCCTTCGATCTCAAGACGTTTTAACAGCCCGTCTGCCTTGCCGGTCACCAGCCGATAACTGATACCCGTCTCCTTTTTGAATCGTTTTAGCAGAGGCAGTATCAGGGCCTCCTTGCGTGCTGAATAGATGTTGACAACCTGATCGATGGCCATGAGTGAATGGGGAGTGGCAACAATACCGATCAATATGATCGATAGCAGGATTTTTCTCATTTGCATTCCTTTTAAATTACGCTGAGTGTTTTGGGTAAATTGAAAATGGCAGACGGGAGAAGAATCGCAAAAACACCCCCCAAGCCTGGTGAAAAGGAGCAAGGTAGAGTCCTTTCAAGCTGTGCTGATCGCGTGATTGCTCACCGTTTAACCCAAAGCTGAGATGTTCTTCGGCTTTGGACAGACTCAAGGAACCAAATATCCAGTCCCAGACTGAGAGAGCCACCCCAAAGTTCTTGTCAATATGCTCCTTTGCAGTGGAGTGATGGATATGGTGTTGGGCTGGGGACATGAGGATACACTCAAGAGGGTTCCAATAGCGAATGGAAACCGGACTGTGACGCAGATTCGACCCCAGCAGATTGAATGCAAAGGTAAATATAGACGCACCGAGCACCATCATCAGTGTGACCTGGTCCCCTAAGAAAAAGAAGAAAAGCGCAGTAGTAACCCCCTGCACAATTGCACTGCGCATTGAGAATAGTAACGCTTCAATGGGATGTGTTCTGAAAACGGTGAATGGATTGAGAACAGTTGCAGTATGGTGAACTTTGTGGAACGACCACAATATCGGCACTTTATGGAGCCAGCGATGAAGCCAATAGCGAGCAAAATCGTCCAGTAAAAAAAGAGACAGGGTAAAGCTGAACGCAATCGTCCACTGCGGGAGATCTGTCGATATATAGGGCCTGCCATCAAACAGCACATGCATGCTATCGAAAAACAGATAGGCAACAGTCGCTTTTGCTAGCAGGCGAGGTGATAGCATCATCATCAACACTGTGTTGATCAGCATCACTTTGTAATCAGCCCAAGCAGATTTGGAGATCCATATCTGCCGGTCAAAGATTTGTTTAGCACTTGAGCGTATACTGGTTTTCTTTACCAGTCGCAGCCACAAAAATGCAAGCACCAGCGAAGATAGCAGATATCCCCAAAAAATCCTTTTCTGGGGATTAAAAATGGCGGGCAGCCACTCACTAAACCATAACTGCGCCGCCTGTTCAAAAATAGCAAATGATATGTTCACTTAATCATTTTCTGCAGCAAGACTTGATCCCAATGTCTCTAAAAGTCCGGCCATATTTGCGGTTACATCATTTTTGCGTGCCTTCAAGGAGAAGGTATCACCAAGCAGTTTTTGGAGCTTGATCATATGCACCTGATACTCGCCCATGGAGCGATTTCCTCCAGTTTGTAGATTACCATAGGAATCAATGCCGGTAACCTGACCTCCTCCAAGAAGAACTGGGCCATAGCCAACCAGGCGATTCATGCGAACTCCCGCTTCACCGAGATCACGACCACTTGTTTCCAAGGCCATGAGGAAACCTTTCAATTCTCCCCAGTGCTTGCCGTAGGCTGCAAAGGCCTTTGATGCGTCACCGTTACTCTCAACTATGGTTCTTAATTTTTCCAGATCTTTATAGCAAGAACCTGCATACTTGAATGCAGCTTCTGCAATAACCTGAGCCCAATTGGTTTTTATGGTTTTGACATACCCCATGAGTTGAGCACGCTGCTGGTCAGTCAGTGCTGCACCATTGGCATCACTAATCAGCTGACGACCTTTAATGAAAGCACCCACTATTGTATGCATATATTTGGTGCCTGTCTTGTCTGAATCAGCTGCGTAGTATGCATGCGCATAGGTCATCTCAGTATATAGATCAACCACGCCATCGCCGTTTGCATCAGCTACTTTTATATCTTTTTTCTTGGCGATTCCATAGGCTTCCTTAGCACTCAGAGCCATAGCATGAGCCGGGGCACCGAAATAGCCGAATGCTTCATCCCATGAATGCTCCTTACCGGTATAGTGTGCCCCTTTCTTGTAAGGTTTATTATTGGGCTTATTATCTGCTCCCATTTTTTCATCAAGATAGTTGTCTACTGCCTGACTATAGAAGACTGCACCCATCATGAATTTGGAGATCAACTGGGGATAATTATAACCGGTCAAAGGATCAAAACCTCCTTTAGATGAAGAAGCCTTGTCAATCATAAACTCAAAAACCTCTGGCCCGGTCATCTGTCCAGGGAAACCGTTTATAATTCCCTTATAAGTCTTACCCTTAAGGTTCTTACCCTTGGAGATCTGATCGACCATAGTCTGTTTGATCTTGAAATCTCCTTTTGAGACAGGATCGATAATTTTGCGACCTGCATCCTTTCCTGAATAATAAGAGAGCATTTTTGCTTTAAGACCAGGGTTTGGTTTACCATTGCCCTTACCTGCAAGCTTTTTCAATGAATTATGCAGTACATGTCTCGCCATTTGGCCGGTGTAGGAAGTAGAATCCTTTTTACTTCCACTGTAGCTCGTTTCCGTAACCGGGAAGTTGCTATACATTTTGGGCTTTGCCAATACACAGCCGAAAATCAGGCCGGTAACAACTAAAACAACTATTGAGAGCATTGGGCTCACTAACAATTTTTTCATTTTTTCCTTTACAATAGATTTAGATCCTATACTTATGATTAAAGTATAGCGATAAGGTTTGGTCCGAGTTTTGTCAGACATCTTCTAGATATGCGACCTATAGATTTTCCCGGGAGACAAACTTAAAACAGAATCAATTTAAAGATTCTGCTTTAACGGGATTAGCCTGACAAAACTTTAGATTTGTTATGAAATACTACAAAAAAATTCCCGAATCCCCATGGAGTTACCACATTTCAAATGCAAATAACTGCAATTTAATTCAGCAAAATTTTTGTATAGTGACTGTTTGCCCTGTCTCTTATACACATCTCCGAGCCCACGAGACCGAGGCTGATCTCGTATGCCGTCTTCTGCTTGAA
>CAXDLF010000080.1:0-5652 GCA_963989885.1 uncultured Gammaproteobacteria bacterium
GGTCGGCAGCGTAAGATGTGTATAAGAGACAGAAGCTAAATATCTATAATTATAACTTTATAACTAAAAAAAAACGTCATGAACCCATTAACTTCTATTAAAGGAACTATTGTCCTTGGCTTTGTCTTGGCATTGCTCGTAGCGCTGGTTTTACCGTCAGTAGGTAGATTCAACATACCTGAACTAACAGTTTGGCTACATGTTATCTTTGGTATCACTTGGATTGGACTTCTATATTACTTTAATTTTGTTCAAGTCCCTGCAATGGGAGAGGCTTTGGCTGATGAAGGTGGACCTGGTCCGGCTGCGATTGGTAAATACATAGCGCCACGTGCTTTGCTTTGGTTTCGAATGTCAGCAGCTGCAACATGGCTCACAGGTGCCTATGCCCTTGAGAATGTTGGTGGTTTCGTCGCGGCATTTATGTTTGCCCCAGGCCTTCAGATGATTGGTTTGGGAGCCTGGCTAGGTACTATTATGTTGTTCAATGTCTGGGTGATCATCTGGCCGAACCAGCAAAAAATTCTCGGCATCAAAGAGGCAAGTGATGAAGAGATTACGAAGGCGAAATTCACCGCGGCGATGGCATCGCGTACCAACGTTGTTCTCTCTGTACCGATGCTGCTATGTATGACAGGCTTTGGTCATGGCAACTTGTTTTAAACAAAGGTTAGGTATTCAAAATATAAAAAACCGGGCTAGCCCGGTTTTTTAAAGCCTGTCAGAAAAATCAAGGCTTAAAAATACGACAATATAGCAAAAAAGTAACAAATTAGATTAAAAAATGGGCTAGAAAGGTTAATTTATTTAAAAAATACCACTATTTTTGCTATTTTTGTTATAGTTCAAATTTCCTTTTATATAGAGCTCTATAGAGAATTATTACTAATCACTGTTGCAAAAAAACAACTATTTGTATTATTTTTCCGAAAAAACTGTTGACATCACCACAAAAGGTGATTATTATTACTTTATTGTTATTCTACATGTATATTTCGCGAGAGTAACAAAGGGTGTCGAGGAATACCTTGGCAAAATAAATATTCTTTTAAGGAGAATAAAATGAAAAAACTAATCGCACTTTTTGCGGCTTCGACGATGGCTTCTACGGCAGCAGTCGCTGGTGTCGCTCTTAGCGGTTCAGCATCGGTGTCTTATGATGACAACGGTACAGCAGCTTCTTCAACGACTTATGATGCAGATTTGACGGTCACTGGTACAGGTGGTGGTACGACTTTAACTGCTTCATATGACATGGAGGGTGCAAACCTTGCGACTACTGCAGTTGACTTATCAACTACAATTGGTCCGATCACTGTTGCTGCTGACATGTTCGATGAAACTGTAAGCACCACTGATGATGGTGATGGTGATGCGAAGACTGACGGTACAGATACAAGTGTTACTGTGAGCCTATCTGCTCCAGTAGGTGACGCCACTATCGCTCTAGATGATACTGGTGACATAACTATATCTGGTACATGGTCTGGTGTAACTATTAGTCACACTATCCAAGATGGTAATGACAAGACTACTGGTTCTGCTAGCATCGCTGGTATGGACATCAGCTTGACTAACGACGCTGGTTCTAGTACTTGGTCTATCGGTACTACAGTTAGTGGCGTTGACTTGACGCTAGACAGTGAAAACGATGTCACAGCGGCATTTGGTCTTGCTGGTAACACGTTGACAGTAACTCATGTTGGTGAAAGAGCTGCAGTTGCTTCTTCAGCTACTAACCACTCAACAGATTCTGCTGCCGCGTATACCACAGCTGCTATTTCACGTGACCTAACGTCTGGTGCTACATTGACCGCTACGTATAGCTCGTCTGATGATTCACTTACACTTAAGGCTGCTGTTTCTTTCTAAACTCGTTTAGATTTGAAACGGTTGACTTAGGGATAAGTTAACACATTAGAGAAAACCCCGGAGCTTGCTCTGGGGTTTTTTTATGTCTAAGAGAAATTGTTTTAACTGAAAATTGATTAAAATAGCTGTATTTTCTCAAAGCCTCAATAAATAATGTTGATTCACCTTAAAAATCGTGCTCTTCTAAAGTTGTCGGGCAGTGAAAATGAGACGTTTCTTCAGGCTCAGCTCAGTAACGATATCACCAAGCTTGACAATTCTAGTGTTCAAATAAATGCGTACTGCCAGCATCAAGGTAAGATCTTGGCGTTGTTTTGGGTGATACGTGCTAGTGATGACTTTTTGCTCTCGTTTCCGTTAGATTTACTCGACTCAATTAAGGCTCGATTACAAATGTATGTTTTAATGGCTGATGTCAAAATTACAGATGTGACAGAGCAATATTTGCAAATTGGTCTGATTGGAAATTCTCAGAAAGCTTCCTTGAGTATTAACGAGCAGTTGTCATTGATACTGGCTGACCCGAAAAAACTATCAAAATTTGACTTCACTTCCCAAGACTATTGGGACAAAGCTTGTATAGATTCATTCCTTCCAGAGGTCAGCATTGCCACGACAGAAACTTATATACCGCAAATGCTTAATTTAGATATTGATGAGTTCGGATTGAATTTTTCCAAGGGCTGCTTTCCAGGTCAGGAGGTTGTCGCAAGATTGCATTATTTGGGTAAAGCAAAGCGAAGGCTTTTTGCCTTTAAATCTGACTCACCCTTGAGAATTGGAGACACTCTTTACTGCGCTGAATCAAAGTCCGCAAAAGCAACTGGAAGTGTGATTTCTCAGGTAAAATTTGGGGCTGATTTTTACTGCCTAGCGACTCTCGAAGTCGAAAATAAAGACAACAAGATTACAATTAATAATGAACAAGGTCCAACATTAACACGAATACACAATGAATAAATTTTTTCTGATATTGCTTGGCTTGTTTCCAAGCCTGAGTTTTGCTGCTTCAACATCTCCTAGCCTAGATCTAACAAGTCATATGGCGGGTTATTTGGCACTCATAGTTTTTGTTATTGCATATGGCTTTGTGATGGTAGAGGAATTCACTCATCTACGTAAGTCAAAACCGGTGATTTTAGCCGCCGGCATTATATGGGCAATTATAGGGTGGGTTTATGCTTCAAATGGAATGACCCATGCTGCAGAGGCTGCAGTAAGGCACAACTTTTTAGAGTTTGCTGAGCTCTTCCTTTTTCTTTTGGTTGCGATGACATATATCGAGTCTATGAGAGAGCGTCTCGTTTTCGATAAACTGAAAGTGTGGTTAATCTCCAGAGGATTTAGTTACAGGCAGCTTTTTTGGCTAACAGGTATTATTGCATTCTTTATGTCCCCAATTGCTGACAACTTAACCACTGCGCTAGTCATGGGTGCTGTTGTTATGGCAGTTGGAGCCGGGAATGCTCGATTTATTTCAATTGGATTTGTCAACATTGTTGTAGCAGCAAATGCGGGCGGTGCCTTTAGTCCGTTTGGAGACATTACAACACTCATGGTGTGGCAGAAAGGACTAGTCGATTTTCAGCAATTTTTTGTTCTGTTTGTGCCGTCAGCGGTTAACTATCTCATACCTGCAGCTATTATGCATTTTGCAATTGAAAATGAAAAGCCTAAAGCGCTGAATGAAAGTGTTGATATCAAAACTGGCGGTATTCCAATTACAGTTTTGTTTTTGATAACCATTGCTACTGCTGTTAGTTTTCATAACTACCTTCACCTTCCTCCAGCAATGGGGATGATGACAGGTTTGGGATATCTGATGATTTTCAGTTACTTTATTAAGCGTAGCGACCCAAGTGAGGAATTATCTGAAAGGTTTGATTTGTTTAGAATGGTTTCAAGAGCAGAATGGGATACTCTATTATTCTTCTTCGGCGTTATTGTAAGTGTTGGCGGTCTTGGCTTTATGGGTTATTTGGCTCTTGTATCTGAAGCTATGTATGTTGAATTAGGGGCTACCTATGCAAACGTGTTGGTAGGAATCTTATCTGCGATAGTAGACAACATTCCTGTCATGTTTGCAGTACTTACTATGACCCCTGATATGTCCCTAGGGCAATGGCTATTGGTAACGCTAACTGCTGGTGTTGGTGGAAGTTTGCTTTCGATTGGTTCAGCAGCAGGTGTGGCCTTGATGGGACAGTCTAGAGGTTACTATACATTTGTATCTCACCTTAAATGGATCTGGGCTATCGCTATCGGTTATTTTGCAAGCATTGTTACTCATATTTGGATAAATTCAGCTTTGTTTGATGTCCCAATCTAATTTATTTGTCGATATTGGACACTCAGAGGTCAAATGGAGAACGCTTGACTCTGAAGTGCTTTCAATGAGTATAGATAAATTTTCAGCAAAATCTTTACCTGATAATCAATTTGTTTGGTTAAGCGCAGTCGCACATCCAGAAATTGTAAAAGCTATTGAAATTGAATTTTCAGATGTTACAGTAGTTAGATCTTTATCCCATTTTGGATCATTAACTATTGCCTATAAAGAGCCATTGGATTTAGGTTCTGATAGGTTTCTTGCAATGTTGGGGGCGTTGAAACATTTTCCTGATAGAAATATGCTAATTATTGATGTAGGTAGTGCGCTCACAATAGATGTCGTCAATGATAGTGGAGAGCATCAAGGTGGAATCATTATGCCCGGCCTGGCAGCCCTTAGAGGTAGTTTTGCTAAATTTGCCACCAACAGCAAGAACTTAAACTCTTCAAGCCTTCAAATTAGCACTGATGAGGCTTGGCTTAGTGGTACTCAAGCTATGCTGATCTCTTCTATTAAAGAGCAGATAGCAGTTTTTGAAATTGAACAACCTGACGGAATAGTTGTTTTAACGGGTGGTAGTGTTAGAAGCCTTATTTCTGAGCTTCCTGAAACAGTTAACTATTTTGATAACTTGGTTTTGGATGGTTTGGAAAGCTATAGTAAATCTATGGGATAATCGACTTATTAACATGAAACTCCTTAATTACTTTTAATGAAAGATCAACGCGTACTATCCGGCATGCGTCCGACAGGTCCAATGCATTTAGGGCACTATCATGGCTGTTTAAAAAACTGGGTTGAGCTTCAAAATGAATATGACTCATATTATTTTGTGGCAGATTGGCATGCATTTACGACTCACTATTCTGACAATATTGACTTAGAGAGTAATGTCTCGGATATGGTTATTGATTGGTTGGCTTCGGGTATTAATCCAAACACTTCTACTATTTTTGTGCAATCTAAGGTTCCTGAGCATGCTGAACTGCATTTGCTATTGTCTATGTCCACACCAATCAGTTGGCTTGAGCGTGTACCATCCTTCAAGGACCAACAGGAAAAATTAAAAACGAAAGACTTGTCAACATATGGTTTTTTGGGCTACCCGTTACTTCAAAGTGCAGACATATTGATATACAAGGCAGGACTAGTGCCTGTTGGAGAAGATCAGGTTTCTCATGTCGAATTTACTCGTGAAGTCGCCAGACGCTTCAATTATGTCTATGGTCGAGAGTCTGATTTTGAGGAGAAGGCCCAGTCTGCAGTCAATAAAATGGGGAAAAAGCAGGCTAAGCTATACCGACAATTAAGAAAAGCTTACCAGGAGACTGGCGATGATGAGTCTTTGGTTAAAGCAAAAGCATTGCTTGATGAGCAGAAAAACATCACGCTTGGTGATCGCGAGAGGTTACTTGGGTATATAGAGGGGCTTGGCAAAATTATCTTAA
>CAXDLF010000081.1:0-5541 GCA_963989885.1 uncultured Gammaproteobacteria bacterium
AGTAAATACTAATCGCTTCTAGAGTGTCTTGCTCGTTTTTCTCCTTAGCGTCAACTTTCTCGACTTGATAGCTTGCATTTTTTAATACACGGGCTGTCGTTGATTGCACCCAAGACTCATCACGATTATCAATTTGAATATCTGGTATTACTACATTTTTCACCTTCGCTTCAGACAAAGCTGATGAAAGTGAGTGAAGCACCTTAATGTAGTTCTTTTCATTGGGCGACGAATCACCCAATCCAACAATCAACAATCTCTTTGTTTTATAGCCGCTCACTCGGCTGAACATCAAAGTTGCACCAACAATTGCATCAAATCGATTCAATTCTAATAGTTGCTGAAGATCCTTATTTTGATGTGCTTTGTCCTTAAAAACAAATGCTACAGCACAGTCACCACTATAATGCTCTACTGTCTGATGTGTGACAAAAAATTCCATTACCTTTTCCGCAAAATTATAATCTCGGTATTCTACCAAATATCTGTAAAATTTACTTCTTTAATAATGAATTTACACTATGTATAAGTCACTTTTGTTGTTGTTTTTGTTATTTGCAAACTCTGCCCATGCAAATATCGAGGAAATCATTAACCGTTTGCAGCCATATTTCCCGAATATTAGTTCCGAACAAATAAATAAATCACAACTTGATGGTTTTTATGAAGTAATCATTACTGAACCCTGGATAGATGTCATGTATATATCCTCCGACGCACGATATGTTTTGCAAGGCGCTGTTACAGATTTAGTTACAATGTCCAATCTTTCTGCAATTAGAATCAACACTACACGAAAGCAGATTCTTGACAATATTGATGAAAGCAGCAAGATTATCTTTGAAGCAGCGAATGAACAGCATATTGTTCATGTTTTTACAGATGTCGATTGCCCTTATTGTGCAAAATTGCATGCCAATATGGCAGAAATGAATTCCTTAGGCATAACAATAAAATATTTAGCTTCTCCACTAGCTCAACTACATCCCAATGCGCAAAGTGCTATGGAAAAAATTTGGTGCGCAGAAAACAGGAAACTAGCCATACATGACTACAAAACAAAACGCATTTTACCTGCCAGTGAAGATTGCGAAAATCCCGTAGCTCAACAATTAGCGATTTCAAAGCAATTAGGTGTCAATGGCACACCTTCAATATTCTTAGAAGATGGCACCAACATACCTGGCTACCAAGATGCAGAAGAGCTCCTTCAAAACATCAAACAAACTCTTGATCAATAAAAAAAGTGCTAGAGCTACTGCTCACCGGGCAATTTGTTCAATTGTTATAAACAAACAATCTCTCACCGATGACATTTTTCCGGTTGATTCTAATGATTTGTCTTATGCTAAATCTTTAACTTTTGGTTCCGTTCGGTTTTATCATCACCTTAACGACATCATAACAGCTCGCCTAAAAAGGCCATTGGAAAAAAAGAATCTTGACATTCATTGTTTGCTTATTCTGGGTGCATATCAAATTGTTCACTCGGATACCCCAATCCATGCAGCAATCAACGAAACTGTTGGTGTTGCAGAGGTTATCGAAAAACCGTGGGCAAAAGGTTTTATTAATGCCATACTTAGAGAGATTGATAATGACAAAGAGACTATTAAGAATACCAAGCATTACTCTCACCCAAGTTGGCTGGTCAAAAAACTAAAGCAGGATTATCCAAAAAAATTTCAAGAAATTCTCATTGAAAACAACAAAAAGGCTCCGATGACGATTCGTGTGCATCCATCCATTCAGAGAGATGATTATCAAAAACAATTACAAGAAATCAATATCTTTAGTCAGCCTTCGACTATAGCGCCTCAAGCTTTAATTCTTAATGATGCCGTTGGTGTGACTAAGCTACCTGATTTCGAAAATGGCTCTTGTTATGTACAGGATGTTTCTGCACAATTAGCAGCACAATTGATTTCACCTAAAAAAGGTGAACTCATTCTAGACGCATGTAGTGCCCCAGGTGGCAAGACAACACACTTAGCCGAACTTTGTCCAAAAGCTAATATCATTGCACTAGACAGCGACAAAAAAAGACTCTCAAAAGTTCAAGAAAACCTTGATCGGTTCAAAAGTCATAACATTACTATTCAACAAGGGGATGCAAGAAATCAAGAATGGTGGGATGGAAAACTATTTGATAAAATTTTACTAGATGCACCTTGCTCAAGTACAGGAGTTATTAGAAGACACCCTGATATTAAACTACTGAAAAAAGCAAAATATATTTCCCAAATTATCAAAACTCAATCTTTGATGCTTGAAAATCTCTGGGGACTTTTAAAGCCTGGTGGCCGATTACTTTATGGAACTTGCTCAGTGCTAAAAGATGAAAATATTCACCAGATTATTCAATTCCTTGACAAATTTGAGAATGCAAAAAATGAAAAAATAACACTAACTTGGGGAGATGGAGATATTGGGAAACAACAACTACCTCAGAAGGAATACGATGGCTTTTACTACGCTATGCTCATCAAGAATCGCTGAAATTCTATTCCCTGTTATTTCTCAAGAGCAATATCTAGAACTTGGTCAATCCATTTCACTTTTATAATTTCGAGGTTACCCTTGATCTTGTCTGGTACTTCAGAAAGTTCACGCTCATTATCATCAGGAATGATTACAGTTTTAATACCACCCCTCAGAGCAGCAAGTAGTTTTTCTTTTAGACCACCGATTGGTGTAATTTCACCTCTAAGTGTAATTTCACCGGTCATAGCTACCGCTGCCTTTACTTTTCGACCTGTTAGTACAGAAACCAAAGCGGTACACATTGCTGCACCAGCACTGGGGCCATCCTTTGGTGTCGAGCCATCTGGAACATGGATATGAATATCAAGCTTTTCATGAAAGTCTTCTGCAATTCCTAAGACATCTGCACGCTGACGAGTGACCGACATGGCAGCTTGAATAGATTCCTTCATAATATCACCTAATTGACCAGTGTAATTTAGCTTCCCTTTTCCTTTATAGGTAGAAGCTTCAATAGTCAACAGGTCTCCACCCACCGATGTCCAAGCAAGACCAGTCACCTCGCCAATCTGATTATGTTCTTCAGCTAAGCCAAAACGATACTTTTTCATTCCTAAGAATTTTGGCAAACTTTTGGAATTAATTATTGCCTTTGCCTTACGCTTTTTCAGAGTTATATCCTTAATTACCTTTCGACAGATACTACCAATTTCTCTGTCAAGGTTACGGACACCAGCCTCTCTAGTGTAATATCGGATAATATCCATTATTGCGGAATCTTTAAAAACAATTTCGCTATTTTTGACACCATTATTTTTCATCTGCTTTGCAATCAAATGTTGTTTAGCGATTTGTAATTTTTCATCTTCCGTATATCCAGAAATCTGAATTATTTCCATACGGTCTATCAGTGCTTGCGGTAGGTCTAGAGAGTTTGCAGTTGCCACGAACATTACCTGTGATAGGTCATAATCGACCTCTAAGTAATGGTCATTAAATGTATGATTCTGTTCAGGATCTAACACCTCTAACATTGCTGATCCAGGATCACCTCTAAAGTCAGACGCCATTTTATCGATTTCATCCAACAAGAAAAGAGGATTCTTGACTTTAACTTTTTGCATTTTTTGCACAATTGAGCCTGGCATGGCACCTATATAGGTTCGTCTATGACCACGAATCTCTGCCTCGTCTCTCACTCCACCAAGTGCCATTCGAATATATTTCCGATTTACCGATCTGGCAATAGATTCTCCCAACGAAGTTTTCCCAACTCCTGGAGGGCCAACTAAACAAAGAATATTTGCTTTATTATGGGTAACACGAGTTTGAACAGCCAAGTGTTCCAAGATTCGCTCCTTAACCTTGATTAAGCCATAGTGATCGTCATCCAATATTTTTTGCGCTTTAATTAAATCTTGACTGATTCGCGTCTTTTTACTCCAAGGCACTGAACATAAATTCTCGATATAAGTTCTTATGATAGAGGCATCAGAAGATTGAGAAGACATTCTCTGTAACTTATTGAGCTCTCCTTGTGCTTTATTCTTAGCCTCTTTGGGCATTCTTGCTTTGTTGATACTTGCTTGCAATTCCTCAATCTCATTTTCATCATCAAGGGTGCCAAGCTCTTTCTGAATGGACTTCATTTGTTCATTCAAATAATAGTCTCTCTGATTAGATTCCATTTGCTTGCGAACTCGGTTCTGAATTTTTTGTTCGGCACCAAGGACCTCTAGCTCACCTTCAAGAATTGTAAGAATTGCCTCTAATCTATCCTTAGCTAGGCCGCTCTCGAGAAGTTTTTGTTTTTGTTCAACTTTAAGATTAATGTTTGCAATGATGACATCACTAAAACGCTCAATGTCTGTAATCTCTTTAAGTACTTTATATACTTCCTCCGGAATTTTTTTGCTGAGTTTTATATATTTTTCAAAATTATCTAAAGCCAGACGCATCATTGCTTTGACTTCTGTGTCATCCTCAAAGCTCAATACACAGTCACTCAAAATAACTTCTGTATGCTGTCCTAAGTCAACAAACTCTTCAATTCTAGAACGCTTAACTCCCTCAACTAATACTTTTATGGTTCCGTCGGGTAGTTTAAGCAACTGTAGTATTGTCGCCAAAGTTCCAACCTTGTGAAGGTCTTCATTTTTAGGGTCTTCAATAGTTTCATCTTTTTGGGTGACCAAGAAAACATGCTTATCTGCTTCCATGGCATGAGTGATGGCATGAACTGAAGATTTTCTACCAATAAAAAGAGGGATAACCGTGTGTGGAAAAACAACCACATCTCTAAGTGGAAGTAGAGGTACTGATTGCCTTTCTAGGCCATTTGACTCTGTTTCGATTTCTGTTCCCATAACAATGAAACACCTTGCTTACCTAATAATCTCTTTAGATAGTGTCGAGTAACGTTAATTTCAAGTAGCCACTGACCAAATTCGTTCATTTTTTCCTTCTGAATAAAACCGACTTTATGAATTTCACTTCTAATATAAGCTGACTGAACATCTAACTGAATGCCAGCACAAGTCATCATACCACTCAGACGTTCAGATAGAGCTTGATAAAGCAAATCGATACCTTCTCCAGTATGGGCTGAAAGCCATACACGGTTTATATTTCCTGCGTAGTCTTTATTGACTCTTGGATGAAAATCACCCATTTCATCAATCTTATTCATCACAATTATGCTCGGAATTTCTCGTGCACCTATTTGTTCAATAATATCTTCAACCTGTTCTATTTTGTCATCACTATCGTTATCTGAAGCATCAACAACGTGAAGAAGTACATTAGCTTGACGGGTTTCTTCTAGAGTTGATTTGAATGCAGCCACAAGCTCATGAGGCAAGTCTTGGATAAAACCAACCGTATCTGCAACAACCGCTTCTCCTGCAGCTGGAAGAATAACTCGGCGAATAGTAGAATCTAGAGTTGCAAAAAGCTTGTTATCGGTATAAACATGTGAATTAGTTAACCTGTCTCTTATACACATCTGACGCTGCCGACGAAGGCTTAGGTGTAGATCTCGGTGGTCGCCGTATCATT
>CAXDLF010000082.1:0-5355 GCA_963989885.1 uncultured Gammaproteobacteria bacterium
AGACGGCATACGAGATCAGCCTCGGTCTCGTGGGCTCGGAGATGTGTATAAGAGACAGATCCAAGGCAGAGTTATAAAAGCTAATGTTAGGGATAAAATTAGATTCAATACTGCCGTTAGAAATGTTGAATTTATTGATGAGACTGATACTTTCATAGTAACTGCTCATAATCTTACAGACGATCAGAGTTATACAGAGGAGTTTGATTACGTTGTCGTAGCGACCGGGCATTTTTCCACTCCGAATGTTCCGAATTACGAGGGTTTTAGCCACTTTAATGGCAGAATTTTGCATGCACATGATTTCCGTGATGCCCTAGAGTTTAAAGGTCAAGATTTACTCGTTATTGGAAGCAGTTATTCTGCAGAAGATATTGGTTCCCAGTGCTATAAATATGGTGCAAAGTCAATCACCAGTAGCTACCGTACAGCCCCAATGGGTTTCAAGTGGCCAGATAACTGGGAAGAGAAGCCAGCATTACTTAAAGTAGACGGTAACACTGCTTATTTTGCTGATGGCAGTTCTAAGGAAGTCGACGCTATAATTCTTTGTACAGGCTATCTTCACCATTTTCCGTTTTTGCCCGACTCGCTTCGCTTAAAAACAAACAATATCTTATACCCACTAGGTTTGTATAAGGGTGTTGTTTGGGAGAAGAATCCAAAATTACTATACCTAGGAATGCAAGACCAATGGTATACCTTTAATATGTTTGATGCCCAGGCTTGGTATGCTAGAGATGTCATACTTGGAAGGATTGAATTACCTTCATTGGAGGAAATGCAATCACACACTAAAGAGTGGCACGAGCGTGAGACAGCTCAGGACGACGCCGCATATGCAATTGACTTTCAAGGTGAGTATACGCAAATGTTGATCGATGAAACAGATTACCCTGATTTTGATATTAAAGGCGTTAATCGTACATTTATGGACTGGAAACACAATAAAAAAGACGACATAATGGGTTTTAGAGACCAATCTCACGCATCATTGATGACAGGTACACAGTCTCCTCCACACCACACCCCATGGCTTGAAGCGCTGGATGATTCTTTGGAGGCATACATAAAACAAGGAAAATGAGGTTAATTTAATTCAGTTTCTATACTTAATAATTCGAATCATTTATTAGATGAAACTCTTCACTTTCTTTATGAGTTCACAATGTAAAAAACATAAACGTCAAATGCAGTTAAGACAAATACTCACTGTCGATTAAAATATAATAATAGTACTGAGATAAATCTTATTATTTAACCTCAAGAAGAATTTGATGAACTCTACTAATAGTCGTACTATCTTACTTAAGAAATTGATGGCCATAGCTGGCCTAATTTGGTTTGTTTATCTCATATATCATTTATTGAGCGTACTAACTTTCCATTCTGGTGAAGTGGTTTTTAATGCTTTTTATTCTTGGCTCAATAGTTCTTGGATTTATCCTGTTTTATTGACTTTACTTGGGTCGACGATTGTATTTCATATTTATGTAGCTGTTACACGCCAACTTGACAACAATAAAAGTGCAGGAATAGGTTACAAGAAGAGTTACCCTAGGGCTGTACCAAGAGTTGTTGCTTGGTCAGGAGCTGCACTGATATTTTTATTTATCGTGATTCATAGCGTACAAATGCTTTCTATTGATGAGACAAACCTTTATCAACACATGGTATTGATTTTCTCCAATCCATTGATGTGGGTGATATATGCTCTGGGTATGATAGCGATTTCAGCACACTTACATCATAGCCTTTCCAATGTATTGCAAACTTTTGGTATTTCTAGCAGGCAGCACCAAAATCTAGCTTGGTTGATTGTTATTGTTATTATGCTTGGCTTTGCCTCTATTCCATTGAGTATTGTCCTATGACTAAATTGAATTCAAAAACACCAACTGGTGATATAGAAAAGCGTTGGGATAAACATCTTGTCGAACTATCCTTAATCGCTCCTCAAAATAGAGCCAAATACAATATTATTGTTATTGGTACAGGACTTGCTGGAGCCTCATTGTGTGCCACTCTAGGTGAGTCTGGTTACAACGTGCAGTCGTTTTGCTTTAATGATAGCCCTCGTAGAGCGCACTCGATAGCTGCCCAGGGTGGTATTAACGCCAGCAAGAATTACCAAAATGACGGTGACAGTACACAAAGATTGTTTTATGACACAATGAAGGGTGGTGATTTTAGAGCGCGTGAGTCAAATGTTTATCGTTTGGCTCAACTAAGTGGCAACATTATTGATCAAGCTGTTTCTCAAGGTGTGCCTTTTGCAAGAGAATATAGCGGCTATTTGGCTAACCGTTCATTTGGCGGTGCGCAAGTTTCACGTACTTTTTATGCACGTGGACAAACCGGCCAGCAACTACTACTTGGTGCTTATAGCGCGATGAGCAAAGAAATAGCTTCTGGCAAAGTGAAACATCACTCAAGATGTGAAATGCAAGAAGTGATTATAGTCGATGGTAAGGCTCGTGGCATTGTTGTTCGTGACTTAGCTAGTGGTAAGATTTCAGCGCACACTGCTGATTGCGTTGTAATGTGCACTGGCGGATACAGTAACGCCTTTTACTTGTCCACTAATGCTAAAGGCTGTAATACTTCGGCAACATGGCGTGCACACAAAAAAGGTGCGTATTTTGCTAACCCAAGTTTTACTCAGATTCATCCAACTTGTATTCCACCAACCGGCGAGAATCAGTCAAAATTAACATTGATGAGTGAGTCTCTTCGTAATGATGGTCGAATTTGGACTCCAAAGAAAGTCCAAGACTGCAATAAAGATCCAAGAGAAATCCCGGAAGAAGATAGGGATTATTTCCTTGAACGTATATATCCAGCATTTGCCAATCTTGTTCCAAGAGACGTTGCATCAAGAGCGGTAAAGAGTATTTGCGATGAGGGTCGCGGCATTGCAAGCGAAATTAACGGGAAAAGGTTGGGCGTCTATCTGGACTTCTCTTCAATTATTAATAAAATTGGCAAAGATAAAGTGAGCGCTAAATACGGGAATTTGTTCGACATGTACGAGCGAATTACAGGTGAAAACCCATACGAATTGCCGATGAAAATTTACCCAGCACCACACTACACAATGGGCGGTCTTTGGGTTGATTATAACCTGATGACGACAATTAACGGTTTGTTTGCATCGGGAGAGGCTAACTTTTCAGAACATGGTGCAAATCGTTTAGGCGCATCGGCATTGATGCAAGGTCTAGCTGATGGCTATTTCATTGCGCCGAGAACCGTTGCAAGTTATCTGGCAAAAAATCAATTTGAACCCATAGGTCTTGATCATCCAGCAGTTGTGCAAACATTGAATGAGGTTAAGAAGCGTATCAGTAAACTAATGAAAGCTCCAGAGCCGAAATATTCTCCTGATTATTATCATAAAAAAGTGGGACAAATCTTGTGGGGAGCTTGTGGAATGGCTAGGGAAAGAGGAGCTCTTAAATCTGCAATTGAAGAGATTGCGACGCTTCAGATAGATTTTTGGCAACATATCAAAGTCACAGGGGTTGATAACGAGATGAACCAAACCCTTGAAAGAGCTGGTAGAGTAGCTGATTTTATCGAGCTTGGTCAGTTGATGTGTCGTGATGCTCTTGAACGTGAAGAGTCTTGTGGTTGTCATGCTCGTATGGAGCATTTGGCTGAAGACGGTGAAGCAAAGAGGGATGATGATAATTTTGCCTATGTTGCTGCATGGGAATACTCAGAAGAGGGAGAAATACTTAACAAGGAGTCATTGGATTTTGAATTTGTCAAACCAAGCGTGAGGGATTACACATGAATTTTACACTCCATATATGGCGCCAAAAAAACGCTCAGAGTCAAGGTGATTTTCAGACATATCAGATCGATGGAATTGATAGTGATACCTCTTTTTTGGAAATGTTGGATCAACTTAATGAACAACTCCTTGATCAGGGCGAGGACTGTATCGTTTTCGATTATGATTGTCGAGAAGGAATCTGTGGTGCCTGTTCGCTAGTTATTAATGGTTATCCGCATGGCGAGAAAAAAGCGACCACAACATGTCAACTTTACATGCGTGAATATGCCGAACAAAACGAGCTTTGGATTGAACCTTTCCGAGCTGAAAGTTTTCCAGTTATCAAAGATGTGCTAACTAATCGTGATGCCTTTGACCGTATCATTCAGGCGGGTGGCTATGTTTCGACAAATACTGGATCTGCGCCTGATGCTAATTCACAGTTGGTTAAAAAAGTTGATGCGGATGCTGCTTTTGACGCTGCAACTTGTATTGGTTGCGGTGCTTGTGTTGCTGTGTGTCCAAATGCTTCGGCAAGTCTTTTTGTTGCGGCTAAGGTTGCCCATCTACACTATTTGCCTCAGGGTAAGGTTCAGAGTGATACTCGCGCAAAAGATATGATTCGACAAATGGAATTAGAGGGATTTGGTAGTTGTTCTAACCATAGACATTGCGAGGTTGTTTGTCCGCAAGAAATATCTGTGAGTAATATTACTGTGATGAATAATCTTCTCTAGTTACTTATTTACTAAATTTATTGGGGGAATAAATATGAAAATCACTGTTTTGGGGGCTGCTGGAGGTATTGGACAACCTCTAGGCTTATTGTTAAAAACAAAGTTGCCAGCAGGCTCTGAACTGTCATTATATGACATCGCTCCATTAACACCTGGCGTTGCCGTTGATCTCAGTCACATCCCAACAGCTGTAAAAGTAACCGGTTATTCTGGTGAAGACCCCTCACCTGCACTAAAGAATGCTGATATTGTATTAATTTCAGCAGGTATTGCACGTAAGCCAGGCATGGCTCGTGCTGATCTTTTTAACATTAATGCAGTTATTGTTAAGAATCTTGTTGCTAGTTGTGCTGATAATTGTCCAAAAGCCTTAATTGGTATTATTACTAATCCGGTTAATGCCACCGTTGCTATTGCTGCAGGTGTTTTAAAAGAAAAAGGTGTTCACGATCCAGCTCGTTTGTTTGGTGTGACGACTCTTGACATTATCCGTTCAAGCACCTTTGTTTCCGAAGCAAAAGGCCTAAACCCTGAAGATGTAAATGTACCCGTAATAGGTGGGCATTCAGGCATAACTATATTGCCTCTTCTTTCTCAGTCTGGTAGTGAATTTAGTACAGAGGAAACTGCCAGCCTAACTGAGCGTATTCAGAATGCAGGAACTGAGGTTGTTGAAGCCAAGGCTGGTGGTGGCTCTGCTACCCTTTCAATGAGTTATGCTGGCGCACGTTTTTGTTTGTCTCTTGTTCGCGCACTTAATGGTGAGAAAAATGTTGTTGAGTGTACGTATATTGAGGGTTCCAGTGACAAGGCTCGATTTTTCGCTCAACCTGTGCT
>CAXDLF010000083.1:0-5257 GCA_963989885.1 uncultured Gammaproteobacteria bacterium
AAGAGACAGATCCAAGGCTGCTAAGACAAAAGGGGTTGTCCCACTTGCAGAGATTCCAACAACTACATCATTTTTATTTAGAGCAACTTTTTTAAGCGCTAGCCTCCCATCTTCAGTTCGGTCTTCTAAATTTTCTTGAGACTTATTTGTAGCATTTTGTCCTCCAGCAATTATACTTTGGACTAGTTCAGGTGGAGTTCCAAAGGTAGGTACACATTCACATGCGTCCATTACCCCAATACGACCACTGTTACCAGCACCAACATAGAATAGGCGACCGTTATTTTTCAATTGATCAACAATGAGTTCTATTGCATCCGTAATTTCGGGAAGAGATTTTTTTACAGTTCTTGCGACTGTTGTATCCTCTTCATTCATCATTTGCACAATTTCAAGTATTGACATTTTGTGCAAATGATTAAATTTTGAATTTGATTTTTTGTCTTGCATTTAAATAATAAGAATAATACTTGGCAAAGATTCTTTTTTTTAAGGATTTTAGGAGGGCAAAAATAGTTTCCCTCCACTTACAGGAGACCTGACGCCAGTAGTTGAAGGAAATGATAAAGGTAAGCCCAAAACACTTCTTACTGCTAAATAAGCAAAAGCCTGGGCTTCAATTGCATCACCTTTCCAACCTACTTCTTCAACCGTTTTTACGTTTTTACCAAGTCTGCTTCTCAACTCACGTAATATTGCCTCATTATAACGCCCACCACCAGTTACAAGCCATAAGAGAGGAGTTTTAGGTAGAAAATTTATACTTCTGGCAATAGATTCGGCTGTAAATGCAGTTAAAGTTGCCGCCCCATCTGCATCAGACAATTCATTGGTAGTAGTAAATGAAAACTGGTTTCTGTCTAATGATTTTGGGATATTTAAGGAAAAATATACATGGTCCATTAAAGATTCAAGAATTTTTTTGTCTGGTTTACCAGACAAAGCCAACTTTCCTCCAGTGTCTTGTCTATAACCTAGGCGAAAAAAAATATAATCATCGATCAAAGCATTTCCTGGACCGGTATCAAAAGATATAAGCTGATCATCATCACCAATATATGTGATGTTAGCGACTCCCCCTATATTTAAAATAACCACTGGTTTTTTTAGATTAGTTGCAAGGACTTGATGATAAACTGGTGCAATGGGTGCCCCTTGTCCTCCATTTATCATGTCATTGCTTCTAAAATCACTAACTACATCGATCCCTGTTAAATCTGCTAACATCGCTCCATCTCCAATTTGAAAAGTTTTTTTTTCATTTGGAATATGAAAAATCGTATGACCACTAAAACCAATTAAGTCAACAGAACCTCTCGCATCTCCATTTTTTTTAATTAAATGTTTAACTGCGTCAGCATGAATATTAGTAATTTGGGATTCAACATTTTTTGAATACAATCCCTTCGAAACAACTTCGGATAATTCATTTCTAAAACTATCGCTGTAGGGTAAAGTTATTGCCATACCTGTTTCAATAATATCTATTCCGTTTGTTTTTAGGTAGGCAGCATCGACACCATCCATAGATGTTCCGCTCATTAGCCCAATTACGTTTTTTAACATTTTATTTAACCATCAATAAAATTCATGTATTACTATAACAAGCAAAGAACCTTTTGCCCCTTATCGTCTTAAATCAACTTTACAAATTACAAAAATGGAGTTTTTGATCAAAAAAAAGCTGATGTATTTTTATACGAAATTCATTTATAGAGTTACATGTATGCAAACGTGAAGGATAAACTCTATTGTTAAGTAAAATAACAGACTGTTGATTATCAATATTCATCCAAAGACTTGTTCCTGTGTAACCAGTATGTCCGAGTGAACCTTCTATGTTTCCAGTTCCTGAGAATTCTAAACTTGGGAATGCCCTCCATCCCAAGCCATATGCCGGGAGCCCATTAAAACTTTGAAAATAATGAGTTACCTTTCTTGCCTGATTTTGTAATCCAATTGTTTCTAAATTGTTTAGCCATGATTCCATGTAAATCATCATGTCATCCAAGTTTGAAAATAGACCTGCATGTCCAGCAACACCTCCAAAAGCAAAAGCGTTTTCATCATGTACAATGCCCTGGAGTATCTTTTTGCGCCAACCACAATCTTCTGTTACAGCACAATTTAATTTCTCATTATGTGAGATGGGATTAAAGAAAGTCCTTTTCATTCCAAGAGGTTTTAATAAATTTTCGTAGATGAATTGATCAAGGGGTCTATTTGATATTCTTTCAATGAGATGTCCCAAAATTATCCAACCGAGATCACTGTAAAGTCGTTTCCCCTGATTAGAAATTTCAGTTTGTAAAACATTAGCATGAAGTATTGTTGGTTCATTAGAAATGGCAAAAAGAGGTTTCCAAGCTGGTAGTCCACTTGAGTGAGTGAGAAGATTATGAATCTCAACATCACCAAGGGATGGATTTTTGAACCAACCAGCATTAGAGATATAATAATTGATGGTTTTATCAAGTTTTAAGGAACCTTCTTTCATTAATACAAAGCATGCAGGCAGGGTCCCTACAACTTTCGTCAGAGATGCAAGGTCGAAGAGGGTATCAGATTTAACTTTTGTACCATTAAATTTAATCAATCCATTGAAAGTCTTGATCCATTTATTTTCTGATCTGAACCCCAGAGCCCATCCAGAACCTGGATAAGAAAGTTTTTTAAGAAGTTTCATTTAATTCATTCCAAAAAAATTGTCTATATAACTGTCAATAAGATGTCATACTTGGTAGCAATATACAGTTCACAATAACACTATATATAGATTAATAATGCTATTATCAATAATAGTAATTGATAAAAGAACATAGTAGTCTAGACATATTGTCTTAGGCGGACTGAAAAACAAGCGTGTAAAGTGATTTATTACACCTGTTAGCAAAATGGATATGTTCTTTAAAACTGCACAAGTTCAATCTATCGCATTATTAACCAAATGATTACTATCAATATTTCCGAACAATCACTTGAATATAAAGGAAAGTCTTATTCAATTAGCACAGCAATAAATGGTACAGGTGAAATTGAGGGTTCATACTGTACGCCAACAGGAAAATTTAAAATTGCTGAAAAAATTGGAGCCAATCTTGAATTGGGTTCTGTACTGGTTGACAGAGAACCAACGGGCGAGATATACAATGCTGATCTAGCCAAAAAAAATCCTGATAGGGATTGGATACTCACTCGAATACTTTGGTTAGATGGGGTTGAGGTACATAATCGAAATACCAAAAATCGTTATATATATATTCATGGATCGCCTGATGATACACAGATTGGTGTGCCTGGATCAAAGGGCTGTATTCGCATGCACAATTCTGAAGTGATTGAGTTATTTGAAAGCATTCAATCTGGTGAAGATGTAATTATAATTGAGTAATTAGTGAGCAACATAATACCGAAAGGAAAAAGCCTATGAACCTCTTTAATAGTATAAAATTATTCATTCATCCTCGAGTGATGACAATGTTGTTTTTAGGATTCTCTGCCGGAGTCCCCATTTTACTTATTTTTTCCACCCTTGGTCTTTGGTTGAATGAAGCAGGGGTAGTTAAATCAACCATTACTTTTTTTTCTTGGGCGGCACTCGGTTACTCTTTTAAATTTGTATGGGCACCACTGGTTGATCGATTACCTCTACCAGTTATTACTAAGGCATTAGGTCGCCGTCGTGCATGGATGCTGGTTTCACAACTGGCTATTATGGGTGCGATTTTACTCATGTCATCAGTAGATCCAAGAGCCAGTGTAGATAGTCTTACAATAATGGCCTACGGTGCGGTATTATTAGGCTTTTCATCAGCTACACAAGACATTGTTATTGATGCTTATCGTATTGAATCAGCCGATATGGATTTACAGTCGATGCTTTCAGCAACTTATATTGCAGGCTACCGTATTGGTATGTTGGTTGCTGGCGCTGGTGGTTTGTTTATTGCCAGTTATTTAGGCTCAACCAAAGAGATATATAGTTTTGATGCTTGGTCAGGTACTTATCTAATAATGGCAGGTGTTATGTTAATTGGCGTAGCTACCACATTGATTATTAATGAACCTAAATCTGAAAGAAAAGAAACAGAATTTTCCACAACAGACTATTTGCGATTTTTCTTATTATTCTTATCAATTGTTGTAGCTTTTATTTTAACTTTTATTGCAACAGCAGATTTTGTAAAAACTGCTAAAGGTATTTTAACTGATATTTTTGCTAACAGACATCTCTCTGGTTTTATTGTAGGCAGTCTACGCATGGTTTTAGCAGTCTTGGGGGCTTATATTACTGCAAGGATCTTAATTAAACTTAACATTGTTAACCAGCAAATGGTTAATAGTACTTATATTGAGCCGGTAAAAGACTTCTTTAATCGGTACGGCACGAGTGTAGCGATGCTATTATTAGCGGTGATTGGTTTGTACCGTGTCAGTGATATCGTTTTAGGCGTTATGGCGAATATTTTCTACCAAGATATAGGTTTTACCAAAGTTGAAATTGCTACAGTTTCAAAAACATTTGGCTTGTTCATGACTATTGCAGGTGGTTTTTTGGGTGGCGTTATGGCAATGAGGATCGGTGTGTTTAAGGTTTTCTTTTTAGGTGCATTACTCTCTGCATTCACCAATCTTTTATTTGTTGTACTGGCGAATGTAGGTCATGATATTACCTGGCTTTACGTGACTATTACCATGGATAACGTCTCTGCCGGCCTTGCTGGCGCTGCGTTTATTGCTTTCTTGTCTAGTTTGACAAATATTCAGTTTACTGCAGTGCAATATGCAGTTTTTTCATCGCTGATGACGCTATTACCTAAGATATTTGGCGGATATTCAGGTACGATAGTCATGCAATTTGGCTATAGTGAATTTTTTGTGATTACCACGTTAATTGGTGTGCCGGTATTATGGCTCGTATATAAAGTCAAAGCTTATATTGATTAGATAATGAAACTAGGCCCAATCATGATGGATGTGTCAGGTTTTACACTGACCGAAGCAGAAAAAACTCAACTGGTCAAACCGAGTATTGGTGGTGTGATTTTATTTACGCGTAATTATCAAAATATTCATCAAATTAAAACACTTATTGGTGCGATACGTATTCTTAATCCAGACTTACTGATTGCAGTTGACCATGAGGGTGGACGAGTACAACGATTTAGAGAGGGGTTTACTCGCTTGCCGGCTATGGCAAAATTAGGGAAAGTTTACGATCAAAATCCAGATATAGCACTTGAACAATCTTTTTCTT
>CAXDLF010000084.1:0-5209 GCA_963989885.1 uncultured Gammaproteobacteria bacterium
CCCCAACTCTTATCTAGATCATATTGTGCTTCACCAGATGATAGAGCAGCAGCCAACTTCATTGAAAGGTCTTCATTGCCAGATCCTTTGAATACAGCAATTGAGTCAGTAATCAACAATGTTCCGCTTTCGCCACTTGGTCCAGCTGGGATTGGTACAACTATCTCAGCAATATTGGCATTATGTTGACCACCGCCCCATGGACCGTTAATGTACATTCCAATCTGACCATCGTTGTATAACTGAGTCAGTTGAGAACGCTCATACCCCATTGGGCCTTCCTGTGCAACACCAGCCAACTTACCATAAAATTCTAGTGTCTCGACGGCTTCAGGACTGTTGAAAGTTATCTCACCAGTATCTGCATTGCTTACAGTACCGCCATTACTATATAGGTAGTTAAGGAATTGGTGCATAGTGTTGTCAAAGTCTTTAGCAGCTATACCAATACCTGCAGCTGAGGTATTGTCATTAACAGCCTTAGCCATATTGTAAAGTCCTGTCCAAGTTCTAGGTGCAACACAAGCTTCACCCGCTGCTTCAACTAAACCGCAGTTGATGAAAAGCGCTTTAGTAGAGAAAGCGTGTGGGAAGCCCCAGAATTGACCACCATCAGAAACAGTGGCAAGAATACCAGGCTGGTACATTGCTTGCTGTTCTTCTGGAATATTGACTGGAACAATCAAGCCACTACGACCCAATTGCTTCAAGGTACGAGAGCCCATATATGCCAAACCAACCGGATCACCAGCAGCAGCTAGTGTTGTTGATTTGTCTTGACATGTGCCCCAAGGTACTGCTTCTGCATTAACTGTAACACCAGCATGACTAGCTTCAAAATCAGCAATAACAGCTTGGTCAGCGGCACGTATTTCGCCACCACACATAATCATGTGAATCTCTTCTGCTTGTACTGGTGCCATTAATCCTAGGCCCATTACAAGTAAGAAGAGTGTTCGTTTTATATATTTCATTTTTACTTCTCCTTTATTTTTACATCATGTCATCAGAAATCTATATATTTCTGGTAACGGTTTATGTGAGAATTTTTTCTCACTCCTTTACTGCCCCTGATGTTAAACCTGCTATGAGATGTTTCTGCATAAACAGGAAAATGAACAACACGGGTAGAATTCCGACAAGGCTGGCAGCCATCATTTCGTTCCACAAGACTCTTTGGTATCCAATAAACTCGAATATACCAGCTGGAAGTGGCATGTAGTCTCTTTCTTGGTTAAAGGTAATTGCAAATAAAAACTGTTGCGCATAGGCGCCAATAAATATTGCAACACCAACAACAACTAAACCAGGCACAGCTAGAGGTAAAATCACTCTACGCAATGTATAAAGGCGTGATGCTCCATCTACAAATGCCGCTTCTTCCAACGAATAGGGTATCTTTTCTAAGAAAGTTTTCAGAAGCCAAATGCCTTGTGGTATAAGAAATGCAACACCTGGAATAATCATCGCCCAGTATGTATTTAATAAACCATACATTCTCAATAATTTATACAAAGGTATTAGCAAAACCGCGCCAGAGAACATATTGACAGCCAAAAACAGTGTCAGACTAATTGATTTTCCGCGAAAGCTAAAGCGAGCGTAGGCATAAGCAGCAGGAACCACAAAAATCATTGAGAAAATAGTAACCGCGGTGGCTAAAAATACACTATTAAATATATATCGGCCTAGTTGTGGGACTGTTACCCACATATCTCTATAGGCCTGAAAACTCATTTTATCTGACCAAAACCTGCTCATAAAATCAATAAAGCTCATTGTCTCTCCGACTGGAACATCAGGTCGGCTAAATAAATGAGTTAAAGGTCTTAATGATGCAACAAACATTTCAACAAATGGTAATAGCATAAATGTTATGAATAGTACAATAGAACAATAAATTGCAATCTTGTGAGGCAGTGAATATTTATCCATCATTTTGCTACCCCAGCATAGCCGTATTTTTTACTAACTCTTCCTAGAACAGTTAGATAGATGAGTGAGAATACACCTAAAATGAGAACAACAAGTACTGCTCTTGTGGCTCCTGCGCCAAATTTATAGCTAAATATAGCTGTCTTGAAGGTATCTATTATAAGCGTGGTGGTTGCACCACGAGGACCGCCTTCGGTCAAAATCCAAATAATTTCGAAAGAGTTAAACGTCCAGATGGCAGAGAGTAAAGCCATCGTAATAACAGTAGGCATAATTTGCGGCATTGTGATTCTGCGGAAGCGATACCAACGAGAGGCGCCATCGACATAAGCGGCTTCATACAAATCTCTTGGGACGCCCTGCATGGCAGCTAAAAAGAACAAGGTAACCATCGGCGTTCCAATCCAAACATCGGTCACAACCGCTGAATAAAAAGCACTTTGCTTGTAGCCCAAAAAGCTGAATGGTCCATCAGTTAAACCAATCATTTCCGCAAAATTTGAAAGCAGGCCGAAATGACCATTGTATAACCACAACCAACCAAAACAACCTATTGCTATAGGAATGATCCAAGGTGGCATAACAAGAGCGCGAAATATGCCCCTAGCTCTAATATTGCTTGCTAATAATGTTGCCCCAATCAGACCTAAAATTACTTTCAAACCAACAGAAAGAAACATCCAATAAAAAGTCCGCGTAACAATTGAAGGAAATTTTCTACTGCTCATTGCTTTTTCATAGTTAGCCCAACCGACATAATCTGCACCCTCTATTAAGGTACCTAAATTTGAATTTGTGAAGGAAAGGCGAAATGTTTCGACTAATGGCCACACGACTATCAAAAACATATATATCGATGCCGGAGCAATTAGAGCCCATGCAAAAAGAGTTGTTGTTTGTGCTTTAGTTTTTGGTCTCAACATTTGCAACAAATCACTCATTAAATAAAGCCTCCTTATTCTTTGCTGGATCTGACATCATATCAAAATTCTCCGAATTATAAAAGCGCCAACCAATTTTTTTAAATAAATCTCTATAGCTATTCAATACCAAATCATTCAATTCACTACCTTTGCGTCTATTGTTTTGATTTGTCCATGCGCTTTCTGATAGTCCCAGAATTCTTGGACATAACATGGACTCCATTTCATCATCTTTAAGAATTGTTTCAGACCAGAGATGTCCTTGAATTCCTCTTATTTTTGCTTCAAGTTCAGGTTCATTTTCAGGAATAATTTGCCAATCGACTGTGCTCTCAAATGGTAGCACTGAAGCCCAATTTGCTCCACGATCTGCATAATTTCTACTTTGCACCATGTCAAAATACATATGCTCAGCTGGACATAAAACCACTTGATAACCTTGTCTTGCTAGATTAAAACCAGACTCCAGATTCTGCCAAGAAAATAAAAGCTTGTCTGATTTTTCATCATGGT
This sequence comes from uncultured Gammaproteobacteria bacterium, assembly GCA_963989885.1. Taxonomy (GTDB): domain Bacteria; phylum Pseudomonadota; class Gammaproteobacteria; order PS1; family Pseudothioglobaceae; genus Pseudothioglobus. The sequence continues at coordinate 3,372 of CAXDLF010000084.1, forward strand.
GATTACCATCTTCAGCCTCCTGCCATGAGGCTGTTTTTTTATTATTAAGTTCAACCCTCTTAGAAAGTTTATTAATGAACCAAGAGGCAACGTCTTTACTATTTTTAAGATTACGCTCATTCTTAAGATTCTCAATTGCAGGAGATTTGCTCCAAGCTTCCGGCGCAACCTCATCACCTCCTAAATGAATATACTCACCTGGAAACATGCTACACAAATCATCAATTAACGATTCAGTAAGCCTAATTGTTTCTGGCATAGCTGGATTAATTGTATTTTCTATGTACCCTTGAACGGATACCTCACAACTCTTATCTTCAGGATCGCGCGTTCTTGGGTACAGATTAACTAACGACAAGTTATGTCCCGGCAGATCAAACTCAGGCATTACTTCAATATAGTTATTTGATGCCCTATTAATTATTTTTTGAATGTCATCTCTATCATAACAACCCCCAGTTGCCTCTGGTCCTGAGCCAAAAACAGGGGGCACTAGCAAGTTGTTTCCTCTTTTGGCGGTTGAAGTAGCAATCTCAGGATGCCCATCCAATTTAAAACGAAAGGCTTCATCATCCGTCCCGTGCCAATGAAACTTATTCAGTTTAAAGAGGCTCATTAAATCAAGTAACTTCAATACACTATCCACTGAATAAAAGTGTCTAACTGTATCTAAATGCTGTCCTCTCCAAGTAAAACGAGGTTGGTCAAAAATTGAACCGCATGGAACTAGCTGATGATAGGTTTGAGCTAATTGCATTAAAGAGACAAGGCCATAATAAATCCCAATCTCGTCTCCTGCATTAATTTCTATAACGTCACTAGTAATTGTAATCCGGTAAGAAGATTCGACTTCGAACTCCTTAATTTTCAACTTTACTGAAGTTGTTGCCTTGTCACTATCTTCATTTACAGTATCAGGAAAAAAATTAAGATTTAATCGGTTGTTAAGATTCATAGCTGAGCTATAGGCACTATTGACTATTTGATTATCTTCAAAGAAGACATTAATTGGTGCAGATAAATTGCATACTCCTGCACTTGGAGACCATGAATAAGGGTGTGGCACCAATCGTAGTGATTTATAGTTTATTTTATGTTCTGGAATATTGGGGGTTGGTGCCACGGAGGAGATTCTTTTTAAATCCAAATCAATAACTTTTAAACTGATTGTGTCTCCATTATGTGTTTTTAAAAAACAGCCCTGAGGAGCCCATCTATAATTCATAGGCTTATGCCTAGACTTCTGATAGGAATATTTAAAGCTCCATTCATCACCTGGATTTAAAATGAAAAACTGAGGGTGGGTTAATTCTATATATCCACCGATACTATTAATAATAGTACAATTTTCAACAACCTTAACTGGTGCAAGCATACTGAAGCATAAAAGAAAATTCTCGATTGGCTGATTTGTCTTATTTATCAACTTTGAACAAAAGTGATTCTTTGAATTGATTGAAGTTTTAATCACGAAACCAGTTGTGCTCATCTTCAGTTCTCTTTATCTAAATAGACTAAAACTCACAACTAGTGCGTAAATAGTTTAGCTATAATTGGTAATATAGAGGTATTATATAACAGATGGCGATTAAAAAGCAAATGTGTTTTTATGTAATTCTTATTCCACCATTATTTTCTAGATGAAGACTTTTTTTTGCTTTCCTAATAATGTTTTTTTTGAAGATTATCGTTTTATACGTAAAATATATAATATAATACCAATTTAATACCAATAATTTGATTTTCATATGATGAATATGGCCAATGTAGCTGTCTCTTATACACATCTGACGCTGCCGACGAAGGCTTAGGTGTAGATCTCGGTGGTCGCCGTATCA
>CAXDLF010000085.1:0-5138 GCA_963989885.1 uncultured Gammaproteobacteria bacterium
AGAAGAAATAGTTTGAGCTAAATCATCAATCAATTGTTTTGCGCCTAGATTTCTTAAAATATCTACTATCTGATCTTTAACTTCATCTAACTCTTTCTGGCGTTCAGGCTGCTGATCTACAAGACGCATAACAATAAATCTATCTTTACTTAATTCTATGACATCAGAATTTTCCCCATCATTTAAAACAATATCACTGAATGCAGTGGACACGAAAACTTCGTCATATTCAGTACTATATTCTGAGAAAAAGTCAGAAGTTTGAAGTTCAAGGTCTAGCTGATCTGAAACCACATCGATAGATTCCTCGTATGCCAAATTGCCAAGTTCCTGTTGCAATTCATAGAGTGCTTTTTGATTGACGTTTTTCTTGTGTAATGCTAATAATTGTTCTAAAACTTCTTCAAAGGACTGCAAGGTAGCTGGTTGTATTTCATTAAGCTTAATGATGTGGTACCCATAATCCGTCTTCACAACATTACTGATATCACCAACATTCATATCAAAAACAACTTTGTCAAACTCTGGAACCATGAGCTCTCTTTCGAAAAAACCCAAGTCACCACCTTCCTCACTGGAAGTAATATCTTTAGAATGTATCTTTGCCAATTCAGAAAAATCACCGCCTTCCTCAATCTCTTTTAATACGGAAATTGCACTACTTTCATCTTCAAGCAAGATATGTTGAGCTCTTCTTTGTTCAGGATTTGTATAGAGTTCTTCATTCTCTATATAGAGTTCCTGAAGAGTTTCATTATCAGGATCAATCTGCTGTTCAATATTGTTTAACGACAATTCAACAAAATCAACCTGGACTTTACGACCTTCTATAAAGTTTGATTTATTATTATCAAAGTATTCAGAAATTTGATTTTGATTAACAACAATCTGGTCCTTATATTTTTCGGTATTTAAAACGACGAAGGATACTTCTCGTTGCTGCGAAGATAAGTCATTGAGTTGTTCAATCTGAACAGTAGATAGAAAAGCAGAATTATTCAAATTTCTTTTAATTTGATCAAGCGACATTGATTTTGATTGCTCTAACTCGTAAGCAAGCGGAGTGAAATTATTTAATCTCAGTATTTGTAGGTAACGGTCTTCAGAAAAAACACCGTCTACCTGAAAAACAGGGTTTGATCGAATCGATGAACGTACCTCTTCATCCAGAGTTACTAGCTTCATAGAATTAGTGAAATTCTCTAATAATTTTTCGTTAATCAACGAATCAATAATTGATTGTCTGAGGGCATAATCAATCTCAGCAGAATAAGATGAACCAAGCTGCTGTTGTATATTTCTTTGTTGAGTGTTAAATTCTTGATAATAAGTGTTCACGGTAATTTCTTCACCATCAACTATTGCAATAACAGAGTTCGCAGAACCTCCAATATACTGCTGAATCCCAAACAATGTAAAAGGCACAGCAATAAGACCTACGATAAGGTAAGCGATCCAGCCTTTAGATTTTCGTCTAATTGTACCTAACATATTGTCAACCAATTTTGGCGGGGTGGACGGGAGTCGAACCCGCGACCTCCTGCGTGACAGGCAGGCGTTCTAACCAACTGAACTACCACCCCAATTTTTGGTGGGCGCTACAAGACTTGAACTTGTGACCCTCGCCTTGTAAGGGCGATGCTCTCCCAACTGAGCTAAGCGCCCAAAAAAAATGCCCGATTCTTTTTTGGAATCGGGCGTATTATACTGACAAAAAATCTGCTTAGTTAACTGATTCCTTTAATAATTTACCTGCTTTAAATGCTGGAACTTTTGAAGCAGAAATTTGGATAACTGCACCCGTTTGTGGGTTGCGTCCTGTGCGAGCTGCACGACTTCTAACCAAAAAACTACCGAAACCTGTGATGGAAACTTTATCTCCACTAGCTAGTGCATCTGAAATTGCACCTGTTGCAGCTGACAGAGCACGACCTGCATCAGCTTTGGTTAGACCTGAGCCATCAGCAATAGCTGCGACTAAATCTGATTTATTCATTTTTTCACTCCTTATGTTTTGAATTTATGTTATTGAAAACCCTTAGATTCGTACAAAGATTATGTCTAATCTCTAACTTGATTATCCATTATTAAACCCCGCTGTCAAGCGACTTTCAGTTAAAAATATCCAATAAATTTGCATAATTAATGTAATTTAATTAATATTAAATTCTTGCTTAGATAACTTTTTTCTTTATATGTGGAATAAAACCTTGCTCCCAGACTTGAGAATCAATTGCTCCAATATGTTTGTATAAGATTACACCCTTTTGGTCGACTAAAAAAGTCTCTGGTGTTGCATAGACTCCTAATTCAATCCCTATCTTGCCAATTGGATCAAAAACGATAACATCAAAAGGATTACCCATCATCTCTAAATATCTTTCACCATCAACTCTTTTGTCTTTGTAATTGATGCCAATTAATTGCAGATCTTTGTTATTTGCTATCTTCATCATCATTTGATGTTCTTGTCGACAAGTAACACACCATGAAGCCCAAACGTTAACCAGAGAAATCTTTTCATTAAAGAGGTTTGTCAACAAAACCGATTCATCTGAATAGAAATCCTTGGCTTCGATGCTAGGAAACATTTTTCCTAACAATGGTGAAGGAAGTGTACTTGAGGTAGTATTAAGACTGAAATAAAGAAAGACAGTTATAACGACAAATAAGAAGAGTGGCACGAGTTTTTTCATTGTCCTGTACCAGAATTCTGCAAAGCTTCAGCAACCTCAGGAGGCATATAGGTTTCGTCATGCTTAGCCAAAACTTCGGTCGCTCTAAAAACATTTTTAGGAGAAATTGAACCTGTCGCAACTATACCTTGCCCTTCCCTAAATAGATCAGGCAATATTCCTTCAAACTGTACATCGATGGTCTTTTTGTTATCTGTCAATGTGAAGAAAACAAGCAGGCCATCTCTAAAAACGCTTCCTGGTTGAACTAATCCTCCAATCCTAAAACTTTTTCCTTGAGGAGCCTTGCCATCCAAAACGTCCGTTGGTGTAAAAAAATAAAGCAAATTATCATTGAAAGCCTTAATTCCAAAGTAACCCGCCAAGCTAACTCCGAACACAAGAAGTGCAACTAGTATCATACGATTTTGACGTTTAGTCATTCTCTCTTGCGTACTTGTTTTTTAATTGGATGCGTATTTTTTTGTAGTTAAATGAAGCACGCACAAATAATCCAGCAATTAAAATAAAGGTTATTCCGTAAGAAAGCCAAATATAAAGAGCATACTGACCATATGGCAAGAAAGATAATGTTTCAGCTAAGTTCATGACTGCTCTCCTGTTACAACGGCATGAACCCAGCGTGAATTTTGTTCGCGAACCAACACTTCATCTCTAGCGTTCATTAACGCAAGAACACCGTAAAGAAACTGGAATGCTAAAACCATAATAAGTAACGGCCAAAGCATATCTGGATGTATGGAAGGATTTGAGATATCATTAAACATTGAACCTTGATGAAGGGTATTCCACCAATTGACTGAGTAATGAATGATTGGAAGATTAATTAAACCAACAATCGCTAAAATAGAACTGGCCTTGGCGGCAGTTTTAGGGTTATCAAAAGCGTTATTTAAGGAAATATATGCCAGATACAAAAATAACAAAATAAGTTCAGATGTCAATCTAGCATCCCAAACCCACCAAGTCCCCCACATTGGCTTACCCCAAATAGCGCCAGTAACAAGAGCAATCAACGTAAAAGTAGCACCAATTGGAGCTGAAACTTTAGCGACAACTTCGGCCATCTTAATTTGCCATATCAGACCAATACCCCCAGCAACTGCCATAATAAAATAGACCAACATAGACATCCAAGCACTGGGAACATGAATGTAAATAATTCGAAAACTTTCACCTTGCTGATAGTCGGCTGGTGCAAGCACTAAACCCCAGTACAATCCTATAACAATTAATACAATAAAAGGCCAGAAAAACCAAGGAATTAACTTGTTGGTTGTTTCATAGAAAATCCTAGGTGAAGCTTGTTTTTGAATCCACTTCCACATAACTAAACCTTAGCAAAAATAAAAGGATTTATTTTAATGACTTTTGCGCCACGTTGTTTCGTAAATAAGTCGGCTGTGGCAACTTATGTGTCGCTTTTTTTCCTAAATCAATAGACAATATTGATAAATCAACAAGATCAGAAGAATCGGGATAAAATTCCGGCTCTATACACTTAATTTCACTCGCTTTAATCAGTGAATCTTTGTAGATTTTCCATCCATTTCCAACACCTACAAATTCAGCACCTAACTTGTCAACCTGTTCTGGTCTACAAATTTTCTCACTTTTGACTAAACCTTCTAAATAAATTGCCCAATATATCTCTCCCATTCTGGCATCAATAGCAGTCGCTATTTTTTGTGTATTAAATTTCCTAGAAGCTCTATAACCAAGCAACTCCAGAGTGGAGAAACCCAAAGTAGGGAGATTGCAAGAAAGAGACAATCCCTGAACAACTCCAATACACATTCTAACGCCAGTAAAAGCTCCAGGTCCTTTAGTGTAGGCTACAAAATCAACTTCACTTAGTTTTATATCAGCCTCACTAAAAACCTCATCACATAACTTCAAAATATGACCTGAACTTTTAGCAATATCAGAAAGCTTTCTACTTGTTTTTATGCCAGAAGAGTACAAAGTTATTGATGCAACTTCGGTACACGTATCAACAGCGAGTATATTCATTGGATAATTTTTTTATACTTTTTATGCATCGACAATATCATGTCTACCCTCATATTTAAACGATCAGGGTGCTTGACTGGATGGTAATAGGATGGACCTTTTAATAATGCAACAAGAGTTGCCATTTCTCTTAAATCTAAATCCTGAACATTCTTGCCAAAATAGAAATTGCTAGCACCTGCAAAACCATGGACCGCTATCGAGCCTTGCTGTGCCAAATATACCGTATTCATATAACGCTCAAGAATATAATTCTTATCATAATTGAGTTCCATCAACATTGCCATCAATGCCTCATCGATTTTTCTGGATAAAGTTTTATCATTTGAAAGCAAAGTATTCTTGATGAGTTGTTGGGTAATAGTACTTCTGTCTCTTATACACAACTGACGCTGCCGACGAAGGCTTAGGTGTAGATCTCGGTGGTCG
>CAXDLF010000086.1:0-5134 GCA_963989885.1 uncultured Gammaproteobacteria bacterium
TTTTTTTTTCAAGCAGAAGACGGCATACGAGATCAGGCCTCGGTCTCGTGGGCTCGGAGATGTGTATAAGAGACAGGGTTAATGTATGTGATAATGAGAAAAGATATAGCTTATTTTGACTTACTGGTGAATATTCAAGTCTCGCATTCCTTAATAATCGTGCATTTGTCATATTCCTTCTTTTTCACCTTCAGAGATTGAATCGATGCGTCGTTCAAACTCTATTAGACGTTTATAAACACTAGCTAATTCTATAATCGTTGGCCATGCATTAAACAAATATTGAAGCGACCCTTCTACTCTACTAAATGCTCTTAGTATTTGTTGCATTACTCCGAGCGTCATTACTCCAGCGACTATTGCAGGTGCTAAGAAAATATATCCGACCAAAACATTAGCTTGTAAGTATGCAAGCCTTCCAATATTGAAATACAAATAAAACAGATAACTTTTGTAATGAATTTTTCTGACTCCATCAAATAGCTCTTCTAATGATTTTGGTCTTATGCTTCCATCGTCTTCTGCTATAACAAGTATTTTGCGATAAGCGGCCTCCCTTTTCTGTAAATCATATTCAATACCTACAAGTCTTAATATCCAGGCTAGCGCAATCATTAAAATTGTTCCACCCACAGCCCAAATAAGTGCACCAGAAACCAATCCATATGACCAGTCACCAAACCACATAATAGGAATACCAACTGATAAACCCATCAATAACGGAAAGTACTCAATTAATACCATCACTGATTCAATGAAACTTGTTCCCAAGCCTTCCATTATTCGTGAAAACCTAATTGTGTCTTCTTGTACACGTTGCGATGCACCTTCAATAGTGCGAGCTTTATCATATACGCTATGATAATACTCAACCATTGATGTTCGCCATCTAAACAAAAAGTGTGAAGTAAGAAATGAGGTAGCAAGTCCTAATACAATCCACAAGGCGGCAAGTTTACCAAAACTGTATAGACCATCCAAATACTCTGACATTGTAATTGCATTTGGTGATCCTAATGCTTTTTGAATCATATCGTAAAAGCCACCAAACCATTCATTGATTTTTACATCAATTTGTACTGATAACCATAACGATGATAAGATTGCTGTCGAGCCAAGATAGGCCCAGAGAAACCATTTTTTGCTTGTGAAGAATCTAAACATTTAATTTTGTTCTATATAGGAATTCAGTTCTACTTTAAGCATGATAATACCTAATATATTTTGTTGATTCGAACAAGTTTAATTCCTTGTGTTTATACTTGCATAATTTTAATTACGGTGCTCAATTTTAAGAGATAAATAGTGTATTCTTTTGATGTGTATAATTATTTGACTGAACTTCTGAAGAAAATTCAAGAAATGGACTATCTATTGACTTTACTACGTCAAACTGAAAAACTTTAGCTACAATAAAAGTTCCTTAAATGACAATAAAAACTCAAAGACTTTTAGTACGTGCAAAAAAAATTGCAAAGAAGGGCAACACTGAAGAAGCACGAAAACTTTTTACAGAGATTCTTGAAGCTTCACCAAATAATAAAGAAGCAAAAAATGGACTATTGGCATTAGAACAAGCTAAAGATCAGCTAAAACCATCAAAGTCGGAAATTCAATCTCTTGTTGCGCTCTATTCCAACGACCAGATAGAAGAAGCCCTTGATAGCGCAGCAACCTTAATCAAAGACTATCCCAATGAGCCACTACTCTACAATATCAGCGGAGCTTGCAATAAAAAAATTGACCAGCTGAATGATGCTGTTGAGAGTTTCGAGAAGGCAGTGGCTCTTAAGCCGGACTACACTGAAGCGCAATACAACCTTGGTATTACGCTCAAAGAACTTGGTCAAGTGGATGCTGCGATAAAGTGTTATGAGGATACATTAGCTATCAAACATGCGTACCCTAACGTGCATAATAACTTGGGCAATATTTTTCTAGAGCGCAGTCAGTTAGACGACGCTGTTGATCATTTTGAGTGGGCAGTAGCTTATCAGCCTGAATTTGAAATGGCGCATAATAATCTTGGTTCTGCGCTTCTAGAGCTAGGCCAAGTGGATGCTGCGATTGAGTCTTATGAGAAGGCACTCGCTATTAATACAGACTACTTTGAGGCACATAATAACCTCGGTATTGCATTCCATAGACTTGGTCAACTGGAAGCTGCCGTCAAGTCTTATGAGAGTGCGCTTGCTGTTAATCCAGACTATGCTGAGGCACATAATAACCTTGGTGTCACTCTCAGGGAGCTCGGTCAACTGGATGCTGCGGTTAAGTCTTTTGAGAAAGCACTCACCATTAATCCAGATTATGCGAACGCGTATAATAACCTCGGTATCACACTCAAGGATCATGGTCAACTGGATGCTGCGGTTGAATCTTATGAAAAGGCACTAACCCTCAAGCCAGACTATGCTGAGGCACATAACAACCTCGGAAATGCTTTTAAGGCACTCGGTCAACTGAATGATGCAGTTAAGTTTTATGAGAAAGCTCTTACTATTAATCCAGATTACGCTTTAGCGCAAAATAACCTTGACATTGCTCTTAAAGAACTCAGTTCCTAATTGAGTATCAAGATGAGCGCAGTAAGCCCGCCACAAACTGAAATTAACGCTGTTATTGCGCTCTACTCCAACGGCCAGATAAAAGAAGCGCTCGATAGTGTTGAAAGCTTAATCAAAAACTATCCTAAGGAACCATTACTCTACAATATCAGCGGTGTTTGCTATAAAGCAATCGACCAACTGGATATTGCGGTTCAGAGCTTTGAGAAAGCGCTCGCTATCAAACCGGACTACACCGAGGTTAATTACAACCTCGGAGTCACTTATAGGGAGCTTGGTCAACTAGATGACGCGATCAAGAGTTATGAGAAAGCACTCACCTTTAAACCAGACCACGCGATCGCGCATAATAACCTTGGCAATACTCTCTCGGATCTTGGTCAATTGGATGACGCCGTTAAAAGTTATCAAAAGGCAGTAGCTGTTAAACCGGACTACGCTGAGGCGCATAATAACCTTGGCGTCACACTCAAGAATCTCGATCAGCTGGAGGCTGCAGTTGAGTCTTATGAGAAGGCGCTAGCCCTTAAACCGGACTATGCTGATGCATATGCGAATCGTGGGAATGTACTTTTAGATCTCAAGCGATTGGATGAAGCGCTGGCAAGCTATGAGAGCGCTATTGCCCTTGATCCCGACTTAGATTGGATGTTAGGTAATTTATTACATACCAAAATGCATCTTTGTCTCTGGGATGATCTAGACAACCACCTTAATGAATTAACGAATAAAATCAATAATAGCGAAAAGACTATCAGTCCATTTGCTCTGCTGGCACTGATTGACGATCCCGAGATTCAAAGGAGAACCGCTGAAATCTACGCTAGGGAGAGGTATCCACAGAGTCATGTTTTGCCAAAAATTGAGCCTTACCCGAAACACAAAAAGATCCGTATAGGATATTTTTCTGCAGACTTCAGAAATCATCCCGTCTCACATCTAACGGCAGAGCTTTACGAACTGCACGACAGAGAACGATTTGAGATCCATGCGTTTTCTTTTGGTCCAGATACAAAGGATGAAATGAATCTGCGGATTAAGGCAGGGGTGGATCGTTTTCATGATGTACACACGATGTCGCATAAAGAAGTGGCGATGCTCTCAAGGTCTTTGGAGATTGATATTGCTGTGGATTTGGGAGGATATACCGCAAACTGTAGAACTGGAATATTTGCCATGTCGGCAGCGCCGATACAAATCGGTTATATTGGTTATCTTGGAACAATGGCGGCAGACTATATGGACTATTTGATTGCAGATCAAACCATCATTCCTCAAGAAAATCAAAAATATTTTTCAGAAAAAATCGTTTACCTGCCAAGTTTTCAAGTCAATGATTCAAAACTATCTCTCCCAGCGACTATTTTTACCCGGCAAGATCTTGGACTCCCTGAGACAGGGTTCGTATTCTGTTGTTTTAATAATGCCTTTAAAATTACTCCCGCTACTTTTGATAGCTGGGGACGTATACTTGAACAAGTCGATGACAGCGTATTAATAATTTATGCAAACAATGAATCGACAAAAACAAATTTGACTAAAGAAATAGCTCTCAGAGGTATTGACTCTAACAGGCTTATTTTTGGAGAACAATTGCTTATACCCGAGTACTTGGCAAGATACCGACTTGCTGATCTTTTTCTAGACACTCATCCTTACAATGCAGGGACTACCGCCAGTGATGCGCTGCGCATGGGATTGCCGGTGCTCACTTGTATCGGCAGCTCTTATGCCAGTAGAGTGGCGGCAAGTGTCCTGACAGCTGTCAATTTACCGGAATTGATCACCACCACCCAAGAGCAATACGAGTCACTTGCCATAGAGCTGGCAACCAATCCAGAGAAATTGAAAATCATCAAGGATAAATTAGTCGATAATTTACCTACAGCACCGTTATATGACACTCCGCTGTTTACACGACATCTCGAGTCTGCCTATGTGACCATGTATGACAGATATCAAAATGGATTAGAACCAGATCACATTTATGTGGAACATTAGGAAGTATAGATAATATAGAGCATCAAGATGAGTGCAGTAGGCCCACCACAAACTGAAATTAAAGCTGTTATTACGCTCTATTCCAATGGTCAGATACAAGAAGCCCTTGATAGCCTTGAAACCTTAATCAAAGACTATCCAAAGGAGCCATTACTCTACAATATCAGTGGTGTTTGCTACAAAGCAATCGGCCAACTTGATGTTGCGGTTGAGAACTTTGAAAGGGCACTCGCTATCAAACCCGACTACACTGAGGTCAATTACAATCTCGGCGTCACTCATAGGGAGCTCGGTCAGCTGGATGCAGCAGTCAAGTGTTATAAGAAAGCACTTACTCTTAAGCCGGACTACACTGACGCGCACTACAACCTCGGAAATACTTTCAAGGAACTCGGTCAACTGGATGACGCGATTAAGAGTTATGAGAAAGCAATCGCTATTAAACCAGATTACACTGAGGCGCATAGCAACCTTGGTAATGCTTTTAAGCTTTCTCTTATACACATCTCCGAGCCCACGAGACCGAGGCTGATCTCGTATGCCGTCTTCTGCTTGAAAAAAAAAAG
>CAXDLF010000087.1:0-5095 GCA_963989885.1 uncultured Gammaproteobacteria bacterium
GAATCGATATTCATCTCGCATGCCATACAGAGTCTTTCTACATTTGGATTCAAAGAACACAAGCCATTCGATATTGCCTCCGGAAGCATCGGAATAACTCGGTGCGGGAAATATACCGAGTTACCTCGATCAAAGGCTTCAATATCAAGAGCTGAGCCTTCCTTAATATAATGAGAAACATCGGCAATCGCAACGATAAGCTTCCAGCCATTTTCAGAGGGTTCAGCATATACAGCATCATCAAAATCTCTGGAGTCATCACCATCAATCGTAATTAATTGAAGGTGGGTTATATCAACCCGACCTTTTTTATCTTTCAAAAGAACTTTATCTGGTAATTTCTTTGACTCAGACAACGCATCATTACTAAACGTAGATGGAATTTGATGACGGTGAAGTGCTGAATCTATCTCCACGCCTTCGTCTAGATAGGTACCAAGAATATCAGTCACTCTGCCTGTGGCATCAGAGTCAAGGGTAGGCGAAGATAAAATCTCAACAATCACTACCTGGTTGTCCATACACTCCTTTAATAGTTTTGTGATTTTAATATTGTGTTTAATCCTTCTATCGTCAACCACTACATAAGGATATTGGCCATCTAGATGGAGTCGTCCAACAACGGTTTTAACGGTTTCGATAACCTTAACGACTTCGGCGTCCAATTTACGGTTGAGCAATCGGACCTTAACCTTATCACCATGGAAAACAAGTTTCATCTGTTGCGAAGATAACCTTAAATCTTTGCCACCCTTATCTAGCTCCACAAAGCCAAAACCTTTTGGATTGGCAATAACAGTACCCGTAAGAAGCCCTCGATTTGAGAAGATTCTATAGACTCCATTACTGTTGCAACTAAGCTGCTTATCTCTTACCATCGCTTTGAGTCGTTTATCAAGCGGTTTTTTCAAATCATCCGTCAAAGAAAATAACTCAAATAGCTGGCGTTTGCTTCTTGGTTTTTCTTGAATAAAACTTAGGATATGTTCGCGAGACGGGATTGGGCTTTGGTATTTTTCCGCTTCTCGATCATAGTGAGGGTCAGACATAATGTGCTAAGTATATAGCAAGCTCCTTACTGAAAAGAGTCAATCAAAAGGATTTTGTATAATCAGGGTTTCATCTCGATCCGGACCTGTCGATAAAATATCCACAGGAAGCTGGCTCAATTCTTCGAGCTTCCTTATATAGTTTTGTGCTTCGATTGGTAATTCGTCAAAAGAGCGGGTACCGACTGTAGAGCGATTCCATCCTGGCATTTCAATATAGACCGGTTTTGCAATGCCGTAACCTTCAGCTGAGAATGGAGGGGTTGAAGTTCTCTTACCATCAATTTCGTATGCCACACATATCTTAATTGAATCCAATCCATCAAGAACATCCAGTTTGGTTAAACAGATACCACTCACTGCGTTCAGCTTAAAGGAGCGATTTAATATCACCAAATCAAGCCAACCGCACCTTCTCTGTCGTCCAGTGGTAGCTCCGAATTCATGGCCTCTGGAGCAAAGCTCCCTGCCAACCGGATCACCTTCGTCGGTAGAAACATCGTAATTAAGCTCTGTCGGGAACGGGCCACCGCCAACCCTTGTTGTATAAGCCTTCACTATGCCTAATACGTAGTCTATGTCACGAACTCCAATTCCAGAACCAGTAACAGCACCGCCCGAAGTCGTATTGGAAGACGTCACAAAGGGGTAAGTTCCTTGATCTATATCCAATAAGGCCCCCTGAGCGCCTTCAAATAGGATATTTTCGCCCTTTGACATTCTCGTATGGATTTCTTCTGCTATATCAACAATCATCGGTTTTACGATACTTGCTTGGCTAATAGCCTCGTCTAGCGTTTTTTGGTAATCAATTGCTTCTTGGCTGTAATAATTTTTCAGCGTAAAGTTGTGATATTCCATCACTTGCTTAAGTTTTTCAGAAAAAAGGGTCTCATCAAATAAATCACCAACCCGGAGTCCACGACGGGCGACTTTATCTTCATAGGTAGGTCCAATACCGTTGCCCGTGGTTCCAATCGCCGCAGCACCTCTATAGGCTTCACGAGCATTATCAAGTGCAATATGGTATGGCAGAATTAATGGACAGCCTGGGCTTATCCTTAATCGGGATTTAACTTCAATCCCAGACTTTTCTAGCTCACCTATCTCTTTTAGCAGTGCAGACAAGGATAAGACAACACCGTGTCCAATGAGGCACTCTACATTATTTCTAAAGATCCCTGAAGGAATTAAATGGAGAACTGTTTTATTTCCATCAATGACCAAAGTATGGCCAGCATTGTGGCCTCCCTGAAAGCGGACTACAGAACCAACTTTGTTGGTCACCAGATCAACTATCTTGCCTTTTCCTTCGTCTCCCCATTGAGTGCCAATAATGACTACATTTTTGCCCACGTCATTCCTTCAACTTCCATTCATTATTATTCTTGATAAAATCAACATCAGTTGAGCCTGCGAGATCAGTTTGAATTGGATATCCCCTAGATCTTAAATCATCAATTAAAGATATTAATTTAGGGTCATCTAGATTTGGAGCATTTAATGTCTTATTCCTTTTTGCAGCTTGTACACACTGCTGAATTAAAAACTTCAAGTCAAAAGAAAACCCTGTTGCAGCCCTTGATGAGCCAAAAGCTTGACTTAGACCGCCATATCTTCCCCCTTGAGCAAGCGCCTTGGAGAAATTAGGGTGATAAGCTGCAAAAACAATACCATTATGGTATTCGTAAGCTTTTTCCTCTCCAAGATCAAACATCAAGTTGATATCTTGGCCCTTAAAACGATTGTTTAACTCTTTAAGGTCATTTATTGCTTTTAGAACATCCGGAAGATCTTTAAAAAGCTTCACTGCTTCAGCAAGAACTCTTTCGTCACCAACAAAACTAATCAGTGCATGAAATTTATCTTTCTCTCTTATATCTCTGTTTTTAAGAAAGTCATCCAGGTCAGGGATAGATTTACGCCTAAAAATATCTCTTAGAGAAGAAACATCATCACTGTTCAGCAATGCTGAGTGACATAAGGAATTGAATATTGCTGTATTACCTACGCTAAGAGTTAAATCATTAATACCAAGCAATGATAGGGAAGCAATCATTAATAAAATGACCTCTATGTCACCATCAATTCCTGCATAACCATAAAGCTCAACTCCAGCTTGAATGGGTGATCTTGAGGCATAAAAATCATCTGACTTTGTTTGTAAAATTGAGTTAATGTAGCAATAACGGTTAATTTTCTCTAATTCTTTACGCTTAGAGTCAATTCTGGCAATCTGCGGAGTGATATCGGAGTGCACGCCAAGCATACGTTCACTGCTTGAATCTAAGAATTTAAAGGTTTTTTTGTCTACAGATCCTGAGTTTAGAATCAGTGACTCGATATACTCAACCATTGGAGGTATAACGAGCTCATAACCCCAACTTTGGTATAAATCTAAAAGACGGCGTCTATTGGACTCAAAAGTGACCGCTTGTTCACCAGTGAGCTCATCTATGCCCTCAGGTAATTGCCAATTATTCATTACAAATAATTAATCCGTAGGATTAAAGTGTCGGAAGAATTCTGAATCTGGATTAAGTACTAAAATATCACCTTGCTCGTTAAACGATTTTTTGTATGACTCAAGCGAACGATAAAAGGAGTAGAAATCAACATCTTGGTTATAGGCTTTAGCGTAGTTACTTGCTGAAATAGCGTCGCCTTCACCTCGAATCTTTTCTGAATCTCTGTAGGCATTAGCGAGGATGATTGTTCTTTCCTTGTCTGCGAAGGCTTGGATCTTTTCGGCCTCCTCAGCGCCCTCAGAGCGATACTTGTTAGCAAGACCTTTTCTTTCCGTCTCCATACGACTATAGACAGAATTTCTAACTTCCTGAGAAAGCTCAATACGTTTGATACGTACATCTACAACCTCAATGCCATATTCATCTTCAGCGATCTCCTTAAGTTTACTTTTAACGCTAGCCATAATAGCTTCGCGTTCATCTGAAACCACCTCAATTATGGTACGTTTTGAAAATTCACTCCTCAGTGCATCTTGATTATTTTGTGCAAGCCTTAGGTTGGCTTGCGCCAAAACACCGCCAGTAGAAATGTAGAACTTCTGAGTGTCAACAATACGCCACTTAACAAAGGAGTCCACTACCAGATTCTTCTTTTCAACGGTCAGAAATGATTCTGCCGCTGAATCCAAAGTTTGAATACGTTTATCGAACCAGACAACGTTGTTCACAAAAGGGGTTTTGAACTTCAGACCAGGGTCGTTTTCGATGGATACAATTTCACCCAATCGCAACTTAAGTGCAACCTGGGTTTCTTTGACAGTGTATAAACTAGAACTCAACAGGATTGCGACCACTACAGCTAAAACTAGAATTATTTTATTCTTCATCTGTTCTCCCTTGAGCGTAATACACTTCCATCGTTGCTCTGACTTGACGGGGTATCTTTAAAAGTTTTGGTGCCTGATGACGAACTTGATGATCTTGAAGAATTGATCAATTGGTCTATCGGTAGATACATCAAAGAATCAGAATTTGAGTCTACAATAACTTTGCTAGTAGAATTCAAAACCTCTTCAAGTGTCTCTCTATATAGTCTCTCTTTGGTCACAACTGGTGCCTTCAAGTATTCGGTGAGAATTTGATTAAATCGGTAAGCTTCACCTTCGGATTTTGAAACAACTTGAGATTTGTAGGCTTCCGCTTCAGCTATAAGTCTCTGGCTCGCACCACGCGCCTTAGGAACAATGTCGTTGGCATAAGCTTTCGCTTCGTTAATGTACCTTTGTTCATCTTCTCGAGCCTTGACAACATCATCGAAGGCAGCTTTAACCTGTATTGGCGGTTGCGCGTCTTGCATGGTTACTGCGGTAATTACTAGACCGGTATTGTATTCATTGAGTAAACCTTGTGAAGCACTCTTAACCTCTTGTGCAACCTGTTCACGGCCTGTCGTTAGGACATGGTCCATGGTATTATCACCTACCACTTGTCTAATCACACTCTGGACCTGTCTCTTATACACATCTGCCGCTGCCGACGAAGGCTTAGGTGTAGATGTCGGTGGTCGCGGTATCATTA
>CAXDLF010000088.1:0-5057 GCA_963989885.1 uncultured Gammaproteobacteria bacterium
CGAGATCAGCCTCGGTCTCGTGGGCTCGGAGATGTGTATAAGAGACACGTTTTAGGGTCTTTTATAATGCTCATAAAAGGCGCCAAACCCGTACCTGTAGAAATAAGATATAAATTGCGTCCTGGCAGAAGATCATCAATAATTAAAGTGCCTGTGGATTTATCTCTTACAAGTATTTCATCACCAACTTCTATGTTTTGTAATTTAGAAGTCAACAAACCATCTTTAAGCTTAATTGATAAAAACTCTAAATGATCTTCATAATTTGCTGACACGAACGAATAGGCTCTCATGAGTTTTTTGCCTTCATGCTCTATACCAATCATTGCGAATTCACCATTTTTAAATTCATTTAAAAACTTTCGGGTAGTTTTAAAAGAAAATGTCTTTTCTGACCAATGATGAATGTCAGTAACTTTTTCTATGTTTATTGACGTCATACATTTGCATTACAAGATACAGATTTTGAGCATGATACAGAAGCATTGAGCTGTTTGTTAGAAATAATATGAAAAAGGGACTGAAACCCTAATAGGAAGTGGGGCGAGAAACGGGGCTCGAACCCGCGACAACCGGAATCACAATCCGGGGCTCTACCAACTGAGCTATTCCCGCCATAATTTCAACAAATGGTGCGCCCAATACGATTCGAACGTATGACCTACGGCTTAGAAGGCCGTTGCTCTATCCAGCTGAGCTATGGGCGCAATAACTTTACTTTAATAAAGTTTGGGCTAAACACTATTAATCAATAATTTTTGGTCGGAGTGGAGGGATTTGAACCCCCGACCACCTGGTCCCAAACCAGATACGCTACCAAGCTGCGCTACACTCCGAAAGAGGTGTAATTATACTTTGATAGCATCTTTAGTCAATCCCCAATCTCCCAGATTTGATTAATTTTGAAAATAGTTTTCATGAGCTTTAAGTTCATCTTTGTTTGCGTAGATGACTTTGATTTTATCTCGGTTTTCTTCAATTCTCTTAATGAATGATGTATCACTTTGATTGGATTCGATATTCCCAGTCTCCAAGGCTAGATTAAATTGACCAGCAGTCATTGCTAAATACATTTTGGCAAGAATTTCTGCGTCTATAAGTGCTCCATGGTTTAGTTTGCTTTTCAGCAATTTGTAGCCTGAATCTATTTTACGATCCTTAACATCTATTTCATAACGTCTAGCTATAGCGTCTTGTGTGTGAACTCCTCCAGGTCTCAGTTTTTTTGATAATTCAAGAGTATCAATTATCGAACACATATTCTCGATCTTTTCTCTTATACCAATAATTTTAAGTTCATTGTTAAGAAAACCCAGATCGAAAGGTGCATTATGTATGACCAATGTTGCACCCTCGATAAAAGATATAAAGTCATCAGAAATTTGTTTGAATTGAGGTTTGTTGATTAGATCTCTATCAGTTATTCTATGGACATTAACTGACTCACCTACGGTTCGATTAGGTTGAATGAATTCATGAAACATACTGCCTGTTATTTCTCTATCCAGTATCTCTATTGCTGCTACTTCAATAATGCGATGGCCTTCTGAAATTTCCAATCCTGTAGTCTCAGTATCTAGTGCAAGAAGTCTTTCCATTTTGGACAAAATCAAGTAAAATCATCCCATTTTATCATCAGAGCTAGAAAGGTTTTTTTAAGATTATGGCAAGAGTAACAGTAGAAGATTGTTTGGACAAAGTTGAAAATAGATTTGAATTGGTATTGGTTGCTGCAAAACGTGCACATCAACTAAATTCTGGTAATTATAGGACGACACTGGATGCTGCTAAAGATAAGCCAACGGTGTTGGCTTTGAGGGAAATTGAAGCTGGATTGATCGATGCCTCTATTTTGACTGAAGAATATGCAATGGAAGAAGAGTTAAATGCTCAGGATAAGCTTTTAGAAGAGGCAAAAATGAGTGAAGTTGCTGAAGAGCTCTCTGAGATAACTCTAGATACAGAAACTGATGATGTAGTGATAGAGGAAGAAGCTGAGTAAACTCTTTACTGTTAAACATACAAAAATGACGCGTTGCGTCATTTTTTTTATCTAATTAAATTGAATATATTTCTTCATAATATATTTCAGTGATTTGGTAACATAGTTTTTCATATATCAAATTGTGAAGGATTCAATGACATATCCAATTATTCAAGCTAATAGAGCTCCATTAATAGATTCTGGGACCTATGAGTCTATGTATGAGCGTTCAATGAATGAGCCAGAAGCTTTTTGGGCGGAACAGGCTGAGGCTTTTATCGGTTGGGGAAAAAAATGGGATAAGGTTTCAGATGTCGATTTTTTGAAAGGAAAGATTGCTTGGTTTGAGGGTGCTACACTAAATGTCTCATACAATTGCTTAGACCGTCACCTTCACAAACGTGCAGAACAGGTAGCAATTATCTGGGAAGGTGATGATCCGAACTTAAGTGAATCGATAACCTATAGACAATTACATGAAAAGGTTTGCAAGTTTTCAAATGGCTTGAAAGATTTAGGAGTGGTGGAAGGCGACCGGGTATGTTTGTATATGCCTATGATTATAGAGGCAGCTATTGCGATGCTTGCTTGTGCTAGGATAGGCGCAATCCATTCGGTTGTGTTTGGAGGCTTTTCACCTGACGCCTTGCGAGATCGTATTCTTGACAGTAAATGTAAAATAGTTATTACAGCTGATGAAGGAGTGCGTGGAGGCAAGCCTATTCCTCTAAAGGCTAATGTAGACCAAGCTACAATGGATTGCGATTGTGTTGACGCCATAGTGGTTGTTGAAAGGACCGGTGGTAAAGTGACCTGGAATGAGAGGGATATCTGGTATCACGATCTTGTAAAGGATGCGTCTCCTGAATATCCATGTGAGATGTTTGATGCTGAAAACCCGCTATTTATTCTCTACACTTCCGGTTCTACTGGGAAGCCAAAAGGAGTACTCCACACTTCTGGAGGCTATTTACTTTATGCCGCTATGACCCATAAATATACTTTTGATTATCAGGAAGGAGACATCTACTGGTGCACTGCTGATGTTGGTTGGGTTACCGGTCATTCCTATATCGTTTATGGACCACTAGCAAATGGTGCCACTACAGTAATGTTTGAAGGTGTCCCAAATTATCCGGACGCTTCACGTTTTTGGCAAGTTGTTGATAAACATCAGATTAATACTTTTTATACTGCACCGACGGCAATTAGGGCCTTAATGGGGGCAGGAGATGAACTTGTTCAAAAGACCTCAAGGTCAAGCCTAAGAATCTTGGGTACCGTTGGTGAACCTATCAATCCTGAGGCATGGGAATGGTATTACCATATTGTTGGTGAAGACAGATGTCCTGTTGTTGATACCTGGTGGCAAACCGAAACCGGTGGTCATATGATAACACCGATGCCATATGCAACACCTTTAAAGCCAGGTTCTGCATCGAAGCCATTTTTTGGCATTGAGCCTCAAGTTGTTAGCGAGAGTGGTGAAGTTTTAGAAGGCGAAGCATCGGGAATTCTTGTGCTTGCTCGTTCTTGGCCTGGACAGATGAGGACGCTTTACAACAATCATGAACGCTTCATGGAGGCCTATTTTTCAGCCTATCCGGGCAAATATTTTGCCGGCGATGGAGTTAAGCGTGATTCTGACGGTTATTACTGGATTACTGGGAGGGTGGATGATGTTTTAAACATATCCGGTCATCGACTAGGAACGGCCGAAATTGAGTCAGCTCTCGTCCTTCACCCTAAGGTTAGTGAAGCTGCGGTTGTAGGTATGCCTCATGAAATTAAAGGTCAAGGCATCTATGCTTATGTATCACTCATGGCAGGGACTGAAGGCAACGAAAATCTAAAACAAGATTTAGTGGCTTTGGTAAGAAAGGAGATAGGACCAATCGCGACGATTGATAAAATTCAGTTCTCTCCAGGTTTGCCTAAAACAAGGTCCGGAAAAATCATGCGACGCATATTGAGAAAGATAGCAGAAAATGATTATGGTGAATTAGGAGATACTTCCACCTTGGCTGAGCCGGGAGTAGTGACCGATTTAATTTCTAATAGAGTTGACTAAATAGAAACTTTAAAATATATAGTGGTTTTTTATCTCCAATGAATGTAGCCCTTTATTTTTTAGTTTTATTTTGTTGGGGGACTTCTTGGTTCGCTATTACTTTTCAGTTGGGTGATGTCGCTCCCCAGGCTTCTATAGCTTGGCGGTTTCTGCTAGCTTCTGCTATATTGTTTCTTTGGTGTTTGATTCGTCACAAGAAACTTTCCTTTCCTTGGCGTAGTCATATAGATTGGCTTATTCTGGGATTTTTTCTATTTTGTATTAACTTTATTTGTGCCTATTATGGCAGTTATTACTTGGCCTCTGGAATGGTCTGTCTGATTTTTTCCACTCTGACACTTTTTACGGTTTTTAACGGCTTTATATTTTTTAGAAAGCCTATTAGGTTGCCTATTTTAGTAGGCGCTATAGTTGGAATTATTGGACTAGGAGTAATATTTTCCAATGAACTGAGCACTACCCAGTGGTCAATAGAAACTGGAGTTGTAAAAGGCTTTATTTGGGGTTTACTTATGACTTTTTTTGCCTCAATCGGTATGTTGTTTTCTGGGCAAATGCAAGCACGGAAAATGCCTCTTTTACAAAGTAACGCTTTCAGTATGCTTTATGGCTCAATTATGATTGTGAGCTATATAGGAATCAGTGATACTAGTTTTGGATTTAGTATCAGCACTAGCTATGTTATTTCGCTCCTATATTTGGCATTTGTTGCGTCGGTATTGGCCTTTGGAGCCTATCTTAAATTGGTTGCTAATATTGGTGCCGATAAAGCTTCTTATGTCAATGTATTTACACCAGTTGTTGCATTATTGATATCAACTTTTTTTGAGGACTACCAATGGAGTTGGATTGGTCTATTTGGAGTAGTTTTGATTATTGTCGGTAATGTATTAGTGCTTTTTGCTAAACCGCTGCCGGGGGTTAAAGCGAGGCTTGGTTAAGACCCAAAAACAGTACTATTGATTATTGCTTTTTTCAGGGTTATTTTTTAGAGCTCTCTTC
>CAXDLF010000089.1:0-4998 GCA_963989885.1 uncultured Gammaproteobacteria bacterium
AATGATACGGCGACCACCGAGATCTACACCTAAGCCTTCGTCGGCAGCGTCAGATGTGTATAAGAGACAGAGCTTTAGAAGGTCCAATGTGTATTGCTTCATTTGCTAATCGTACATGCTTACTATTTTTGTCAGCATCAGAATAAACAGCAATAGAATGAATATTTAACTTTTTGCAGCATTCTATAATTCTGCATGCAATTTCGCCTCGATTGGCAATTAATATTCTTTTCATTTGATCCGTTACTTAATCGCCTTGTTTAGATTTTGAATAATTTCAATAGCATTTGGAGTATCAGAATGAACACAAATAGTATCACATCCAACAACTGTATCTGTCCCACCTGTGTTTTTAACTTTATTTTCCGAAATTGCTCTCAGACATCTGTCTACAGCCAATTTAGTATCATAGGGTTTGTTTTTTCCTTTAGAAATAATCAATTTACCATCAGGGTCATAATCTAAGTCAGCATAGAATTCTGCAATAAAGTCAAGACCTCTTTCTTTGTAAACTTTCTCATGAAATGTATTTACCATTCCAAAAATACTTACATTGAAAACCGCAACAGCATCAGCAATGGCATGTGCTACCTCTTCATATTTTGACGCCATTCCATATAAGGCTCCATGAGGTTTAATATGGTTGAGGGGTATCCCTAACTCATCTAGAAATGATTTAAGAGCACCTACTTGATACATGATTAAATTTTTTAATTCATGTCTTTGTAATTTCATTTCCCTTCTTCCAAAACCCTGCAAGTCAGGTAAAGAAGGATGCGCTCCAATTTTTACATTATTTTTTTTTGCTAGCTCAATTGTTGCACGCATATGATTTGGATCTGAGGCATGGAATCCGCATGCAACATTTGCAATATCTATTAAAGGCATGATTTCTTCATCATTGCCTGCTTTATAAATACTGAAACTTTCCCCCATATCGCAATTTATGTCAGTCATATTCAAACCTTATAAAAATTTATATTAGTTATGATTTTGGCTATATTTAGAAATTAATTCAATTATTTAATTTAAGATTATCCCATATTTTGTTGCACAATAAGAAATTATAATACTGTATATCTAGCAAATATAAGCTAGAATTTGCCTATTATATCTAAGATATTTTAAGTTAACTTAAAAGGAGGAATAATGAAAATTTTTAAATTTTTCTTCGCTCTATTTGCTGCATATTTTATTGCACTATTTAGCACTGCTTATGCGCAAGAGATATGCGAAGAATGTTTAGATAATGTGCCTCAAGACATGGTAGATTACGTCTACAACATGGACTATATGGATCCGGAACAGCCTTTGGGAACTACAGTCATGAGAGACTGGAAAAGCCCAAACAAGCCGCCTTGGACAATTGGCTATGCTAGTACATATGCCGGCAATACTTGGCGTAAAGGCGCTATGGAGCGTTTGATGGAAGTTGTTCTTCCAAAATGGAGAGCGCTTGGCATGGTTGATGACATTCTAATTACTCAATCTAATTTGGATGATTCTCTGCAGATCCAGCAAATGAGACAAATGATTGATGGAGGCGTAGTTGATGCCATTATTATCTGCTGTTCAAACTTAACAGCACTTAATAAAACAATTGAATATGGTTGGAGTAAAGGTATTCCGACACTTTCTTTTACAGGCTTTACTACTTCGCCGTATTCAATCAACACATCAGTTAACTACAGACTAGTTGGTGTTTATATTGGTACATGGCTGGCTGAACTAATTGGTGAAAAAGGAAATGTAGTAGTAATGGACGGAATTCCAGGCTATTCTGCATCTGATCAACAAAGTGATGGAATGTTAGCTGGTCTAGGAATGTATCCTGACATAAAAGTTGTTGGACATTTAGCTCATAACTGGACATCGCAAGTTGCACAGAAAGAGCTTTCTACATGGCTTGCATCGCACCCTGAAGAAATTCATGGCATTGCTGTTCAATCTTCAGGAGAGACTGGAACTTTACAAGCACTACTTCAATCTGGACGTGATCCAATACCACCAATTGCATTAGGTGGAGAGCTTGGTGCTTTATGTTATTGGAGACAAAATCCTGATTATATTGATGAAGCAATTTATGCATGGCCTCCTGGCGATGAAATTGAATTTGGTTTTGAGGTAATGATGCGTACACTTCAAGGTCAAGGACCAAAGATTCAATCTATATTGGTTGGTCCTGCTACAAAGGGTTTTGATGAAATCGCAGCAGTCTTAGGTGAAGATTGTGATAGAAACTCTACGGGTTGGGATAATCCAGGAATAGAAAACTGGGCTCCAAGATCTTATGTAGAAACTTTCTTCGAGAGACCTGCTGATCCTGAAGATTACGATATTAGCTCACATTAATCCTTCAGTCGGATTAATTAATGAGTGAAAGTGAAAATATAATTGATAACACCTCTAAAAATGAGGTGTTATCAAACACAAAACAATCTGTTATCGGTGATATATACGTTCAAGATGTTCACAAATCTTTTGGTGTTACTAAAGCATTAGATGGAGTGAATTTTAGTGCAAATTTTGGTGAGATTCATGCCATTGTTGGCCCCAATGGCTGTGGGAAAAGCACTCTTGCCAAAGTGCTTTCAGGAGTCTTGCCAATTGATAAAGGCAAAGTTTCTGTTTTGGGACACTTCCCTACTTCTCCGGTGATGGCACGTGATTTAGGGATTGCTACAGTCTTTCAGGAAGTAATGATAGCCGATGAAGCTTCTGTCGTGGACAACTTATTTATCGGCTCTGATGATTTTTGGTATAAATCTTTAACACATAGAGAAAAAGTCAAAAAAGCTGAAGAGCTAATGGAGGATCTCGTAGGTGAGTATATAGATCCAAATACACTAGCAATTAATTTATCTTTGCCAATTAAAGCATGGATTACAATTGGAAGAGCATTTTTGCGAGAGAATACAAAAGTGTTAATTCTTGATGAGTCCTCAGCAGCACTTGATTTTGATTCAACAGAAAGATTGTTTAAAAAAATGAGAGAATTTCGTGATAGTGGCATGGCTGTATTTATTGTTACTCATCGAATAGCAGAATTAATACGTATTAGCGATAAAGCAACAGTCATGAGAGACGGTGTTGATGTTGGTGTTCTGGACAAAAAAGATCTTAATGAAAAAAATTTATTAAGTTTGATGACAGGAAAAGTTGTATCTGGAGAAAAGTCTAAAGATATTGCTGTTCAGACAAAGAGTGATAAGGTTGTAATAAGAGCCAAAGATCTAGTTGTCTGGCCAGAAAGCGCGCCTGTAAATTTAGAAATACGCAGAGGTGAAATTATAGGCGTAACAGGACTGGATGGCAATGGTCATGACGATTTTGTTAAAATTTTAGCAGGCGTTCAAGAATCTCATGGGGGAACAACTGAAGTCTTAAACATCAATGACAAATTTGTAAAATATAACACTTTGATGGAAGCAAAAGAACTGGGAATTTCGTTTGTATCAGGGGATCGAAAAAAAGAAGGAATACTACCTAATCTAAGTATTTATGAGAATATGGTGATACCTCTTTACCGCACAACAAGCAGGGCTGGTTTTTTAGGATTTATTAATTGGTTGGAGTTAAACGGCGTGTATGAATGGGAATTGGACAGATTAAATATAAAAACCGGTTTTAAATCTGATTTGATTACTTCACTGAGCGGAGGTAATCAGCAAAAGGTTATGATAGCAAGGTCTTTTGGTCAACATCCAAAAATATTGGTTCTCAATGATCCAGCAAGAGGCATTGATGTCAACACAAAAACGGATTTGTATCTTCACTTAAGAAAATATGTTGAAGAAGGTAATTCAGTTGTCTTTTTATCGAGCGAACTAGAAGAATTTATCGGGCTTTGTCCAAAAGTAATCGTGTTTAGACACGGGTCTGTATTTGATATTTTCGAAAATGAAAAAGTTAATGCTGATACTTTGCTTCAAGGAATGTTTGGTCAAACTCAAGGCATAGGCTCAACTAGTATTGGCAAATCAAATAATACAAGCATTTCAGAAAAATTAAATGATACCAGTACTAATTTAAGAAATATAGATGCCTCGGATAAAAAAATTATAAAAATTGTAGATTTTGATAAAGAAAAAAAATTGAGAGAAGAAAACATACAAAAGAAAATAAAAGTAAAATCTTTTTAAAGACATGAGTGCACATAGGAGAAAATATTAAATGAAAAGACAAAATAGTAATCTTATTCAAAATTATACTGATAGTGATTTACAATCTTTTACAATATTAGGAAACTTTAAAAACTATAGATCTGACTCGATTGAAACAAAAAATAAACAGAACATCAATCAGTCCGTTGGTTACACTCTCTCTGATGATAAACACTTTCAGAAACTTATGAATTTTAATAAAAATACTAAGACCTCTTCAAAAGTATATTCTATTGATGATTTTACAGATAGTGACGATTTGACTGACAAAAGAACGCATAAGGATGATGATTCTTTTTACAATGAATCAGACATACAAAATTTTAAAAACTTGAAACAATTTCCACTTAACAGTAGTCCTGATGCTTTACAATATACAAGCAAAAAAAAAGATATAGTAGTCACAAAAATTAATTATACTGTTAGTGATCTAGAAGCGTTTGATCGTATTGTTGAATCAAAAGAAGACAGCACAAATAATCAAACCACTGCAAAGAATGCTGATGCAAAGAACGTAAAGTCAAATATCGATAGAAGTTCCATTAAGATTATAGATTTTGATGAATTAAAAAAACAACAAACAGCACATAACAAACAAAGGACAGAAAAAATTTAAGTGGTGCACTTTGATTAATTGTGGATATTAAGAAATGGCATTAGCAGACAAAATAAAATATGGATTTCGAACAAGTGGAGACACCGGAGCTCATAAATATCTCATGGTTCCAATCTTTATGTTTTTTGCACTATTAATTTTTGCTCTTATTAGGAGTCCGATTATAATTTCACCTTCAGGTATAGGTCTGTCTCTTATACACATCTGACGCTGCCGACG
>CAXDLF010000090.1:0-4977 GCA_963989885.1 uncultured Gammaproteobacteria bacterium
CGGTCGTGAATCGGAAAGCGAGAGTGATATGAACTCACCATGACCTGCAATAGTTCAGCTGTAGAGGATTCAGAATCAATCATTATCATCTTCGGTCTTGGAACCATCACATCACGCACTTTTAGACTTTCAACTTGCATAGCACCTTCAATCACCGACCGACTGTATGGATCAATAACCAGATTATCTTCTGCCTCCTCCAAGGCCTGCATTAATTGCGCTCTAGGTTTTAAAGTTTGATGAAAAAACTTGCTGAATAGCCTTTGAAAAAAAGGCCGACTCGGAGGTTTGTCTTCGCTCATGTATTTTTGAATTCTATCCTAAGAAGTATATCTTACCTTAGATTGGTTTTTTTTTCACACTTCGCATTATCTTGCCCTTAGCTGCACGCTCTTTTCGCACCTTTTTAGGGTCAGCAATTAAAGGGCGGTAGATCTCGACACGATCCTTTTCACGTAATACTGTGTCCAGTGTTGCAAACTTAGAAAAAATACCAACCTTATCTCTTGTAAGATCAATTTGATCATAGGTATCTAGAATGCCAGAAGCCTCGATAGCTTCTATGATTGTAGTGCCCTCTTCAACCTCCAGACTAACTAGGCTTTGCTTATCGGGAAGCGCATAAGCAACCTCAACGATCATAAATATCACTCATTTTTTGTGCATCATTAAAATCAAGCGATCCTTCATAAATCGCTCTCCCAGTAATAGCACCAATTATACCGTGATGGGCATTTTTAAGAAGCACCGCAATATCATCAAGATTGGCTATGCCTCCAGAGGCAATAATTGGAATAGAAGTTTTCTTGGCAAGATCGACAGTTGCCATAACATTGACACCTTGCAACATACCATCCCTTGCTATATCGGTATAGATAATTGAACTGACACCATCCTGTTCAAATTTTTTTGATAAATCAACTACATTTATATCGGTCTGTTTAGCCCAACCATCAGTCGCAACAAGACCATTATTAGCATCTAAACCAACAATAATTTTCCCAGGAAATTCTCTACATAACTCTGAAACAAACTCAGGATGAGTCACTGCCATCGTGCCAATAATAAGATAACTAATACCTTCTTCAATATATGCGTTGGCAGTTTTAATATCACGAATACCCCCTCCAATTTGAATCGGCAGTTCTGGAAAAGCTTGGGTAATTTTATTGATGCAATCGGCATTAACCGGTTTACCTTCAAAAGCACCGTTAAGGTCAACCAAATGCAGTCTTCTTGCACCTTCATTGACCCATTTAGTGGCCATTTCACTGGGGTCATCTGAAAAAACTGTTATATCAGACATCAATCCTTTTCTAAGTCGAACGCATTGACCATCTTTTAAATCTATTGCGGGAATTATCAGCATAAAATTTGTTTATTTAATTTGAGAGTTGGCTTAATTCGGGTTAACTTATAACTGGAGTTCGTTATTATATGCGTTTCAATATTATTGTCCGATATTTTCATCATTGTCATCAATCATTAATTGGACCGTAATTTTTCTTTAATTGACTATTTCATAACTTGGTCTATGTTTAAATCGCTTCTAATTCTTCTAAGTTCCAGCGTGGCTTAACCAGAATTTCATAGTGATTATTTCTTTGACCAGAAATTAAACGGTAATGACCCGCAAGAGCAATCATTGCACCATTATCTGTACAAAATTCGGGGCCTGGGTAATGCACATTGACGTTCAGTTTTTTTGCCATTTCATCTATGATTTGACGAAGCGTTAAATTGGCACTCACTCCTCCTGCAACAATAAGTGTTGAAAATCCCGTCTGTTCAATCGCCCTTCGACATTTAACCATCAAAGTTTCGGTAGCAGCGACTTCGAAGGCCTTAGCGATACTAGCTTTTTCCTCCGGAAATTTTATATATGTGTTGCGAGCAAATGTCTTTAAACCGCTAAAACTAAAATCTAGACCCGGTCTATCAATCATTGGTCGAGGAAAATCGAATCGACCTTCCTCTCCCTGGGTGGCTAAAAGAGCCAATTCTGGGCCGCCAGGATATCCCAGACCAAGAATTTTTGCTGTCTTATCAAAAGCTTCTCCGACCGCATCATCCAATGATTGGCCTAGTATTTTATATTCGCCTATACCAGCAACCTCAACGAGAAGGGTATGTCCCCCTGAAACTAAAAGAGCCACAAATGGAAATTCTGGCTTTGATGAATCTAAAAGTGGGGCGAGCAAATGACCTTCCATGTGGTGAACACCTAAAGCAGGAATACCCAAACCCCATGCAAGGCTCTGTGCAACAGAACCTCCCACAAGTAAAGCACCAGACAAACCCGGTCCTGCAGTGTATGCAATACCAGTTAATTCCTCTAACTTGACGTTACTGACCTCGAGTGTTTCTCTAATTAATGGTAAAGTTCTTTGAATATGGTCCCTAGAAGCAAGTTCTGGCACCACACCGCCATATTCAGCATGTAAATCCACTTGTGAAAAAAGTTTATGTGCAATCAAACCTTGATCACTACTATAGAGCCCTATACCAGTTTCATCGCAAGAAGATTCGATACCTAATGTGATAAAAGGTTTCTTAGCCACTGATGGTTTCGCCTAAATAAACCTTTTGAACTTCATTGCTATTTAAAATGGATTCTTTGTCACCCTGTGCAATTATCCTGCCAGAATGTAAAACATAAGAATGGTTGCAAGTATCCAACATTTCTCGATAATTATGATCTGTGATTAAGATGCCAATATCTTGATCTCTAAGCTGATAGATGATTTCTTGAATATCACCAACTGAGATGGGGTCGATACCGGCGAATGGCTCATCCAATAAAATAAATTTTGGATCCATTGCAAGCGCTCTGGCTATTTCGACTCGCCTACGTTCGCCACCCGAAAGAGTAATCCCCTTGATATGACGAACATGTTCTATATTAAACTCTGACAAAAGCTCCTCAAGTCGATGTTTTCTCTGTTTGGTTGGCAATGATTTATTGAACTCCAGAATAGCCATGATATTGTTCTCAACACTCAATTTTCGGAAAATTGAAGGCTCTTGAGGTAGATAACCAAGCCCTAAATTGGCGCGTTTATGCATCGGCATTTTCCCGATACTTTTATGGTTAAGAAAGACTTCACCCTTATTGGGACGAACCAGACCACAAGTAATATAAAAACAGGTTGTTTTACCTGCGCCGTTTGGTCCAAGTAGGCCAACAATTTCTCCTGCTTTGACGGAAAATGACACGTCATTTACAACTTCACGTCGAGCGTAGGTTTTGTGAATATTTTTTACTTCTAATATATGGTCTGCCATTCGTTTTATGCAGTTTGAATATGGGTGCAACTATCTTACCCTAAATATATTCTATATGCCTAGAGCTATATAGTTCTTTGACTCCGTTTTTTGTAAATATTTTTAAAGCTCCATTCGCACTCACACCGAGCACCTCACCCTCAAAAGACTCCCCTAAATCTGTGAACTTAACTTTTTTACCCTGAAGCATATCATATCTCTTCCAGTCCGATCGAAAGTCCTCGAAACCGAACATACTGAAATGCTCTGACATGTCCAGGATATTATTTATTATTTCCGCAGTCAACAATTCAATATTGGGCAATTTTTTTGTTATTTTTGCCAAATCAGTCCATGGTATTTCAAACATCATATCGTGGTCTATCGAGTAATTGATGCCTACACCAATGACTACGGACTGGTTGCTTGATTGCACCTGACTTTCTAACAAAATACCAGCCAGTTTTTCATTCTCAAAATAGATATCATTGGGCCATTTGATTTTCAAGCCTTCAACTAAACACTCCTGTTCGAGAGCCTTTACGATCGCTAGTCCAACAACTAGACTGAGTCCACTTAGGTTGCACTCTTGTGGAAAATTGCGTCTGATAGAAAATAGAATACTGCTATCCCTCTGAGACTCCCAGTGTCTTCCAAATTGTCCTTTTCCTTGAGTCTGTTCACGGGTAACACAGAGTTCCACCCTATTTGTAAAAGGTCTATTGGCAAGAAAAAGGTTTGTGCTGTCAATCGAGTCAAAAAAATGACACTCTAGATCTTTTGGCAATAACTCGACTAGAGAAGAATAATGGACCACGTAACCAGAAAAATAATTAAAGAAAAAAGCACCGCTGCCGAGGAGACATCCTTCGCAAATCCTGAAAGCTCATGGTGCTCCATACTGATCCGATCAACCACCGCTTCGATGGCTGAGTTCAGCATTTCGACTATTAATACAATAAAAATAGGGACAATGAGCAATACTCTTTCAACTTCAGATTCACCAAGCAGGTAGCCAACGGGTATCAACACTATCGCCAACCATACCTCCAGCCTAAAGGCGAACTCAGACTGGTAGCAGGACTTCAAGCCTTTGGCTGAATAGATGCAAGCAGAGATCAGCTTTTTGATACCTGTCGGTTTGGTGTTATTGTCCATAAAATCCATATCTGCAGTTGACGACTCTCATTTGGATGGGTGTAATACTTTGTTAAAATATTATCATCGATTTTACAAGAAAAAAAAATGGGCGTTGCTTATGAAAATTGCGCTTGGTGTTGAATACCTAGGAACTGATTTTCACGGTTGGCAGATACAGGAAAACGGACTCAGAACGGTACAGGGAGTTGTTGAACTAGCCTTATCCAAAGTTGCAGACCACTCTGTCCGCGTGTTTTGCTCTGGCAGGACAGATGCAGGTGTACACGCAAAAGAACAGGTCATTCATTTTGAAACTGATTCAAATAGAGACCTCAAGGCTTGGCTATTTGGCGGTAACGTCAACCTCCCGAGCGATGTAAACTTCACCTGGGCTAAGGAGGTCAGCGATGGTTTTCATGCAAGATTCGATGCTTACGCTAGGTTATACGAATATCAAATACATAACCACCCCGTACGCTCCTCCTTAAAAGCAAACTACAATTTATGGGAGCCTAGGACCTGTCTCTTATACACATCTGACGCTGCCGACGAAGGCATAGGTGTAGATCTCGG
>CAXDLF010000091.1:0-4888 GCA_963989885.1 uncultured Gammaproteobacteria bacterium
CCTAAGCCTTCGTCGGCAGCGTCAGATGTGTATAAGAGACAGCCTATGGACTATGAATTGGTTAGAACAGTGCCTTCAGCTCTGAGCGGTTCTGCAACAGGGCTGGGTTATTCTCAGGATGCCCTTGTCGTACTTTCTCTAACGCAATACATACGAAATCTTGGATATGAGGCAATAGGTAGTATGAATGATACATCCTTAGCAATTCCCTATGCGATTAAGGCTGGTCTTGGTGAATACGGTAGACACGGTTTGCTAATCACTCCAAAGTACGGCCCTCGAATCCGTTTAGGGAAAGTCTACACAAATTTGCCTTTAGCTCACGATATACCCATTAGGTTTGGTGTCAAAGAGTTTTGTGAAATCTGCAGAAGATGCACAAAGGGTTGTCCTGTAAAGGCTATTCCAGATGGACCTCCATCAAAAAAAACTTACAACCAGTCAAATATTCTTGGCGTTAGTAAATGGTCCGTAGATGGTGAAAAGTGTTTTGGGTTTTGGGCAGCACAAAACTCCGATTGTTCTATTTGTATACGTGTATGCCCTTACAACAAAGATTATTCTCGCTGGCTGTATAGATTAGGTCTACGACTTGCCGGCACAAGATTACGCCACTTGATGCTTTGGCTTGATGTTAAGTTGGGCTATGGAGAACGTCAAAAATCATCAATGTGGTGGCAAGGAGCTCGAGGAAAATCCCCAGCCCAATATGTAAAAATCTTTTTTAGAAAGTAAATTGGCTGATTTTTGTGAATATAAATCAAGTTAGGAAATGTCACAATATTTCACAGGCCTCTTCAAAGTCCAAACGAGGAGCTCTTGGATGAACCTTAGTATCGTCACCATAACCAATGCCGCAGATGAAGATCGATTTTACTTTTTCGTTGGGGAAGAATTCTTGGTTTAATTTTTCTTTATCAAAGCCGATCATTGGTCCACAATCAAGGCCAATCGAACGAGTTGCTATGATAAAGTAGCCACCCTGAAGTGTGGCGTTTAGTTCAGCTGTTAACTTGATTTTTTGCTCTTTCCCTTCATACCAGGATTTAGCATTAGTATGAGGAAAAAGGTATGGAAGTTTTTTATAGAAATCAATGTCATAGCTAATAATTGCGACAGCAGGTGCACTCATTGATTTTTCTATATTTCCACTATCCAAATAAAGCTTGAGTCTCTCTTTTGCTTCTTTGCTACGAATAAATGTAAAGCGAGCAGGACAACTATTGGCGGAAGTGGGACCAAACTTCAATAAATCGTAAAGTTGGCGGATTTGCTCATCAGTGATATCTTTTTTCAGCCAACCGTTCTGACTTCTCGCCTTTGTAAACAATTTTTCTAAACTTGAATTTGAAAGCATATACTGTATCCTTTGATTATGATTAAACTTAAGCTTTGAATATAATAGCTTTGATTATAAGTTCTTTTGAATAACAATAATTGTTCTAAGATAAAATTTCTAAATTCACTAAAATAAAATAATTATATGAAAAATTGCATTTTTTGTTCTATCGTAAATGGAGACATTCCTGCTGATAAGCTTTATGAGGACGATAATGTTGTAGCATTTAAGGATGTCAATGCACAAGCGCCAGAGCATTTTTTGGTGATACCTAAGGAGCATATATCCACTCCCAACGATGCTACGGATGAAGAGTTGTTAGGAAAGATGAGTATAACAGCATCAAAAATTGCTAAAGAGCGTGGTTTTGCTGAGCAAGGTTATCGACTTGTGATGAATTGTAATAGTGATGGTTGTCAGAGCGTTTTCCATATTCACCTGCATTGTTTGGGTGGTCGCCAGATGACCTGGCCACCGGGTTAATAAATCTTACAACTTGTCGCTAATTCATCGTCACCAATCATCGACTTGAATTAAAATAACAACAATTCACATGGATGTAATATTTGTGATTTTCATTTAGTAAATAATTAAGGAAAGAATGAGCCAAAACGGCATTGAAAGACAAAGCGTTGGAGTCTATAGTGAGCGCGCTTACCTTGATTATTCAATGTATGTCATTCTTGATCGTGCCCTTCCCTTTATTGGAGATGGCCTAAAGCCAGTTCAAAGACGCATTATCTATGCGATGAGCGAGCTTGGGTTGAAGTCCACCGCAAAGTTTAAAAAGTCAGCAAGAACTGTTGGTGACGTTTTAGGTAAATTCCATCCTCATGGCGACAGTGCATGTTATGAGGCCATGGTTTTGATGGCTCAACCCTTTTCTTATCGATATCCATTTATTGATGGGCAGGGAAACTGGGGTGCTCCTGATGATCCCAAATCGTTTGCCGCAATGAGATATACCGAATCTAAACTTTCTCCATACGCAGACCTGCTTCTCAGTGAAATTAATCTAGGCACTGTCGAGTGGACTGATAATTTTGATGGCACAATTCAGGAACCACAACAATTACCTGCGCAAATTCCCAACCTGTTACTTAATGGGACATCAGGAATTGCTGTTGGTATGGCAACAGATATGCCGCCTCATAACCTTATAGAAGTCGTGAGAGCTTGTATTCAATTACTTGAAAGACCATCCACTGATTTGGATTCTTTACTCAAAATATTGCCTGCACCTGATTATCCAACAAATGCTTATATTGTTAGTACTAACGATGAACTCTACCAGATGTATGAGACTGGAAATGGTTCTGTCAAAATGAGAGCGAGCTATATTAAAGAGGATGGTGAAATTATCATTGAGGCGCTACCATATCAAACATCTGGCGCCAAAGTCGTTGCTCAAATCGCAACGCAAATGCGCAACAAAAAACTACCTCTGGTTGAAGACCTTCGGGATGAGTCTGACCATGAGAATCCAACTCGCATTGTCATTGTACCTCGATCAAATAGGGTCGATTGCGAGCAACTGATGCTGCATTTGTTTGCTACAACGGACCTTGAAAAAAATTATCGAGTCAATATGAACGTTATTGGTCTAGATGGAAAGCCAAAGGTCAAGCCTCTCATTCCATTACTTAAGGAATGGTTGCAGTTCAGAACTCAGGTAGTTGTTAACCGACTTCAGTTTCGACTCAATAAAATTTTGGAACGACTACATGTTCTTGAGGGCTTATTAATCGCCTACCTCAACATCGATGAAGTGATAGCAATCATCCGTAGAGAAGAAAAACCGAAACCAGTCTTGATTAAGCGATTCAAGCTTAGTGAAATTCAAACAGAAGCTATCTTGGAATTAAAGTTACGTCATTTAGCAAAACTTGAAGAAATTAAAATCAAAAGTGAAGAAGAATCACTTGGAAGAGAGCGAAAAAAAATTGAATTACTTCTTTCAAGTGAAACTCGTTTGAAAACATTTATCAAAAAAGAATTAAGGGTTATAGTTGAAGAGTTTGGCGATAAGAGGCGCTGTCAAATCACTCCAGATGTACGAACCGCTCAGGCATTCAACGACCAGGACATGGTTCCTGCTGAGAACGTTACAGTGGTATTAAGTCAAAAGGGTTGGGTTAAGGCAGCAAAAGGCCATGAAATTGATCCTGTTTCACTTAACTATAAGGCTGGTGATGCTTATCTACAAGACGCCAAAGGAAAAAGCAATAAAATGGCATTTTTTATAGATTCTACAGGTCGTTCATACACCCTGCTGGCAAATAGCTTGCCGAGTGCTAGGGGTCAGGGAGAACCATTAACCGGCCGATTGACGCCGCCTATAGGGGCTGAATTTATAGATGTGGCGATGGGTGATGATGAGCAACTAGTGCTTCTTGCCTCAGATGTAGGATATGGATTTATATCTAACCTAGGTAACCTTCAATCTAAAACTAAGTCTGGCAGAAACGCTATCACATTGCCTAGTAATTCCAGAGTTATGAAAATCGTAATGGTTGAAGATCTTGAGAACCAATACGTTGCTGTTGCGACCAATAGAGGAAGGTTGCTTATATTTCCAATAGCTGAACTACCACAACTTTCGAAGGGCAAGGGTAATAAATTAATCCAGATTCCAGCTGACGATTTGGCCGCAAGAAAAGAAATTGTTACCGGTCTCTGCGCCCTTAAAGAAACTCAAAAGTTGCGAGCATATTATGGAAAGAGGAAGCCAATTTATAAGCCTGAGGATTGGATTCACTTTGTTAGTCATCGTGCCAGACGTGGAAAAGAACTAAGGCCGGGTTATGTAACAAACATTAAGTATATTGAGGCAGAGGACTAATCTGACACTGATTCTAGGTGTAATTCTGAGTTTCAAACAGGTATAATCCTCTTTTTTATCAATTTTTCCGAAAATGTTCGTCCTAAAAATTGTAACAGACTTTGCTTCTGCCCATTCTCTGCGTGATTAGTATGCAAAAAAAACACCTGCCAGATACTCAAAGCACTACAGATGTTCGCAACATTGTCATTAATGAAGTGGGCATTAAGGATATATTGCACCCGATTAATTTTATTAATCGTGATCAAGAGTCGTTTCCGTCTGTGGCTAATTTTACAATGACTGTCAGACTACCAGAAAATGTTAAGGGTACTCACATGTCAAGGTTTGTTGAAATATTAAACGAAAAAGAGTGTACCTTTAGTGTGCAAACTTTCATGGATTTGGTTCAGACGGTGGCTGACAAGCTTAACTCAAAAGGCTCTCATATTATTGTTGATTTTCCATTTTTTCGTAAAAAATCCGCTCCATCATCTGGTGTTGAAAGCTTGCTGGACTACCATGCCACTTTGAGTGGCAAAATCACTGACGGCAAGAGCGATTTATCGATTAAGGTTGTAGTGCCCGTTACAAGTCTATGTCCATGCTCAAAAAGCATTGCAAAATATGGTGCACATAATCAAAGATCACACATAACGATAGAAGCTACAGCTGCAGAAGGGGTTATCCTACATTTCGAAGATTTGATTGCCCTAGAAGAACAAAAA
>CAXDLF010000092.1:0-4805 GCA_963989885.1 uncultured Gammaproteobacteria bacterium
GATCCGCTTGACCCTTCCAACTACCTTGGCTCTTTAGTCGATGTGGAACATTTCAAAAAAGTTTGCAGTTATTTGGATAACGACAATATCATTACTGGTGGTGTCACTGAGAGCCCTTGCTATGTCCTACCCACTATAGTTGATAAGGTTGATCCTAACTCTAAGTTAGCTCAAGAAGAAGTTTTTGGACCAATACTCTCGGTAATAACTGTGAAATCATTTGATGAGGCCATCGCTGTTGCAAACAATACCGATTATGGTCTTGCTGCAAGTGTATTTACAGCCAATGGCAAAAAAGCAATCAGGGCTGCAAGGTCAATTAAGGCTGGCACAGTAACAGTGAACTGCTATGGCGAGGGTGACATGAGCACACCATTCGGTGGCTATAAGCAGTCAGGATTTGGCGGGAGAGATAACTCTATTCATGCACATGATCAATACACAGAATTAAAAACGATCTGGATAGATCTTTCCGACCGTGCTCCTGAAGAGTCTGTCGACTAGCCAGGAGTTAATCACCCTTTTCAGAAAAGGCAATATTTTTATGATCCAGAAGGTAGGGGTTGGGAGTTTGTTGAGTACCACTCAGATGACGCAAATAAACGCAACGATTATAATTTACCTGACAGGTAAGCTTTTTAAATTGGAACAGCTCTATTCCTTTTAAGTCCAGTTGCTGGGTCAATAATTACCTCTGAGGAAAACTGTGCCAAGAAAGCTGTTCTAGGACTTGATGAGTTATTTGAGCCAGATGCATGAGGTGTAAGACTGGAAAATACGATTAAGGTTCCAGCAGGGACAAGAAAGGTTTGCGCTTTACTTTCATCAACCTTAATGAATAAGTCTTGTGATTTTTCCGACCAATTATGCAATATCGCCTTATTAGTCTCTTCTAATTTAGTTGGAATAATAGACAACGGTCCATTTAACTCATTAGTGTCATCAAGTGCTAGCCAAGTTGTCAGATAGGGCTTGTGCTCAAAATCTATATAACCAGAATCTTGATGCCAATTAAAGCTGGATTGTGTATAGGGCTCCTTGGTAACAATTTGTTCATTAAAAAGAAAAACTTTTTTTCCAAGTAGCTTATTGGTTAGTTGTTTGATTGGTTTACTTTTCAAATATCTCTGAAGTTCAGGATGAAATGGGCTTTGATTAGCCAAAAATATCCTACCGATTTGTGAGATATTGCCATAATGTCTAGTCTGATTAGATGGCTGCATGTTCTCCACACCCTTTTTGTAACCTTGGATAATCTTTTCAACAACAATTCTAAGCTCCGATAGAGTTTTCATACTGACAAAATCCTCTATCACCAGATAACCTTGAGATTGGAACTCTTTAAAATTGATTGAACTGATTTTTGCCTCTTTTTAT
Source organism: uncultured Gammaproteobacteria bacterium (assembly GCA_963989885.1). GTDB lineage: Bacteria > Pseudomonadota > Gammaproteobacteria > PS1 > Pseudothioglobaceae > Pseudothioglobus. The sequence continues at coordinate 1,378 of CAXDLF010000092.1, forward strand.
GACAACTATATCAAATATTAAAACAATATTTAACTTAATCATAAACTAAAATATACCGATGATGTTAGACATAAAAAATATGATCAATCAGGCAACAATTCGATCAAACTATCTTGTTAATGGGGATCTATGATAACTTGTGTTGGACCTATTTTTCTTGACAGGATTGTAAAAATTGACAAATTTCCTGAAAAACCAATAAAACTTGTAGCAAAAGGACTTGAAAAGAGATTGGGTGGGCCAGCAGCAGTGGCGAGCTTTGCTGTCAATATTCTGGGCGAAGAGTCTGAGTTTGTGGGTCGTTTTGGTGACGATGACGCTGCTGATTTTTTACAATCTGAATTTGATAAATGCAATATTAGCTTTAATAGATCTACAACTGTCAAAGGAGCAATGACATCTCAAAGTCATATTTTTGAAGATTCTCATGGCGAAAGAATGCTAGCGGTATTCAATGAACAAAAGCTATTTGAAGAAAAGCGACTACCGAACTTTGATTTTTCACCTGACAAAACCTATTTAATCGATGTGCATTGGACTGAAGCAGCAAATTATTTAGCAAAAAGTACCTATGAACGTGGTATCAATTGCATTGTTGACATTGATAATTTTTCTAAAGACAAGGCAGTTGAAGAGGTGGTTAAGAACTCATCTCACCCCGTATTCTCTGAAAATGGTTTATATCAATATACAAAAGAGAAATCTATAATTAAATCATTAAAAATCCTCTATCAAGCTAAGAATAAGTTTTATGCAGTCACGCTAGGGTCAGAAGGAGTCTACTGGATAGACAAAGGCGATATTTTTCACTGTCCGGCACCCAAGGTAGAGGTTAAAGAAACGAATGGCGCTGGAGATGTGTTTCATGGCGCATTTGCTAGATTTATTCATGCTAATAAATCGATACAGGAGTCAATAGAGTTAGCTACAGCGGCTGCTTCACTAAAATGTTCGAGGAGTGGCGGTATTCGTTCCATACCTAATTACAAAGAGCTCATTGAGTTCTCTAAACAATTAAAACCAACCAGAACAATAAAGTAGCTATGAAAAAAATATTAATAACTGAGTTTATGGAGCAAGACAGCGTTAACAAAATTTCGGAGCAGTTTGATGTCAACTATGATCCAAGCCTTCATGAAAATATTGAGGAGTTGAGTTCACAAATAGCTTCGGTAGACGCCATAATAGTCAGAAACAAAACTCAACTCAATGAAGCTTTGCTAACAAAAGCAAAAAAGCTCAGATTTATTGGAAGACTGGGCGTTGGTTTAGATAATATCGACACTGATTATTGCTCAGACAAAAGTATTAGTGTCCAGCCTGCAACTGGCATGAACGCTGACTCAGTTGCCGAGTATGTTATCAGCTGTTCACTCTCCTTGCTAAAAAATATACCTCCTGCGCACCAAGGAACAGTAAGCGGAAAGTGGCCTCGATCGCCTATCAAATCAAGAGAGTTGCAAGGCAAAACAATAGGTTTGCTTGGTTTTGGCGTTATCGGTAAAAAAGTATCCATGTTGGCCCAAGCATTTGGATCTAAGATTGTGGCTTATGATCCTTATATCCCTCAATCAGATGCTGAAAAATACAATATATCCCTAGTTAAAAGTCGTGACCTTTTTGAATGCTCAGACATTATATCGATTCATCTTCCGCTAACTAATGAGACAAAGAACTTGTTGAATTACAGTTCTTTCTCTGAAATGAAAAATAAACCAATCATCATTAATTCTTCCAGAGGTTCGATAGTTAATCAGAGAGACTTAATAAAGGCATATAACGATGGTTTAATTAATGGCTTTGCCTTAGATGTTTATGAATCTGAGCCAGTCAAGGAAGATTTTTATTCAAACATTTCAAGCACTATGAATTGCATCTTAACTCCCCATACTGCAGGCGTTACAATTGAATCAAATACAAGGGTTGGTCAATTTATTGCAGAAAAAACTATTCAATTTTTTAAGTAAGTTAGAGATTAAATTCACTCATTTCTACAACCCTTCCCTCTTTTATTGAGAGTTCTGCTGCTTCTCCAATTGCGACCGCCATTAATCCGTCATTTAATGAAACCTCTGGTAGTGAATTATCTTTAATAGCTTTTATGAAGGACTGATGTTCGTAGTAGGTTGAGCCATGATGGTGACCTGCTGCAAGGATTTTTTCGTCAACTCCTATAGTTTCTTTTTTTGCTCTAGTGCTATTCCTTAAACCGATCCTGACGTCGGAAAACGCGATACCTGAATCGCTGGATGGAACTGCCGTTTCTATTTTTCCTGTTGAGCCAATAGCACACAATTCTTCTTGATATTGAGAGTTCTCAGCAAACATACACAAATCTAAAAGTGCTCTGACTCCATTTTTAAAGTCTACAGTGACGAAGGCATTGTCTAAGATATCAGGGGTTTTGCCGTCATATTTTTCATCTAGGTGGTTTACATCTTGATCTCCACTAGCATAGACCTTGAGTGGCTCGCTTTGTGCAATTAGTCTCATTAAATCAAAAAAATGACAGCTCTTCTCGACCAATGTTCCTCCAGTGTTTGTAGCAAATCTGTTCCAGTCATCTACTTTATGTAGAAAAGGAAACCTATGCTCTCGAATGGATAGCATCTTGAGATCGCCTATGGTTTTTTTATGAATCTCTTCAATCATTTTTTTAACTGGTGGCATGTATCTATATTCCATAGCCGTCCAAATAATTCCAGGGTAGTTATTTGTTAATGATTCAAACTCTTTACAGTCTTTCACTGTTGTACATAGTGGCTTTTCTATCATCAGGTGTGCCTTTGTTTTGACTAAACTTTTTAGAACATCTATATGAGTAAAGTTTGGGGTTGAAACAATATAGGCATCAGCTATGTTGGCTTTAATAAGGTCATCGTAATTACTAAATGTAACAACATCATTATTTAACAGCTCTAGGCTTTGGCTAAGTGACTCGGCATTAGTATCGCACAAAGCAACAATCTCAGCGTCATCAATAATTTCGATGTTGAGTATATGTTCTCTTCCCATGCATCCCGCACCGATAATTGCGTATTTAATTTTATTTTTCATAGCGTATAAGTTGGGATGTCCATTTGATTGCCAAGATGAACCAATTGATCAGATACATCGCCATAAGTAAAGGCTACGTGATGCTCTAGTCCTCCTTTAAACATCTGCTCTGCTTTATGGGCACTATCAGAACCCAAACTGATTACGCCTGATGTTCCGGAAAAAGAATTTGGCCTATCTATAACCGTTCCCTTTAATACAAAAAATTGTAGCTTATTTCGTGCTTTAGAAACTCGAAAAATGGTTATTTCACCAGCTTTAAGACTAAAGTCATGAAGCAAAGGCTTCTTTCTATTTGAATGAATTCCAGATTTAGCGGTGCCTTCTTTTGCCATACTTATTGGCGCCAAACCACAATGCCAAAAAACAAG
>CAXDLF010000093.1:0-4750 GCA_963989885.1 uncultured Gammaproteobacteria bacterium
GGTTGATAATTTAGGATTATGTACTATCGTCACTCCAGATGAATTGATAGCATTACCAAACCTCATAGTAGCACCAATGACGACAGAGAACGAAAGTCTTGCAAGCCGAGTTGTTTGTCGTTTTGATAATTCTATAGGTTATATTATGGTTGACCAGCTTAGAACAATTGATAAATTTTGCTTTATAAAAAAGTTAGGTGAGCTGGAATCAGATATTCAACTCAGGCTGTGTGATTGCCTCCTAGAGTTCTTTGCGCTGTAAATAGCCTATGAGTATAATTAGCTTCTTTCGTTAAATTGACTTAGTTATGAAAACTGATGAAATAAGACAATTTTTTTTAAACTATTTTGAAAGTAAAGGCCATACAATTGAGCCGAGTGCTTCTTTAGTTCCTCATAATGACAATACCTTGTTGTTTGTTAACTCTGGAATGGTTCCATTCAAGGACGTGTTTACGGGGGCCGCTAAAAGCTCTTACAAAAGAGCCGTAACATCTCAAAGATGTGTTAGAGCAGGCGGTAAGCATAATGATCTTGAGAATGTTGGATATACAGCCCGTCATCATACGTTTTTTGAAATGTTAGGTAATTTTAGTTTTGGTGATTATTTTAAAAGTGATGCGATTCGATTTTGTTGGGACTTTTTAACTGAGGAACTCAGTCTTCCAGAGGAGAAACTCTGGGTCAGCGTGTTCGAAGATGATGATGAGGCAGCTGACATATGGGTCAATGAGATTGGTTTCCCAGCAGATCGAATTTCACGTTGTGGTGCAAAAGATAATTTCTGGCAAATGGCTGATACTGGACCTTGTGGACCTTGTAGTGAGATTTTTTATGATCATGGTGAACATATTCCTGGAGGTCCACCAGGCACTCCAGAAGAAGACGGTGACAGGTTTATTGAGATTTGGAATTTAGTTTTTATGCAATTTGATCGTCAACAAGATGGCACTTTGGTCCCCCTAAAGTCAACTGGTGTTGATACAGGTATGGGTCTAGAACGCTTAGCAGCAGTTTTACAAAACGAAAACAACAATTATGATATTGATAACTTCAAAGAACTCACAAATGCGATTGTTAAGTTAACACCTAAAGTAGCAAAAATAAAAGGTGATAACGCTTCTGTTAGGGTTATTGCTGATCATATTCGTTCAACCGCATTTATGATCGTTGATGGAATAACGCCCGATAATGAAGGTCGTGGATATGTTCTTCGAAGAATTATTCGAAGAGCAATTCGTCACGGTCATAAGTTAGGTATTGAAGAGATTTTCTTTTATAAACTGGTACCACTTTTAGCTCAACAATATGAAAAAGCTTTTCCAGAATTAATGGCAAATCTTTCTCATGTAGAGAAAGTATTGAAAAAGGAAGAAGAGCGTTTTATTAAAACACTAGATCTTGGTATGGGTATCCTAGAGACAGCAATTGATGAATTAAAGGGCAAAGATATAGATGGTGAAATAGCTTTTAAACTTTATGACACTTATGGGTTTCCTGTAGACTTAACAGCCGATGTTGCTAGAGAGCGTGGACTCGCAGTGGATATGGAGGGCTTTGAAATTAAGATGAAAGAGCAAAAAGATCGTGCACGTAAAGCGGGTGATTTTGATGATATGAAATCTAACGTTGTAATTGATGATGCAACAAAATTTCTGGGTTATGAGTTGTTTGATAACGCCGCTACAGTGAGTGCAATTATTAAGGATGACCAATTAGTAAACTCAATTAGTGAGGGTGATGAAGCTATTGTAATTCTAGATCAAACTAGTTTTTATGGTGAGTCCGGTGGACAGACCGGAGACAGTGGCTTATTGTTAAAAAAAGGGGCAAAATTTGAGGTTAATGATACTCAAAGACAAGCTTCCAATGCTTTCGAGCACTATGGTCGTCTGGTGAGTGGTTCACTAAAGGTTGGCAATAAAGTTGAAGCAAAAATCGACCAACAAAGACGTAAAAATATTATGAATAATCACTCTGCAACTCACCTGTTACACGAGGCATTGAGACAAATATTGGGTGATACAGTTCAACAAAAAGGTTCTTTGGTAGAGGCTGATAAGTTACGTCTTGACTTTTCTCATGATGAACTTGTCTCTACAGCTGAATTGGATAAAGTTGAAGCAATAGTGAATACACAAATTTTAAGTAACTCAGAAGTCAGAACTGAAGAGACTGACATTGAAACAGCTATGAAGAAAGGTGCAATGGCTCTTTTTGGTGAAAAATATGGTGACTCTGTTCGTGTCCTTACTATGGGTGATGATAACTTTTCGGTTGAACTTTGTGGGGGCACCCATGTTAAAAGATTAGGGGACATTGGTCGTTTTAAAATTATCTCTGAAAGCAGTATCGCTGCAGGAATTAGAAGAATTGAGGCAATAACAGGAATTGACGCTTATCAGTTGGACAAACAAACAGAGGGTAGTCTTAATCAAATTGCTAATCTAACTAAATCAAGTGATATTGCTCAAACGGTTAAAAAGGTAACTCTGTTAATTAAAAATCAAAAAAATCTCGAGAAACAAATTACAGCCTTACAAAAACAATTGGCAACTGGCCAGGGAGACGACTTAACAAGTAAAGCGATTGAGTTGAACGGCGTTAAATTACTAGTTACTGAAGTTTCTGACGTTGGTGCTAAGGATCTTCGAGTTTTAGTCGATAAATTAAAAGATAAATTAGGCTCAGCTGTTGTAGTTTTGGCTATTGTTTCTGGAAAAAAAGTGTCACTAGTGGTTGGCGTTACTAAAGACCTTACAGACAAATATCAAGCCAGTAAGATTTTGAATCACATAACCACTCAAATTGGTGGCAAAGGTGGAGGACGCGCTGATATGGCACAAGGTGGTGGCACAGAGCCTAAGAAACTCACCAAAGCTCTGGATTCAGTTAAAGATTTAATCCTAGTTTAGTGCAAATGATAAAAAAACCTATCAAGGCAGTTTCACTCATTTCTGGCGGTCTTGATTCATTGCTCAGTACTAAATTAATAATTGATCAAGGTGTTCATGTAGAGGGTATTAATTTTTTTACAGGTTTTTGTGTAGAAGGCCATACTCACGCAATACGTAAGCAGAAAAATGATAAACCGAAGCGTAATAATGCACTATGGGTCGCTGAACAGCTAGGTGTTAAGCTTCATATTATTGATGTGATTGAAGAGTATCGTGATGTACTTCTGAATCCAAAACACGGTTATGGAAAAAACATGAATCCATGCTTAGACTGTAAAGGCTTCATGGTTAAAAAAGCCAAAGAATGGATGTTTGCTAACGATTTTGATTTTATTATTACAGGGGAAGTGATGGGTCAGAGGCCGATGTCACAACGCAAAGACACAATGCCTATAGTACAGAAAGAATCTGGTGCTGATGATTTATTGTTACGTCCTTTGAGTGCACAACTACTACCTCCAACAAAACCTGAAATTAAAGGTTGGGTTGATCGTGAGAAACTATTAAATTACTCTGGAAGAAGTAGAAAGCCACAAATGAATTTAGCCGATCAATTTGGTTTTTATGACTATGCAACTCCAGCTGGTGGCTGTTGTTTTCTGACCGATAAGCAGTATTCGGATAAATTGGTTGATATGTGGAATGCTAGAGGCTCTCGTGACTATGAGTTGGATGATTTAATGATGCTCAAAGTCGGGAGACATATCCGACCTAATCAGCGATATAAAATGATCATTGCTCGTGAAGAGGGTGAGGTAAATTTTTTGGAAGGTTATCGTAATCAATATACTAATTTATATCCAACGAGCTGCAACGGCCCCTTGGCGATTATTGATGGCAAACCCAATCAGAAAGACTTGAAGACAGCCGCTAAAATATTAGCAAGGTACTCTCAAGGGCGAGAGACAGAAAATGTTGATGTTGAAGTGCGATTAAATTCTGGTGTTATGCAACAATTCAGTGTAAAGCCTTTTTTGGTTGAGGACATCTCTAAAGACTGGATGGTTTGACCTTAAAGAACAGGTTCTGCTAGATCTTATAGCTAACCACCACCAACAGCATTAATTACTTCAACTTTATCATTGTCACTCAATAAAAATGTTGAGTGCTTTGATTTAGGAATGATTGACTCGTTTACTTCAAGTGCGATTCGCTGATTTTGAAATCCTAAATAAGAAACAAGGTCTGTAATATTTGAATTAAAAGGGAGTTCTAACCTTTCACCATTTACATGAATGTTCACATTATTTGCATCGTAGTTAACAGTGACATAATTATATCACTAGATTCAAAATTGAAGATAAATAAGAAGAGAACACATGGTAAAATTTCCCAAGTTTTTCTTTCCGCCCTAGGAGAATTTTTTGCCTCAAAACGCCATACTAGCTCTTGAAGATGGTCAAATTTTCTGGGGCAAGTCAATTGGTTCTAAAGGTGAAACAGTTGGAGAGGTGGTTTTTAATACCGCAATGACGGGGTATCAAGAAATATTGACAGACCCCTCTTACTCCCAGCAAATTGTTGTCCTAACTTATCCCCATATTGGCAATACGGGCATCAATATAGTTGATGAAGAATCTTCTGGAGTTTACGCTGCTGGTTTAATTATTCGGGATTTACCAATTTATCACAGTAATTGGCGTTCTGAGATGAGTCTCGAACAGTACTTGTCGAGTAACAATATTGTCGCGATTTCAAATATTGATACTAGATCTTTGACTCGACATTTGAGAATAAATGGAGTGGTAAAAGGTTGTGTTATAGCTGCCAATAAAATTAATTGAGAAATAGCT
>CAXDLF010000094.1:0-4728 GCA_963989885.1 uncultured Gammaproteobacteria bacterium
TATATCAAAAGAGATGATTGTACTGGTTTAGCGACAGGCGGAAATAAAACAAGAAAATTGGAATTTCTCATGCCTGATGCCATGAAAAACCAAGCTGATCTAGTGGTTACTGTGGGCGCTGTTCAATCCAACCATACCCGTCAAACCGCTGCTGCATGCGCAAAACTTGGTTTGAAATGTCTCATTGTTTTAGAACAAAGATTAAAAGATGCTCCAAATGTTTACATGACCTCAGGAAATGTTTTCTTGGACAAGCTGTTTGGCGCTGAAGTTGTGCTATGTCCTGAAGGAAAAGACGTCAAGGAACACGCTGAAGAAATAATGGCAGAAAGAAAAAATGATGGCGCTAATCCTTACTACATTCCTGTTGGTGGTAGCAATCATATTGGTGAACTCGGATATATTGAATGTGTGAGAGAAATTATTGAAGACGATAAAGACAATTCATTTACTCATATTGTGCTGGCAAGCGGTAGTGGAGGAACGCATTCGGGCACTATAGCAGGAAAAACCTTATATAAAAGTAATATAAAAATTGTTGGCATCAGCGTTAAAGATAACAAGCATGATCAAGAAGAAAAAGTATTTAATCTAGCTAAGGAAGGTTGCAAGTATGTTCAATGCGACGAGCCAAAACGAGAAGATGTACTTGTTTTTGATGACTATGTGGGTGGCGGTTATGGCGTTCCAACGGATGGAATGAATGAAGCCGTTAATCTAATGGCAACAAAAGAAGCTATACTCTTAGACCCCGTTTATTCAGGAAAAGGATTTGCTGGTCTGATTGATTTAATACAAAATAAATATTTTACAGATACAGATAAAATTTTATTTATTCATACTGGAGGCGCCATTTCATTGCATGCATATGAATGGGCTTTCTAAATATATCATTTTATAAAAGAACGTTTACATTTTCTTCTTACCTTGGATGACTTGGTCGAGTATTAAAGCGCAAAACAAGATGGCAATACCAGCCAAAATTCCTTGTCCTACATTTGCATATTGCAGCGCCTCTAAAACATCCTGACCAAGTCCTTTTGCGCCAATAAGAGAGGCAACAACAACCATTGCTAAACTCAACATAACTGTCTGATTAACGCCGGCAAGAATTGTTGGCATAGCAAGAGGCAAGTCAACCTTTGTTAATAGATACCATTTAGAGGCACCATAGGCTATCGCAGCCTCTCTTATCGCCTCGGGAACACCTTTCAAACCTAAAACTGTCAACCTGACTACCGGAGTTCCCCCAAAAATCATGGTAATAATTACAGCAGAAACCTTGCCAGTTCCAAAAAAAGCAATTACAGGAATCATAAACACGAATGCAGGCATGGTTTGCATAAAATCCATTATGGGTCTAATGAAAGAATAAAATTTAGGTCTTGTAGAGCAATAAATACCAAGCGGGATTCCAATAGATATACTTAATATAGCAGCCGTACCCAATAAAGCCAAAGTTGTCATGGCCTTTACCCAAAACCCTAAAAAGCCCATATAAGCTAAAAATGCGAGAGAATAGATTGCTGCACGCGGTCCTGCAGAGAGTCCGGTCATTAATACTATTGCGCTTATGACCACAATCCATGGCGTTTTAACAAATAACATTTCAAGTGAATCCAAGACACTTCTTATTCCATATGTGATTGCACTAAAAAGAGCGTCACCCTTAATAACTGCATAATCAAAGGCCCCTTCTACACCATCTATTGAGGCAAGCCTTATATCTGGATGCGTAGGAAAGTCAGCAAACAACTTCACTAAATCTGGAAAACTATAGTGAATGGTCGAAAAGATAATAATGATCAATGAAAAAATTATACTCAGCAGGTAATTTTTTAATTCCATTCCTGGACTGATAAGCTTATTTGAAAGCCATTCAGAAAATCTCTTTTCTAAAATTGAATTAGCTAATACTCCTTGTAGCGATCTTATAAGAATAAATAAAACAATTCCACTAATGGCAATTGCAACTCCTGAGGCTTCTATACGTTGAGCCTCTTGTAAGTAGCCAGCTATTGAATCTTCCAGTGACTTGATTGTTCTTTTGAACATGTCTACTTTGTCTGAATTGCTTTCTATTGCAGCTTGTAGCTGTTTCTGTCGAAAATCAATCGTTGACTGAATTTGATCAATTTTTTTATAAGCTTCTATACTAATATTTCCAAAGAAGCCTCTAACAATTTGAACAATAGCAAAAGTTTCAATAATTAAAAATGCCAATGACCAGTTCCATATATTTCTAATTCCAAACCATATTGAGCCAAATAAAAATGCTGCTAAATTAAATGAAAGAATAAACTTTGAGGCATTATTTATTCTCTCAAATTCATGAATATAGTAGTCAGGATTGGTCTTTACAAAATCTTTAATTCGATTTGTATTTAGATAGTTATTCTCACTCATCTTGACCCTCAACAACAGAAACCAGTAAGTCTTTTTGAGATATAGCCCCTATATCTTTACCGTCTGAGTTAGTAATAATAATAGGGCTATCATTGGATACTGATTTTTCAATTAAGCTACTTAAAACATCACTTTCATTCATTCTTATCGCATCTTTTGGAATATCGCCATAACTCTTAGCAAATTCATCTATTGGCTTCATAATTGTATTCGCTTGTACAACTTGGAGCCTTGAAATCCCTTTCACAAAGTCTGCCACATAATCATCCTCTGGTTTCATGACTATTTCTTCAGGGGTTCCTACTTGAATAACTTTGCCATCCCTCATAATTGCAATACGATGGCCAACTTTAACTGCCTCGTCTAGGTCATGAGTGATAAAGACTGTTGTTTTTCTTAATTTTTTTGATAGCTTAATAAACTCTATTTGAAGCTGCCTTCTGATTAACGGATCCAGGGCACTAAAAGGCTCATCCATCAATAATATCTCAGGATCTGCTGCCAAAGCTCTTGCCAATCCTACCCGCTGTTGCATGCCTCCTGATAGCTCATGTGCATATTTATTACCCCAGCCTGTAAGTTCAACTGTATTTAAAATTTCATTTGCCTGTGCGTATCTTTTATTTTTATTAATACCTCTAATCTCTAATGGCATAGCAATGTTATCAATTACAGATCGATGGGGCATTAAGGCGAAATTTTGAAAAACCATACCAATCTTTTTATTTCTAAATTCTTGTAGTTCATTTTTTTCTAACGCCATTACATCTTGCCCATCGATTAAGATTTTCCCAAGTGTGGGCTCGAGCAACCTATTAATATGTCTTACAAGGGTTGATTTACCGCTTCCAGAGAGCCCCATGACACAGAATATTTCCCCTGGATTAACATCAAATGAAACATCGGAGACGCCAATTACTGAGTTATACTTCTCTAAAGCATCTTGCTTAGAAATATGCTTTTTGGTGATTGCTTCTAGTGCTTCAGGAGAATTGTTTCCAAATACCTTAGTGATATTTTGAATTTCAATGAAGCTTCCAGAGTTTTCAGACGACATAATATTTATTTTTAATGAAAAAAAAACCGGCGCCTAAAACGCCGGTTTTAAGACGAACTAGTTAAATTATAAACCTAACCAGCCATCAACAGTACCTTCGTTTTGAGACATCCAATCTCTAGCAACTTCTGCGGGGTCTCTCTTATTGACAGACACTTCATAAGCTAGCCATGAAACATCATCAGATGTAAGCTGGAAGTTATTGAAAAACTCAACAATTGCTGGTGACTTAGCTTCTAGCGAAGTGCCCCAACCAATTTGAATATTCTTCAATGCATCCTTTGAAGCTACATATGATTTTGTATACCAATCTGCATCCGCTTTTGGTTGAATCATTATGTATTTCTCTGGGTCATGAGTAGGCTCAGTCAACATAACAACATCAGCCATTCCCCAAATAGCGTGCGGCTTATAGCAGTAGAATGCATAGCCTTCGCCTTTCTTGATTGAGTCTAAAACTCGAGCATTCTTTACAGCTTCAGCAGCTCTAATTGGCTCAATTCCAGCATCAAGTAGTTGGTAATCTCTTACCTTGACCTCATTTACGTTTGCAGATGCCCATCCATCAGCACCAATCCAAAACTCGCCTTTGCCGTTGCCATCGCTATCCATGGCCTCAACAACCTCAGGTCTGCCAAGATCGAAAATTGAAGTTATATTCATCTTTGCTGCAAAGTCTTGAGAGACACAGTAGCCTTGGTTTCCTTCGTAGCTTAGAGGACTTAACTTAAGTGTTCCTTTAGGTACAAGGTCATTAGTGTAGGCCTCTTGGTTAGGTAGCCAGATATCAGGGTGAACTTCAATTTCACCTTTGCTTCTATCAATAGCTGCATAAATAGCTGTATTGTTTCCAGGAACAAGTTCCACTTCTCCGCCCATTTTGTCGGTAATAACTGCAGAAAGCAAGTTAGCAATTGCCGTTGCCCCTGTCCAACCTGGATCACCGATATTAACTTTTTCAGCATGGCTAGACATTGACATAGAAAATGCAATTAATCCTGCTATAAAAGTCTTACTTAAAATTTTCATTATTACTTCTCCTTATTTTTTTTTAATTGTCTCATAACCACAAAAACTTTCATTATAGAAAATAAATCACCTGAATCAATTAATAAATTGAAGCAATTTTTTTATTGTGGAAGTGAGATACTAACATGAAATTGATTAAGATAAAACTCATTTGCAGAGTTTGTTCTGTCTCTTATACACATCTGACGCTGCCGACGAAGGCTTAGGTGTAGATCTCGGTGGTCGCCGTATCATTA
>CAXDLF010000095.1:0-4684 GCA_963989885.1 uncultured Gammaproteobacteria bacterium
ATGCGCCTCAGCGAATTCCGGTTTAAGTGCCAGTGCCTTCTCATAACTCTTAATTGCAACCTCATGTTGACCAAGATCCTTGAGAGCATTGCCGAGGTTATTATGCGCCTCAGCGAATTCCGGTTTAAGTGCCAGTGCCTTCTCATAACTCTTAATTGCAACCTCATGTTGACCAAGATTCTTGAGTGTAACACCGAGGTTATTATGTGCCTCAGCGTAGTCCGGTTTAAGTGCTACTGCCTTCTTGTAACTGTTGACAGCATCATCCACTTGACCGAGATCCGATAGAGTATTACCGAGATTATTATGCGCGATCGCGTGGTCAGATTTAAGTGCAACTGCCTTCTTGTAACTGTTGACAGCATCATCCAGTTGACCAAGTTCCTTGAAAGCATTGCCGAGATTGTAATGTGCGTCAGTGTAGTCGGGCTTAAGTGCCACTGCCTTCTCATAGCACTTAACCGCAGCATCCAGTTGACCAAGTTCCTTGAGCGTAACGCCAAGATTGTAATTGACCTCAGTGTAGTCCGGTTTAAGAGCTACTGCCTTCTCAAAACTCTTAACCGCAGCATCAAGTCGGCCAGCTGCTTTATGGCAAACACCGCTGATATTGTAGAGTAGCGGTTCATCAGGATAATCTTTGATTAAGGTTGCTACGCTATCAAGCGCCTCCTGTATCTGGCCGTTGGAATATAGCGCAATAACAGAGTTAATTACAGTTTGTGGTGGGCTTACTGTGGTCATATTAACACTCTATATAGTCTATAGTTCCTAATGTTTGACATAAATATGATCTGGGTCTAACCCTTGTTGGTATCTGTCATACATTGCCACATAGGCAGACTCCAGCTGTCGTGCAAACAATGATGTATCGTATAGCGGTGCTGTAGGTAAATTATCGACCAGCTTGTCCTTGATGATTTTCAATTTATCTGGATTGGTTGCCAGTTCTATGGCCAGTGACTCGTATTGCTCTTGGGTGGTAGTGATCATTTCCGGCAAATTTACGGCATTCAACAGACTTGCCGCCATTCTACTGGCAAAAGATTTACCGATACAAGTGAGCACCGGTAATCCCATTCGGAGTGCATCACTAGCAGTAGTCCCTGCATTGTACGGATGAGTGTCTAGAAAAAGATCAGCAACCCGATATCTCGCCAAATACTCAGACATGGGTAAGTTTTCTCCAAAAATAAGCCTGCTAGAGTCAACACCTCTGAGAACTATTTCTTTGTTTAAATTTGTTTTTGCTGATTCATTTTCTGCATAAATCAGTAGTACGCTGCCATCAACTTGCTCAAGTATTCTCGCCCAGCTATCAAAAGTAGTGGGAGTGATTTTATAATTATTATTAAAACAGCAGAATACGAAACCTGTCTCAGGAAGCCCAACATCTTGGCGCATGAAAATAGTTGTTGGGAGAGATTGCGTTGAATCATTGACTTGATAGCTATGAGGCATGTAGACAACTTTTTCTGAGTAATATTTTTGATTTGCTTCAGGAATGATGATTTGATCTGCAATTAAATAGTCCATGTAGTCTGCACCCATTGTCCCAAGATAGCCAATATAACCGATTTGTAGAGGCGCTGCTGACATAGCAAATATTCCCGTTCTGTTAAATTGAGTAAATCCTCCCAAATCCACCGCAATATCGAGCTCTACCGACCTTGCAAGCAAAGCTACATCTTCATGCGACATCGTGCGTACATCATGAAAACGATCTACCCCTGCTTTAATTCGAAGATTCATTTCATCTTGTGTATCCGGACCAAAATAAAACGCATGGATTTCAAATCGTTTTCTGTCGTGTATTTCGTAAAGTTCTGCCGTTAGATGTGAAACGGGATGATCTCTGAAGTCTGACGAAAAATAGCCTACGCGGATCTTCTTGTGTTTTGAGTATTGCTCTATTTCAGGCAAAACATGATTCCGTGGATACACATCCTTAGCGTAGGTTTCAGCGTTTTTTCTCTGAATCCCAGGATCGTCGATCAGTGTCAATGTAACAAATGGATTTATCACCTTTTCGCCATTGTTAATTTTATTCGTTAATTCATGAAGACGGTTTTCTAGATCACCCCAGAGACAAAGATGCATTTTGGTATGCAATGAATTACCCAAAATCCAATCTAAGTCAGGATCGAGGGTAATGGCGCTTTCATAACTTGCCAGCGCTTCATCCAGTCGCTTGAGGTCTTTCAGGGTATTCGCGCGATTGGCATATGCATGGACGTAGTCCGGTTTAAGTGCCAGTGCATTCTTATAACACTTAAGTGCAGCGTCTAGCAGACCGAGGCTATTGTTTGCAATACCGAGGTGATTATATGCATAGGCAATACCAAGATTATTGTGTTTTTCAGTGTCGTCCGGTTTAAGGGATAGAGCCTTCTCATAACAATTAATGGCGTCATTCGGTTTACCGAGATCCATAAAAGCAAGACCGAGATTATTATAGGCAATAGTAAGGTTGTAATGCGCCTCAGCATGGTCTGGATTAACAGTGAGTGCCTTCTCATAAAACTTAACCGCAGCCTCTGGTTGATTGAGTTCCTTGAAAGCATTGCCGAGGTTACTATGCGCCTCAGTGTAGTCTGGTTTAATAGCGAGCGCTTTCTTATAGCACTTGACCGCATCATCCAGTTTTCCAAGCTCCTTGAGAGTGACACCGAGGTTATTATGTGCCTCAGCATAGTCTGGATTAACAGCAAGCGCATTCTCATAGCACTTGACCGCATCATCCAGTTGACCGAGCTCTTGAAATGTAAGACCGAGATTGTAATTAACCTCAGTGTAGTCCGGTTTAAGTGACACTGCCTTCTCAAAACTCTCAACCGCAGCATCAAGTCGACCGGTTGCTTTATGGCAAACACCGCTGATATTGTAGAGTAGCGGCTCATCGGGATATTCTTTGATTAAGGTTGCTACGCTATCAAGCGCTTCTTCTATCTGGCCGTTGGAATAGAGCGCAATAACAGTGTTAATTACAGTTTGTGGTGGGCTTACTGAGGCCATCTTAATATTCTAGTAGGAACTGAGAGCCTCTGTCAACGGCTGCAAATACTTTTCATACTCTTTCCAGGCTTTAGAACTATCTTGATACATTTTTTGTTTAACCTGCAATACGCTGGCAGTATCTACAGTACGTTTGTTCTTATGAAAGTCGAGACAATTTTTATCCCACTCTAATTCACAATATTCTAAGAGCTTTCGAGTTTCATCTTCTTGGTTAGTAGTTAAGTCTTCATAACTTATATCATAAACTTTACCAGGAAACATCTCATGCCAAAATTTCATAAGTCCTCTATATAGTTTATAAAACTCAGCTAAATCATCAAAATTATAAGCCCATCCATTGCCAGTATCACTAAAATAATGCTTATAAATGGACCAGCATACAGCTCTAGCATCTCTTTTTAGATGAATAATTTTTGCTTCTGGAATAGCCGACAAAATGAACCCAATACTTCTAAAATTCAAAGGCCATTTATCTGTAATAACATTTTCTGAAGCATTTAAACTAGACAGTGACTCTAAATATTGCTGACGTATAGATAAAAAGGTTTTTTTAGATAGCTTTTTCTTATCATCTGTTAAATGCTCCCTTAGAATTGGAATGATAATCTGCCTTAAATTCCTTAATTCACCTGCCCCATAAACCTCATGATGGCTGGAAATAATTTGCTCAACTACAGATGTGCCAGAACGGAGCATTCCAACAATAAAAATTGGACGTATTGTAGATACTTGATTTGACAAAGCTTTGGGAGTTGAATTAAATAGTTTTTCAATTGTTGAATTATGATTTTCAGACATTTCAATAGTGTACTTTAACTCTTTTTTACGCAGCTGATTACCTTCATATAAGACTTGAAAAAGCTCATCTTTCCTTCCTAAATGTTCATATGCCTTAGCCAAAGCAAAGCATATGAAGATTCTGTCTGATTGACTTAAGTCTTTATTAGAAAGAAGTGATTCCATTTCAACAATCTGTTTATCATTTTTTGTATATTTTTTGAGTACACTGAGGTTATAGTGAGCTTGAGCATAATCAGAATTAGCAGTTTGTGCTCTCTCAAAGCTCTTAAAAGCTTTATCAGTCTCACCAAGTCTCTGATAAGCAATACCAAGATTATTATGTGCAAGTTTATAATCTGGCTTAATCGCCAGTGCCTTTTCATAATGTGTAACTGCAGTATTTACTTGGCCTAATGCTAAAAGAGAAGAGCCCAGATTATTATGTGCCTCAAAAAATTCAGGCTGATAAGCTACCGCCCACTCAAAATGATCTATTGCAGCATCTGGTTGACCAGACTGTAATAGAATTTGACCAAGATTATTATGCGCATTAGGGTAAGCATGTTGGCTAGCTAATGCCTTCTCATAACACTTTATCGCAGCATCCACTTGACCAAGTTCTCGAAGCGTAACACCAAGGTTGTATCGCGCCTCAGAGTAGTCCGGTTTAAGATCTACAGCCTTCTCAAAGCTCTTACAAGCCTTTTCCAGTTTATCAATTTCCTTATAACAAGCACCTCTGATATTGTAGAGTAATGGCTCATCCGGATAGTCTTTTATTAAGGTTGCTACGCCATCAAGCGCCTCTTGTATATGACCTGTCTCTTATACACATCTGACGCTGCCGACGAAGGCTTAGGTGTAGATCTCGGTGGTCGCCGTATCA
>CAXDLF010000096.1:0-4649 GCA_963989885.1 uncultured Gammaproteobacteria bacterium
CCCCCCCCCCCCCCCCCCCCCCTTTTTTTTCAAGCAGAAGACGGCATACGAGATCAGCCTCGGTCTCGTGGGCTCGGGATGTGTATAAGAGACAGATCTTGATATCAAACTCAGAAATAATGCCTCTCAAACGTTTTGGTTTAATGAACAAATCACATGACTGATTTTTTAATTTCACTTCAATGTGGTCAAAGAAAGTGTCAATAATATCATTGGTGGACATCCCCATTGCACGTAACAAAGTGGTCACTGGAAGCTTTCTACGTCTATCAATACGAACAAACAAATGTTCATGATGATCAAACTCAAAGTCTAACCATGAGCCACGGTAAGGAATAATGCGAGAAGAAAATAATATTTTGCCCGATGAATGAGTCTTACCTCTATCGTGCTCAAAGATAACTCCTGGAGAACGATGAAGTTGAGAAACAACAACACGTTCTGTACCGTTAACAACAAAGGTTCCAGTATCTGTCATCAAAGGGAGTTGACCTAAATATACGTCCTCTTCAATAACTTGCTTTATGACACGTTTTTTCTTGAGTGTTGAGCCATTTTTATCAAAAAGTATTAGATTAAGTTTGACTTGCAGCGTTGCTGCATAAGTTACACCGCGAAGCTTACACTCCTTGACATTGTACTTAGGCTCTTGAAGTTCGTAATCTACATATTCAATTTCAGCGTAACCGTTAAGCGCTGTGATTGGAAATACAGATTTAAATACAGAATGTAGACCGATATCTTTCTTTTCAGCCTCCCCTTCTTGAATAAAAGTATTAAATGAATTAATCTGAATAGATAACAAATCTGGCTCTTTGAGAATCGATTCTCTTGTGCCAAAATTATTCCTGATACGCTTTTTCTCAGTAAATGAATAAGTCATGAATGCCTCGTATTAATCAATAAATTGTTTTCAAAATTACCTTTAAATAAAAACACCAAAATCCCCTATCCGGGGATTTTGGTATATAGCATCGAACAAATTACTTAAGTTCTACGCTAGCACCAGCTTCTTCAAGCTGCTTTTGCAAGTCATCTGCTTCTGCTTTAGGAGCGCCCTCTTTAATAGGCGCTGGAGCACTTTCAACAAGGTCTTTTGCTTCCTTAAGACCCAAACCAGTGATAGTACGAACAGCTTTGATAACAGATACTTTCTTGTCACCAAAACTTGTTAAGACAACATCAAACTCAGTCTTTTCTTCAACTGCTGCACTCGCTTCAGCTGCTACAGCAACTGGTGCCGCAGCAACTGCCGCAGCAGAAACGCCAAATTTTTCTTCCATTGCTGAAACCAATTCAACAACATTCATAACAGACATGTCTGCAATTGCATTTAAAATATCTTCGTTCGTTAATTTCGCCATGATATTTACTCCTCTATATAATTATTATTGTTGTTGATCACGTATAGCTGCTACAACTCGAGTTAGCTTGGTTGGAACTTCGTTTAAAGTTCTTACTAACTTCTCGGTCGGTGCAAGCATCAACGCCATCAACATACTAATTGCTTGATCTTTAGTTGGAAGGCTAGCGATTTTCTTAAGTTGATCAGCATCAACAAATTCACCGGAAACTCCCAAACCTTTAACGACTAACGCTTCATTTTCTTTAATGAAATTACGGAAAATGCGAGCCACAGCCCCTGGATCTTCTTGAGAAAACCCCAAGATAACTGGGCCACTTAAAATCGGTGTAATGCACTCACATCCAGTTCCAGCTAACGCTCTCTTTGCAAGCGTGTTTTTTACAACACGTAATGAAACATCTGCATCAATCGCAGAATTCCGCAAATTAGTCATTTGTTCAACATTCAATCCACGATACTCGGCAACACCAACAGACACTGCATTAATAGCTATTGCATTGACCTGTTCAACAACTGCCTTTTTTGCTTCAAGATTTAGAGCCATATTGTCTCTCCTGAACAATTAAACAAAAAGAAAGTCGAAATACAACTTTCGCCACAGAGTATTTTCATACCCTCTACATAGGCAAATTGAAGGATCAATTTATTAAACAACAAATTAATAATAATTTGTCGCACCTATGGTCTTTGAGGCAGAACAAGTCACCCTGTCGCCCAAAGAATTCATTTACCAATAATATTTAAATTATTGATAATAAAACTATATTAAATATCAAAACTCGCTGCATCAATAGCAAGGCCTGGGCCCATAGTTGATGAAACACTTATCTTTTTAAAATAAACACCCTTTGCTGAACTCGGTTTAGCTTTTTTGAGCGCATCAATCAGTGCTGCAATATTTTCTTCTAATGCCTTTACATCAAATGAAGCTTTACCAACACCCGCATGAACAATTCCAGCTTTATCTGCACGATAGCGTACCTGTCCTGCTTTTGCATTCTTAACAGCTTTAGCAACATCTGGTGTAACTGTTCCAACTTTAGGGTTAGGCATCAAGCCACGCGGTCCAAGAACTTGGCCAAGCCTTCCAACCACACCCATTGCATCAGGTGAAGCAATAACTACATCATAATTAAGATTACCATCCTGCATGGACTTCATTAAATCTTCCATCCCAACAACATCTGCACCTGCATCAGTTGCTTTTTGAACATTTTCTCCTTGAGTAAAGACCGCAACTCGGACAATCTTGCCTGTTCCATATGGAAGGACAACAGCACCGCGAACGTTTT
This sequence comes from uncultured Gammaproteobacteria bacterium, assembly GCA_963989885.1. Lineage (GTDB taxonomy): Bacteria > Pseudomonadota > Gammaproteobacteria > PS1 > Pseudothioglobaceae > Pseudothioglobus. Next base: position 2,659 of record CAXDLF010000096.1, read on the forward strand.
GATCTGATTTTTTAGAATCAATACCTAAATTTATACTAACATCAATGGATTCGTCAAATTTGGCTGTTGCACAATCCTTAACAAGACTCAGAGCATCCGCTATTGAAAAACGAACTCCTGTTTCAATTTTTGAATGGTTCTCTTTTTGTTTTTTTGTTAGATTAGCCATCATTAACCCTCCACCACTAAACCCATCGAGCGAGCTGTACCAGCAACGATTTGTACTGCAGCATCAATATCATTTGCATTTAAATCTTTCATTTTTATGTTAGCTACTTCTTCTAATTGTGCGCGAGTTACTGTTCCAACTTTGTTCATATGTGGCTCACCGCTTCCCTTTTCAATTCCTGTTACCTTTCGCAAAAGAACTGCTGCAGGGGGTGTTTTAGTAATAAATGTAAAACTACGATCGTTATAGACTGTAATGATGACTGGCACTGGCATACCTTTATCAAGATCTTGAGTTTGAGCGTTAAAAGCCTTACAAAAATCCATAATATTAACACCATGTTGACCTAATGCTGGACCAACTGGTGGCGATGGATTCGCTTCTGCTGCAGGTACCTGCAACTTTATATATGACTCAATTTTTTTTGCCATTATTCTATCTCCTATGGGTACAAACGCCGTTAGGCTCCCCCTTATTTAAAATAGCCTATCAAGGCTAACTTAGGTTTTCTCCACTTGAACAAACTCTAGCTCAACTGCAGTGGTACGTCCAAAAATCAAGACTTCCACTGTCAACAAACTTTTTTCATAATCAACACCTTCAACAATACCATTAAATTCATTAAATGGACCATCTATGACTAACACCTCTTCACCTGGCTGGAATGCAACTTTCGGTTTAGGTTTATCAGTCCCTTCCTGAACACGCGCAAAAATTCTGTCAACCTCACTTTGAGATATTGGAGAGGGCTTTCCTGATGAGCCACCGATAAAACCAATCACATTGTTGGTGTTTTTAACCAACAACCAACTCGGCTCAGTCAGTTCCATCTGTATTAACATATAACCAGGAAAAAATTTACGCTCAGTTTCTTTTTTCTTTCCACCTTTTAATTCAACTACCTGCTCTGTAGGAATCATAATCTCGCCAATAAGATCTTCGATACCTTCACGAGAGGCGGCTTCTTCTATGGCAGCTTTTACTTTTGCTTCATAGCCACTTCTAGCATGGATGACAAACCATTTCTTTGACATGGAAATCCTTTACTTAAAAATTTAACATTGAAATCGATTGCACACCCCAAGTAAAGAATGCATCAACAATCCACAAAAAGATTGCAACTATAATCACCGCAATCAGGACAAATCCAGTTGTTTTAATGGTTTCTTCTCGAGTTGGCCAAACAACTTTTCGTAATTCAATTCTAGTTTCTTTCACAAAGTGCAGAAATCTATCACCTTGTGCTGATTTAATAAATATAGCTGCCGCGACAACAAGTCCAAAAAGCATGATAAGGACTTTAAAGAGTGTCGTTAAACCAAGAGGATTTAAATAAAACACTGCAATTGAAAGCACCAATATAACAATTGACAAGACAGTATTTAATTGAAATGATTCTTTATTTAAATTGTCTATTTGTTTAGTCACATCAATCCCTTAATTTGGCAGGCAAGGAGGGACTCGAACCCCCAACCAACGGTTTTGGAGACCGCCACTCTACCAATTGAGCCACTTGCCTAAATATTAATTCCTAAAAAAGTAACTACATAAAAACTACAGTTACAAGTTATATTTATTATTAATTGGTAATCTTCGAGACCACGCCAGCACCTACTGTGCGACCTCCTTCTCTGATTGCGAATCTTAAACCTTCTTCCATCGCAATTGGTGCAAGTAACTCAACCGACATCTTAACGTTATCACCAGGCATAACCATCTCAACACCTGACGGTAATTGCACGGCTCCCGTTACGTCTGTTGTTCTGAAGTAGAACTGTGGACGATAGTTGTTAAAGAATGGCGTATGACGTCCACCTTCTTC
>CAXDLF010000097.1:0-4631 GCA_963989885.1 uncultured Gammaproteobacteria bacterium
TTCAAGCAGAAGACGGCATACGAGATCAGCCTCGGTCTCGTGGGCTCGGAGATGTGTATAAGAGACAGAATTAATTATTTCTGGGTGTGTGCTTTTCATATTTCCTTTTGACACATTTGCGGCCACATATCAAGTCATACAAGTCGCCACGGGTCTTGGTATACCTTGGGGTATGTCTTTTCAATCAGAGAACGAAATACTCTTTACCGAGCGCAAAGGAAGACTTGGTATTTTAAATATTGAGAGTGGCGAAGTGAATTACTTGTCAGGACTACCTGAAATAATTGCAAATGGGCAGGGCGGTTTTATGGATGTAGTGAAACCAACAAACAATGAGATTGCTGATTGGACTTATTTCACATATGTAAAACCCATTGATGCAGCTGGTAATGGTGAAACAACTCTAGCCAGAGCACATGTCACTAGTGAAGGTGTTCAAGATTGGCAGGATTTACTGGTCACGCATTCGCTTTTTGGCGTTATATTTGATGTTACTGGTATAGCATGGGGCAACGATAGGCACTTTGGTAGTCGCATCGCGTTTGACGATACGCACTTATATTTTTCTATCGGTGATAGAGGGAATCGTCCTAATGGACAAAATCTAGAAACACATGCAGGCTCTATTTTAAGGCTTAATGTTGACGGCTCTTTTCCACAAGACAATCCATTTGTAGGTGTTGAAAGTGCACGAAATGAAATATGGAGCTACGGTCATCGCAATCCTCAGGGACTGGTTTGGGATAGTGTCAAGCAAAGACTATGGTCTATTGAACACGGTCCGCGAGGTGGCGACGAATTAAATCTCATTGAAAGGGGTGCTAATTACGGTTGGCCTATTATCTCTTACGGAAAAGAGTATGCTTCATTTAGGTCTGTTGGTGAGGGCACACACAAAGAAGGCATGGAGCAACCGAAAAAGTTTTATATACCATCTATAGCGCCTGGTAGTTTAATGCAATACACCGGTGAAGCTTTTCCTGAATGGCAAGGAGATCTCTTCGCTGGTGCATTAAAACTGCGGCATATCAATAGAATCGAGCTCGATCAGGAAGGAAATGCGATTGCAGAGGAACGTTTAATAGAAGACTTAAATGAAAGAATCAGAGCACTTCTTGAGAGTCCAGAGGGTTGGATTTACTTCTCCACCGACAGTGGAAACATTTATGTCATGAAACCATGACAAGGATTTTTCAATCGTAACTGTCAATTTGATTTGAATTAAAATAATGCCATGGAAACATTAAAAATAATCATTCCAGAGCGTATGACTGGTCAAAGACTTGATGTCGCTTTATCAGAAATGTTGCCGGATTATTCGCGTTCCAAGATTATTGCTTGGATTAAATCAGGCGAGGCTCTCATTAACCACAAACCCTTCAAACCAAAAGATAAAGTGAATGGTTCTGAAATGGTTGAGTTGACAATCACTCAGAAGCAGAACAATGATTGGGTGGCAGAAGATATTCCTCTGAAGGTTGTTTTTGAGGATGAAGACATCATTATATTAAATAAGTCTGTAGGTATGGTAACTCATCCGGGTGCAGGAAACTGGAGTGGTACTTTAGCAAACGCTTTACTTCATTACGAACCTAAATTAGCGTCTCTTGATAGAGCTGGAATTGTCCATCGACTTGACAAAAATACTTCAGGTTTGATGGTCGTTGCACGAAACGAAAAGTCACAAAAATATTTGGTTGAACAACTTCAAACGCATTCGGTGTCAAGAGAGTATTCTGCTGTCGTTTATGGTCATATGGTTTCTGGAGGAACGATTGACGAGCCTATTAGCCGTGATACCAAGGACAGAGTCAAACAGGCCGTCTCAAGCCATGGCAGGGAAGCCATCACTCATTACCGAGTAATAGATCGTTACCAGAACCATACCCATGTCAAGGCCATCTTGGAGACAGGACGAACTCACCAAATACGCGTCCACCTATCTCACATTGGCCATCCTTTAATAGGAGATACAATGTATGGTGGTAAGGTTCGTTTCCCCAGAAAAGCAGATGCAATTTTAAAGGAAGCTTTAGTTAACTTTAAAAGGCAAGCCTTACATGCAAGGAAATTAACTTTAACTCATCCTGTGAGTGGAGAGTTGATGTCATGGAAGTCCTCATTGCCCGAAGATATGTCAGCGTTATTAGATGTACTCAATGATTATGATCCATGCTAAAAAAATATAAGTTGAGTTTATGATGTTTCCAGATAATGTCAAATTCATATCGACACCAAGATTTATAGAGGGAGGATTTGGCACCGATTGTTTTAGCAATTTCAATTTGGCATTGCATGTTGGTGACGAGCCGAATGCAGTAAATGCTAATCGCGAGCTCCTCGAGAAACACTACAAACTTCCCTCCAGCCCCAAATGGATTAATCAAACCCACTCTAGTGTTTGTGTAAGGGCGGATTCCAGGCTCTCATCGGCTTCAGCCGATGCAAGCTATAGTAGGACATCAGGCGTGGTGTGTGGCGTTCTGACAGCGGACTGTATGCCTGTCTTTGTATGTGATAAGAGGGGAGCAGTTGTCGGTATAGCACACGCCGGTTGGAGGGGTTTGGTGGGTGGCGTTATTGAATCTTTGATTGAAGAAATAAATGTTGCGGGGAGTGAGCTCCTAGTCCATCTAGGACCGACAATCTCACAGTCGGCATATGAGGTCGGTAGTGAGGTAAAAACACAATTTCTGGATAGGAATTCAATATTTGATCGTTCATTTATCGAAAAAAATGGCAAACACTATCTCGACCTCTATGACGCAGCAAAAGTTATTTTAGATGGTTATGGAATCACATCAATTAGTGGTGGAGATTGCTGCACCTATAAAGACTCAAAGCGGTTCTTTTCCTATCGACGTGATGGTGAATGTACAGGAAGAATGGCGCACTTGATTTGGAAAAGCTAGCTAATGTTATTAGCGCTCGCTCTCCTTGATTTTCCCTTTACTACTGAAGACCATTTCTTTACTGTCTTTGTCTAAAAAATAATAGTGCAATGACTTCTGTTTTCGCTGCTTCTGCTGAACGACGCAGCCCCTCACTTCAAAATCATCGATCAATTCGATTTCTGGGTGAGACGAATTCAAGCAGCGCAAGAATTTTTTGTTATTTTGTTCAATATATTGACGGAAATACAGTTCATCCTTGTAATCGATAATGGCATAGGCTTGATGATGAATCTGCATCCCCGGATCGACAATAATAATGCAATTTTCACTAAACTCAGGTGCCATCATGTCGCCAATATTTTGAAGCGCATAGGGCTCTGAATTTGTTGAACAGGCGCTTTCGAATAGCGCTTTTGGGTTATCTATTTCTGGCATCTGGGACAGTAGTAACTGGCACGCTGGTTTTGTACGATTCTTTTGATTGTACCATCGCATCGATGACAAGGCATGCCATTACGTCCATAGACAGACAAGACTTGAGAAAAATAACCGGGTTCACCATCGATATTAGAAAAGTCATTCAAGGTTGTTCCACCATTATTGATGGCTTCTGACAATATTTGCTTGATACATTGAGTGAGCAATCGGTAACGCTTTTTTGATGTTTTTCCTGCTATTCTTTTTGGAGATATTCCAGCTTGAAAAAGACTCTCTGATGCATAGATGTTACCAACACCTACAACTACACTGCTATCCATAATAAACGCCTTAATATTATTCTCTCTGGCTCTTGATGATAGGTAAAGAGTGCTGTCATTGAATTCACTGCTTAAAGGTTCTGGACCGAGATTCTTAAAGAGACTAAGTTGTTCATTATTTTTCTGCCAGAGAATTGAGCCAAATCGACGAGGGTCATGAAAACGCATACTGGTTGCGTTGTCTAATACTAGTTCGAAGTGATGATGTTTTTTTAATGCTTCTGCAGACGGTACAACACTAATTGAACCCGACATACCAAGATGCATGACCAAAGTACCGCTATTGAATTTGATGAGTATAAATTTAGCACGTCTCGAGATCTTTTTAATGGATTCTCCCTTGATGGTCGTGGGAAGATGCGAAGGGATTTCCCAGCGTAGTTGTTTTTGATGAATATTGACGGATAAAACCCGTCTTCTGACTATATGAGGTTCGAGACCACGTTTGGTTGTTTCAACCTCTGGTAATTCAGGCATGATTTCTCCTTACAGAGATTTGAGTATAGCTGAAGTTTGTGCTGAATGACAAAAAATGGAAAACCTAGCTAAAAAAAGGAAACACTTTAAGCTAAATATCTATAATAATAACTTTATAACTAAAAATAATAATATCATGAACCCATTAACTTCAATTAAAGGAACAATTGCCCTTGGCTTTGTCTTGGCATTACTTGTAGCACTGGTTTTACCGTCAGTAGGTAGATTCAACATACCTGAGCTAACAGTTTGGCTGCATGTCATCTTTGGTATCACCTGGATTGGACTTTTATATTACTTTAATTTTGTTCAAGTACCTGCAATGGGAGAGGCTTTGGCTGACGAGGGCGGGCCTGGACCAGCTGCAATCGGCAAGTATATAGCCCCACGTGCCTTGCTTTGGTTTCGTATGTCAGCTGCGGCAACGTGGCTTACAGGTGCTTATGCCCTTGAGAATGTTGGTGGTTTCGTCGCGGCATTTATGTTTGCCCCAGGTCTTCAG
>CAXDLF010000098.1:0-4571 GCA_963989885.1 uncultured Gammaproteobacteria bacterium
TGGGCTCGGAGATGTGTATAAGAGACAGCAATAATACTTAGCGCTATATTCCTATCACAATACTTAAAAACACCAATAATGGCTCTGGCATGGGGAGTTCTTTTCGGTGGTGTTGCACAGTTATTCTTCCAGATACCATTTTTATTAAAGATTAAAAAACTTCCAAAGATACGTTTCGGACACCATGAATCGCTCAGAACTTTAAAAAAAAGAATGATACCAGCGCTCTTTGGTGTTTCTGTCTCTCAAATTAATTTATTGATTGATACAATGATTGCTTCAACTCTGGTTGCAGGCAGTGTTTCTTGGCTCTACTATTCAGATCGCTTGTTAGAACTACCATTGGCGTTAATCGGCATCGCTTTGGCGACTGTGGCACTGGCAAAATTAAGTAATTATTACGCCAAAAATGACTCTAAAGGATTTAAGAACACCATCAACAAAGCCCTCCTCTATGGACTTTTGTTGGGTATACCATCATGTATCGGCTTGGTAATGCTGTCTGAAGAATTGATTATCACTCTATTTCAATATGAGGCATTTGATGCCTATGCTGCGAAAAAGTCTTCATTGAGTCTTCAAGCCTATGGATCAGGATTAATGGCATTTATTGCAGTTAAGGTTCTAGCCCCTGTTTTTCTCTCAAGAGGAGACACTAAGACACCTGTTAAAGCCGGTATTGTTGCTATGACTTCTAATATCATATTAAATCTTATTTTAGCCCACTACTTCGGGCACGTTGGCTTAGCAGCTGCAACATCAATCTCAGCTTTAATTAACGCCTCTCTATTGTATTATTTTCTACTAAAACAATCTGTTTTCAAATTCAGTTCACCATTTTATAAAATGCTGTATAAAGTCATATTAGCAAGCATTATAATGATGGTTTATATTTACTTTTCAGCTTCAAGCATAGATCAATATTTGCAGTCTTCGATGATGGAAAGAGTGACAATGACTTCTGAGACAATTATTATTTCTGCCCTAATATATTTTTTCATTTTATATCTTCTAGGAGTACGACTAAAACAAATATGAACATACTTCACTGTATCAAATTAGGCAAGGATTTAGAGGGCCTTGAGAAAGCCCCCTACCCTGGTGAATTGGGAAAGAGAATTTTAGAGAATGTTTCCAAAGATGCTTGGCAAATGTGGCTAGACCATCAAACCATGCTCATTAACGAAAACAATTTAAATCTATTCGAAGCTTCCTCTCAGAGCTATCTTAAAGATCAAATGGAAAAATACTTTTTCGCGGCTGATGATCTAGACTCGATTCAAGGCTATACACCAAAATAATGATTTAAAAGTTTAGATGTTTTTACTAATATATATAATTTGATTTCAAGATACGATGGCTAATTTATTTATCATCTCTGCTCCATCTGGTTGCGGAAAAACCTCACTAGTTGAAGCGTTGATCAAAAAGACGAAAAACCTTTGTGTCTCTGTTTCTCACACCACTCGCCCACCAAGACCAGATGAAATAGATGGGATTAATTATTACTTTATCTCGATTAGCGAATTTGAAGAAATGATTAGAACGAACGCCTTTGTTGAACATGCAATGGTCTTTGATAATCATTATGGTAGCTCCTCTAAGTTAATTAAAGAGAAGCTTGATGATGGTATTGATGTAATTTTAGAAATTGACTGGCAAGGCGCAAGTCAAGTAAAGAAAAATATGCCAAATGCAATAAGTATATTCATCTTACCACCCTCTAAAAAGGCACTTCTAGAAAGACTACAACAAAGAGCACAAGATAATGATACAACAATCAAAAAAAGAATGTCTGAGGCTCAAAATCAAATGCAACACTTCAAAGAATTTGATTACCTTGTCATCAATGATGATTTTGATAGCGCTCTGAATGAATTAAAGCTCATTATATGCAGACCAGACAAGGCTTCCGAGCGATTCAAGCTTTCTCTATCCGAACAGTCTAAAAAGCACAGAAAATTACTCAAAAAATTGATATAACACTAAATTTATGTATAATTTAACTCAAATTATCGTTTTGAAGAGAAATTATGAGTGAATTTGCACTATCGATAACGAATACTGCTAGAGATCTAGAGGTACAAAAGTACCCACCAATTCTCTCCCCAGAGCAAGAATATGAGTTGGCTATCGAGCTTTATGAAAATGGCAACTTGTCGGCAGCTAAAAAACTTGTTCTGGCGCATATGCGCTTTGTGGCATTTATTGCTCATGGCTACAAAGGTTACGGATTAGAGCAAGCAGACCTAATACAAGAAGGTACTATCGGCCTGATGAAAGCAGTTAAGCGTTTTAACCCTCACAAAAAGGTCAGACTTTCTTCTTTTGCTGTTTACTGGATTCGTGCAGAAATTCATGAATACATATTCAAAAATTGGAAAATTGTTAAAGTAGCTACGACCAAAGCCCAACGCAAACTTTTTTTCAAACTTAGACAGGCTAAATCACATATATATCAGTCACTTACCAGTGACCAAGCAGAAGAAATTGCCACTGATTTAGGCGTAAGAAAAAAAGATGTCATTGAAATGGAATCACGTCTTCAGTTAAACGATGTTGCTTTTGAGGTTAATGACGATGAAGACATATATACACCCGAACAATATCTCTCTGATCCTGGTGAAACACCCGAACAATTACTGTTAAATGACAACAGCCAAAAGGATCAGCATAATAAGCTTTATCAAGCACTTTCCTCTTTAGATGAAAGAAGTGTCGATATTTTGCAGTCAAGGTACTTGAAAGAAGAAAAATTGACCTTACATACTCTAGCAGACAAGTATGGCGTTTCTGCTGAAAGAGTTCGTCAGCTTGAAAACAAGGCTATTAAAAAGCTTAAAGAACGTCTAGAAGAATAAATCTTCGACGACAAATTTTTTAGTCTAATACTAGGAGAAAGTATGGAAATCCGTCCCTTACACGATCGTGTTATCGTTCGTAGAGTAGAAGAAAAGAAAACAACAGCCAGTGGCTTAATTATTCCTGATTCGTCAGCCGAAAAACCTTCCAGAGGTGAAATCATAGCAGCCGGAAAAGGTAAAACAAACGCCCAAGGTGATTTGATTCCCTTGGATGTAAAAGTTGGCGACACAGTTATGTTTGGTCAATATTCAGGTTCAGAAATCACTGTTGGCGAAGAAACGCTACTAGTGATGAGTGAAGATGAAATTGTTGCAGTTATTGAAGAATAGAGGAGATAAAACATGTCAGCAAAAGACTTAAAGTTTGGCCCAGAGGCCAGAGAATCAATGTTGTCAGGTGTGAATGCACTTGCCAACGCAGTCAAAATTACACTTGGACCCAAGGGTAGAAATGTTGTAATCGATAAATCATTTGGAGCACCGGCCATAACCAAGGATGGTGTGACTGTTGCCCAAGATATCGAGCTAGAAGGTAAATTTGAAAATATGGGCGCCCAAATGGTTAAAGAAGTCGCCTCTAAGACTAATGAAATAGCTGGTGATGGAACAACAACAGCTACCGTTTTAGCGCAAAAGATTGTTTCTGAAGGTGTTAAATCGGTTGCGGCAGGTATGAACCCAATGGACCTTAAACGTGGTATTGATCAAGCAACTGAGGCCGTAGTTGCGGCATTACAAAAATCGTCTCAACCCTGTAAAAATAGCGCTGCAATTGCGCAAGTAGGTACAATCTCGGCAAATTCCGATGCTTCTGTTGGAGACATCATCGCTGAAGCAATGGAAAAAGTTGGTAAGGAAGGCGTAATAACGGTTGAGGAAGGCTCAACACTTGCAAACGAACTTGACGTTGTAGAAGGTATGCAATTCGATCGTGGCTACCTTTCACCTTATTTTATTAACAACCAAGAATCTATGACAGCAGACTTAGAGTCACCGTATATCTTGTTACATGATGCCAAAATTGCCAATATTCGTGACCTATTACCAACACTTGAATCAGTTCAGAAAGCAGGAAAACCCCTGCTTATTATTGCTGAAGATATCGAAGGTGAGGCTTTGGCGACTTTGGTCGTTAACAATATGCGCGGTATTGTTAAGGTTGCCGCTGTTAAAGCCCCTGGATTTGGTGATCGTCGTAAAGCAATTTTGGAAGATATTGCAGTACTCACTGGTGCTACAGTCATTTCAGAAGAGGTTGGATTATCACTTGAAGGTGTTACTGAAGAACACTTAGGCACAGCAAAACGTGTTGAGATTGGAAAAGATAACACAACCGTTATCGACGGTGCTGGTGCAAAAAATAATATTAAAGCCCGAATTGGTCAAATCAAGACTCAAATCGAAGTTACAAGTTCTGACTATGACAGAGAAAAGCTACAAGAACGTTTAGCAAAACTTTCTGGCGGTGTTGCTGTAATTAAGGTTGGTGCAGCGACCGAGGTTGAAATGAAAGAGAAAAAGGATCGCGTCGATGACGCTCTTCATGCAACACGCGCTGCCGTTGAAGAAGGCGTTGTTCCTGGCGGAGGTGTTGCTTTTGTTCGTGCAATTTCATCACTTAAATCTCTTAAAGGTGAGAATAGTGACCAAGACGTTGGCATAGGAATCTGTAGAAGCTGTCTCTTATACACATCTGACGCTGCCGAC
>CAXDLF010000099.1:0-4571 GCA_963989885.1 uncultured Gammaproteobacteria bacterium
ATGATACGGCGACCACCGAGATCTACACCTAAGCCTTCGTCGGCAGCGTCAGATGTGTATAAGAGACAGCGCCACGAGCGGGCGATAAAAAAATATACAAAGCTTGTTGCCGAAATAAACTCTTTTGAGAAGTCCATGCAGTCACTTGGTGATCAAGAGCTGGCAGCCAAAACCCAACAGTTTCGTGAAAGACTAGAAAAAGAAGGCTCTCTAGATAGCATTTTGCCAGAAGCCTTTGCGGTTGTTAGAGAGGCGAGCCAAAGAGTTCTCGGTTTGCGACACTATGATGTTCAGCTCATTGGCGGCATGGTGCTCAATGAAGGCTGCATTTCAGAAATGGGCACAGGAGAGGGAAAAACCTTGGTTGCTACACTTCCGGCCTATATAAACGCCCTGAATGGTGAAGGGGTTCACATTGTAACTGTCAACGACTATTTAGCAAAAAGAGATGCAGAATGGATGGGCAAAGTGTTTAACTTTTTAGGTCTTGAGGTTGGAGTGGCAATTTCGGGAATGTCTGGCGAGGAAAAGAAGGCGGCATACAGCTGCGACGTTACTTACGCAACTAACAACGAACTTGGGTTTGACTATTTGCGTGACAATATGGCATTTTCGCAAGATCAAAAAACACTAAAAAAACTTAATTATGCAATTGTTGATGAAGTCGACTCTATTTTAATTGATGAGGCAAGAACGCCCTTAGTAATCTCTGGTCCAACAGGAGATCACGCTGAAACCTATATCGCTATAGACAGGATCATTCCCCTTTTTACGCTTCAAACCGAAACTGGAGAGGGAAAAGAGGTTGTTGTGAATATTCCGGGCGACTACACGCTTGATCAAAAGCACAAGCAAGCCTTTTTAACAGACGACGGCCATGACAAGGCAGAAGAGCTCCTAATGGGCGCAGGCGCCCTGCCAGAAGGGTCTAGTCTGTATGATGCAGGCAACATTATGTTGCTGAAACACCTAATATCGGCTTTACGTGCACACACACTATTTCAAAAAAACGTTGACTACATTGTCAAAGACGATGAAGTCGTTATTGTTGATGAGTTTACAGGAAGAACAATGCCGGGCAGAAGATGGTCTGAGGGTCTTCATCAAGCCATTGAGGCTAAAGAGGGGGTTAGTGTAAAACAAGAAAATCAAACTTTAGCCTCTATTACCTATCAAAACTACTTCAGGCTCTACAATAAGCTTTCAGGGATGACAGGAACCGCCGAAACAGAGGCGCCAGAATTGCTAGATATATATGGTCTTGAGGTGGTTGTGATTCCACCCAATGCAAAATCTTGTCGTAGCGACCTGTCGGATTTAATTTATGGAACCATGAAAGAAAAGCTTGAAGCCATTGTTGGCGACATTAAAGCTTGTCAGAAAAAGCAGCAGCCCGTTTTGGTTGGCACAAGCAGCATAGAAAGTTCCGAGAGTATTTCTTTGTTGCTCAAAAAAGACAACATCAGACACGAAGTTCTTAACGCTAAACAGCATCAGCGCGAAGCAGAAATTATAGCCAATGCCGGCGCCCCTAGCTCCGTAACCATTGCAACCAATATGGCGGGAAGAGGCACCGACATTGTTTTAGGTGGTCGATTGCCTGAAGAGGCATCAGATGCTGAAAAACTGGCATGGAAAGAAAAGCACGAGACTGTTATAAGTTCCGGAGGGCTCCATATTGTTGGAACTGAGAGAAACGAGTCTAGGCGCGTAGATAACCAGTTGCGCGGGCGCTGTGCTCGCCAAGGAGATGTGGGCTCTACTCGCTTTTATTTGTCTCTAGAAGACAGTCTTATGAAAATTTTTGCCTCTGACAAAACAGCCAGCATGATGAAAAAACTTGGCATGAAAGAGGGCGAAGCTCTTGAGCACAGTTGGTTAAATCGAACCATTGCAAACGCTCAAAAAAAGGTCGAAGGGATGCATTATGACGCCCGTAAGCAGCTTCTCGAGTTTGATGATGTTGCCAATGACCAGCGAAAAGTAATCTATCAACTTAGAAATGAGTTGACTGGCACAGAAGACGTTAAGGAACGATTTATTGCCATAAGAGAAGAAGTAATTAGCGATTTATTTGCCCAATACATTTCACCAGAAGTACTTGAGGAAGACTGGGACGTTGAGGGACTACACAACACTCTCAAAACAGAATATGCAACTGATGTGCCAATACAAAAATGTATTGACGAAGGGCTTGATGTTGATGAAATCTTAAAGGTTGTTTTACAGGGGCTGGCTACATCTCATGAAGTCAAAGAGAAGGCAGTTGGAAATGCAACTATGAGAACATTTGAAAAAGCGGTAATGCTTAGAGCGCTGGACCATCACTGGAAGGAGCATCTGGCAGTAATGGACCACCTGAGACAAAGCGTTAGCTTGCGTGGACATGCTGGCAAAAACCCAGTGCAGGAGTATAAGCGAGAGTCTTTTACAATGTTTACCTCGTTGCTAGAAACCATTAACATCGAAATGATCAAGGCCTTGTGTAGTGTAAGTATAGAACACAAACAGGGCCCTGCTGGCGGAAGAGCGCCCGCCAAAAAAACACAGACACTACAACATAGCCCCCAACAAAGGGAGCCTGTCTCAGGGCTAGAGAACACACAACAACCAAAAAGAGCTAAAAAGCTTGGAAGAAACGACCCCTGCCCTTGCGGCTCAGGAAAAAAATACAAACACTGCCATGGTTGATGAGAATAATTATCGCTAATCTTGTTTTTAAAGGATATTAAATTGGTGATAATATGCAAGCAGCGATGACTAGAATAAGTTTAACTAAGCCCGATGACTGGCACCTGCACCTTCGAAGCGGAGAAGCCATGAGGTCAGTTGTTGGGATGAGCGCCGCACAAATGGGCAGGGCCATTGTCATGCCTAATCTTTCGCCACCAATAAAAAGCGTTCACCAGGCTCAGGCTTATCGCAAAAAAATTATTGAAGCGCTTCCAATGACAAGCAACTTTACTCCGCTGATGGCGCTTTATCTAACAGACAACACTGATCCAAAAGAGATATTTGAAGCTGGAGCCGCGTCCGAAGTCTATGCTGCAAAGCTATACCCTGCGGGCTCAACCACAAACTCTGATAACGGAGTAACAAACGTTGACAATATTTATCCGGCGCTTGAGGCCATGCAAAATGAAGAGATTCCATTGCTAGTTCATGGCGAAGTGGTCGATCCTGAAGTCGATATTTTTGATAGAGAATCGGTCTTCATTGAAAAAATCCTTGACAAGGTTGTTAAAGATTTTCCAGGCCTCAAAATTGTGTTTGAACATATCACAACAAAAGACGCTGTTGACTATGTGCTTGGATGTAAAAACAACGTTGCAGCAACAATAACTCCGCACCATTTGCTGGCAAACCGAAACCATATGCTTGTGGGAGGAATTAAGCCACATTATTACTGCTTGCCGGTCTTGAAACGACAAAATCCTGACCAGAAGGCATTATTAAGAGCGGCCATCTCTGGCAACCCAAAATTCTTCCTAGGCACCGATTCCGCCCCACATGATCGAGATAAAAAAGAGACCTCTTGTGGCTGTGCAGGGATTTTTAGTGCGCATGCGGCTATCGAGCTTTATGCAGAGGCCTTTGACAGACAAGGGGCGATAGAAAGTCTTGAAGGGTTTGCCTCTCTTTTTGGGCCAGATTTTTATGGCTTGCCCCATAACCAAGAAAAAATTACTCTGGAGAAGACGCCTTGGAGAGTGCCAGATTATTATGAATTTGCTGGGTCAAAGTTAACACCTTTTTTTGCAGGAGCCGAACTCTCATGGAGGCTTTTATCCTAAATTAGCGTGGGCCTTGAAATACTGTCTGCCGATTTCAACATCTTTGGCAATTTGTTGTTTTAATTCTTCAAAGGTGTCAAATTTCATTTCTTCTCGAGACTTTTGTTTAAAGATAATGTTGACGCGCTCTCCATATATTTCCCGATTAAAGTCAAATATATACACTTCTAAAAGAGTTTTTTCTCCACCCACTGTCGGTCGTTTGCCAACATTACACACACCGCAGTGTGCCTTTTTGTTTGTTTCGACTAAGACATTAAATACACCAAGAACGGGACTAAGGTTTCGACTAATGCCAACGTTGATTGTGGGAAAGCCGAGTGTTCTGCCCCTCTTGTCTCCATGAGAAACCTTTCCGCTAATTGTGAAAGGCCTGCCAAGAAGCCTTTCAACCATTGAAAAATTACCTAAGGACAGGCACAGCCTAACTTCTGAACTGCTGACTCGTCGGCCTTCAAGGCTTACTCTTCCGACATTTTCTGCGATAAAGTTATTTGGCTTAGAGAGCTTTTCAAGCAACTCGTAGTCGCCTAGACGGTCTCTACCAAAACGAAAGTCGTCACCAATAAAACAGTGCCTAACTTTTAGTTTTTCAACCAAGATATTTTCTACAAAAGATGATGCGCTTGTTTGAGAAAAAGCACTATTAAAGCGAATTAGTAAGTGCTTGTCCACCCCCATCAATTTTAGAAACGAGTGTTTGTCTCTAAAGCTGCTCAATCTTGCCTTTGGCCGACCAAAAAAAGATTCTGGAGTGACTGAAAAAGAAATAACAAG
>CAXDLF010000100.1:0-4421 GCA_963989885.1 uncultured Gammaproteobacteria bacterium
TCGGTCTCGTGGGCTAGGAGATGTGTATAAGAGACAGGCCGTTAACACACCATCAACATCTAAACATTTTAAAAATACTTCTGTTTTAGGAATTTATATTAATTAAGTGCGTAAACTTGTTTTCAAAGCTATTGAATCTTTCTTTGCTCCTTCTCGAATAAAAATAAAGAGGCCGCTTGCAAAAATAAGCAGCATCCCCAATATTGAATATATATCAGGTATCTCTCTGAAAAAAAGAAAACCGTTTCCGATAGCAAAAATCAAAATAATATACTCAAAAGGTGCAATAACTGGAGGTGAACCCACCCGGTATGCTGATGTAAGTAACAACATCCCGGCACTTCCGATAACAGCAACTGCAAGAAGCATTAAAAGGACAGAATCGTTATAAATAGTCCAATCCCTAATAAGGAATTCTATATTTGTAGCTAGAGAGGGTTCAAATTCTATTAATGGTATTATCAACCAAGCGACAAAAGCAAGCACTACACTGCCAAAATACAAATGCAACATCTGTTGAAAAATACTGTCCTTTTCGCGTGTATATTTCACAATCATCATTGATACTGAATACGTAAAAGCAGTAAAAATGGGAAGCAGTGCAATTTTATTAAATTCATCAGTGTTTGGTTTTAGAATGAACAAAACGCCAACAAAACCAACAATGATGGCGCAAATACGGTAGACACCAATTTCTGACTTAAATATATATTTTGATAATATTGTTATGAACAATGGAGAAATAAAGAATAAGCTGGTTGCTTCCGCTAACTCCATTTTCCCTAAGGCAAAATAGAAACACAAAAAACCCGTAAAAAAGAGTAAGACTCTAGAGATTACAAGCAATGGGTAAGAAGAACTGAAAGAAATACTACGTTTGGTTAATTTAAGATAAAAGAGAAGTATGAGGCCGCCAATTATTCCCCGAATAAACAATATTTGTATCAAAGATGCATAATCAGAAAGCTGTCGAACTAAAACGTCCTGGATGCTGAAAAGCAACATTCCTAGAAGGATGAAATAAATACCAACTCTGTCATCGCTCATACTAATCTTCCAAATTTATTTTTTTCTAAATACCGTGATAATTACTTTGTCACTGCCATAATCCTTGTCGGGATTATTGCCATAGGCATAAACTTCATGAAAATTAATCTTTGTTATACTCTTTTCAATCTCAGAAATTTTTTTATCAAATCCAGCTTTTTTGTATAACTTATAATGAATTGTAAAAACAAAAAGACCACCAGATCTGGTGACTCTTAAAAGTTCATCTAATACATCTGGCCCGACATGACCATGAGTAAAAGTTCCTGCACTTACGATTGATCCATAATGATTATCATTTATCATTAACCTTTTGGTAAGGTCTGCCTCAATTATTTTTGAATAGCAATTTTTTGATCTAGCAATATTGAGCATTTCAGGAGAAATATCAATAGCATCTATTTCTCTATATGAGTTTACATTTAGACACTCTCCAATAAGCCCTGTTCCTGCACCAACATCAAGGATTGGAGTGTCTTCATTATTGGAATATTTATCATAATATTTAGCTATTTCTGAAGGAGAGCGGTAGTCATTTTGTTTAGCAAAATCACTATCGTATGTAGAAGCCCAGCTTCTGTATAGATTTATGGAATCTTCAGGAGTCTTTATTGAATATGCATCTTTTAACCCCTTTTTTTCAGACATGTAATCCTTATGATTTTCAGTATCAATCTAAATCCAGTATAAATCTAGTTAGATGAAAAGTCCAAATTTCTTTTGATGTGTGAGGAAGGGTATCTAAATACATAAACACATATACTATTTATCATATCTATTAGAATGTGAAAAAATACGGTGACCAACGGATTTAAGAGAATTTCTTGATGGATAATCTATCATCGTAAAGCCGCCATCAACAACTATTGTTTGGCCCGTAATAAAAGATGCCTCATTAGAAGCGAGAAAAGCGGCTGTGTTTGCAATTTCTTCTGTGGTTCCCATTCTTTCAAACAATGATGGGGGCATTTCCCATTCTCCACTATTGTTGCCTTGTGCTGCAGCAGTTTGTTCAGGACTTGTTTCAATCCAACCTGGACTAATGCAGTTAACTCTAATTCCATAGGTGGATGCTTCGACAGCAAATGAACGAGTCATCCCTTCAACTCCAGTTTTTGCTGCTCCATATAGCCCCCAATTGCCATGAAAAGTAGCTGTGGAAGAAATATTAACAATTGCACTGTCTTTATTTTTTGCTAGGTGCGGTAATGAGTGAGCACTAACAAAAAAATTGGAATCTAGGTTAGCGCCTCTAAGAATTTCCCATCTTGATGAAGGAGGGTCGTTTGGTTTCACTCCACAATGTTGACTGCCACATCCAGCGTTGTTCACAACAATATTTAATTTTCCAAAAACATTTAAAACTTCCTTAATCATTTTTTTTACTTCTTCTTCTTTTGAGACATCGGTTTTAAAAAATTTTGCAACAAAACCGCGATTTTCTAAATCCTTAATAACATTTTTTGCTCTTTCCTCATTTCTGGCAACAATAGCTATTTCGGAACCTTCTTCTGCAAATTTCTTAGCTATTCCATAGCCTATTCCAAAATTTCCACCGGTCACTAAAGTGACCTTATTATCAAATTTCATATACATGCTCCTCTACAATAATAATTTTCAACATTAGTAAATTTCAGTATAAATCTAGCGAAACATCCAAATTACTCACTCGTCGATTACTTCAAACTTCTGCTATTAGTTCTATCTCGACAGCAGCACCACTGGGCAAGCTATCTACTCCAACGGCAGCACGAGCATGTTGGCCTATCTCTCCGAACAACATTTCCAAAAGGTCTGAAGCGCCATCCGCTACTTGAGGGTGATTTTCAAAATCTTCACTAGCATTAACAAAAACTGTCAGCTTAACAATCTTCTTAATTCTCTCTAAGTCTCCTGTCAATGATTGCAAAACACTCAGCAGTCGCAAAGTACAGAGCTTTGCTGCTGCATATCCTTCTTCAATGCTCAGATCGACATCCAGCTTGCCTTTATATCTAATATGTTGTCCATCTTTAGGAGTCTGACCTGATAGAAATACTAAATTACCAACCTGAACACCTGGTACGTACTTAGCTGCAGGCTCTGGTAACTCCGGCAACTCTAGGCCAAGTTCTTGCAAGCGATTATTAATACTACCCATATGAGTCTAATCTACTGAATAGCTGTCCACCCGCAGAGGCACAATCTGGTTCAATACCAAGTTGCTTAAGACATACATACATTAGTGCCTGATTACTGGTCACTACAGGTTTTTCAATTTTTGCCTCTATGGCTGGTACAGCTTCTAGAGCACGATAATCAGTGCAAGAAATCACCACTCCTTGTGCTTCCGGATGGTCAGCTTTTATAGCCATTTCATAAGCATCATGAGGCTTAAGTGCGCCCTGTTCAAGGCTATTTAGATTTTTTTCAAAACCAACCTGATTGACCACCTCAATTTTGCATTGACGAATAAAATCAACAGATTCATCAGCGAGGCTCTTTACATATGGAGAGGTAAATGAAACTCGTTTAAGTCCGAGAGACTTGATAGCCATAATGAGAGCTCCAGCAGTTGTGACAACAGGACATCCTGACTTTTCACGAATTTCATTACAAAACTCTTTATCAAACTCAGGACCATCAGACAAAGTAGCTGAGGTACAGCCATAGGCAATTACATCTACTTGCGCGTCGACAAGCAACTTTACCTGCTGATCAATTGACTTGCGAACAAAGCTACGCATTTCCTTTGAGTCAGGAATAGCGTTGACATCATAACCTCCACTGCGAGTGACATGTAATGTCACACTGGCAGGAATCAACATTAAGCAATCTGGTTCGGCATTAGTGTTAGATGACGGTACAATCAAGCCTATCCGCTTCAAACGTGAGCTTGTGCCAATTTCCGATATGCCTATTGAGGAACTATTTTTCATTATCTATACTCTAACCGTCTAGCGCTTTCCTTAAATCATAAAGTAGGTCGTCAATGTGTTCAAGGCCAACAGATAAACGCAGTAAATCACTCGGCGTCGGTGAATCATTGCCTTCCATCGAAGCTCTATGCTCAATGACCGTATCCGGACTGCCAAAGGAAATTGCTTGGCGTATCAGTCGTGTTCGACTCGCGATTGCTTTTGCTTCAGCTTCACCACCCTTGACTTGGAAAGAGAGCATACCTCCATAACCATTATGCATTTGTCGGCTAGCAATATCATAACCGGAATGTGACTCTAACCCCGGATAGTTAACTTTAGTAACTTTTTTATGGGTATTTAGGTACTTTGCGAGCTCAAGTGCGCTGGCTGATGCTGCCTTCACTCCTGTCTCTTATACACATCTCCGAGCCCACGAGACCGAGGCTGATCTCGTATGCCGTCTTCTGCTTGAAA
>CAXDLF010000101.1:0-4378 GCA_963989885.1 uncultured Gammaproteobacteria bacterium
GCGACCACCGAGATCTACACCTAAGCCTTCGTCGGCAGCGTCAGATGTGTATAAGAGACAGCAAAGGATCAAAAAAAATCGACTGAAAAGGCTTCGGAAAAAAAGACTGAAAAGGTTACTTAATAGGTCTATATATGAACAAATACGCTGTCATTGGCAATCCTATTCATCATAGTTTGTCACCGACTATCCATGCCCAATTTTCAAAGCAGATTGGGATTTCAATGAGTTATGAAAAAATTCTAGCACCTCTGGATGGATTTACTACTACTGCCAATAAATTTGTCAGTTCTGGCGCCTTGGGATTTAACATCACGGTTCCATTTAAAGTTGAAGCATATGATCTTGTTGATAACTTCACCTTAAATGCGAAGACCGCTGGTGCTGTCAATACCATAAAAGTGGAAAATGGTATTCTTTATGGAGAAAATACTGACGGAATAGGCCTTGTCAACGACCTCTGTAATAATTTACAACAAACAATCAAAGGCAAAGACATCTTGATACTTGGCGCTGGTGGTACGACTCAGGGCATCCTACTACCTTTGCTAGAGTGCCGACCAGAACGTATTTTAGTGGCAAATCGAACAAAAACAAAGTCCTTGAAATTGGCAAGAAACTATAGTGAATACGGTAAAGTTTGTGGTTTTGGTTTAGATCAAATAAAAGCCAAACCGGTAGATATTATAATTAACGCTACAAGCGCTTCATTGGATGGCAAAATGCCTGAAATTCCATCAGGTGTTGCTGCCGGCTCTCTATGTTATGACTTAATGTATGGTCGACAAACACCATTTATGAAATGGGCAAGAGAAAACTCTGCTTTAGAGGTGACAGATGGTCTTGGTATGCTAGTTGAACAAGCAGCAAGTGCTTTTGCCTTTTGGCATGACATCACTCCAGAGACAAAAGAAGTGATTAAATCCCTTAGGGAGACAATCGACTAATATTCCAGCCATTATCTGAACGCTGGTAAATGAAACGATCGTGCAGTCGACTCTCTCTACCCTGCCAAAATTCAATACTATCGGGTATTACACGGTAACCCCCCCAAAAATCAGGTAAAGGCACCTCTCCTTTAGAAAATTTATTTTTCATTGACTCGAATTGACTGATTAATAAACTTCTTGAGGAAATTGTCGCAGATTGCTTGGAAGCCCAAGCGCCGAGCTGTGAATCCTTTGGTCTTGAGGCAAAATACTTAATTGATTCAAGCGTTGTTATCTTTTCGACACTACCAAAAATCTTTACTTGCCTCTCTAACTCTAACCATGGAAACAAAAGTGCAGCCTGAGGATTGACTTCAATTTGTTCGGATTTTTTTGAGCCATAGTTCGTAAAAAAAACAAAACCTTTGTCATCGAAATGTTTGAGGAGCACTGTGCGAATACCGATCTCTTTCTCGTCAGCAGTAGCCAAACTCATTGCACTGGGTTCTGCAATTCCCGACTTGATTGCTTGAGAGAACCAGAGCGAAAACTGCTTAAATGGATCATTATCAAGTTCAGACCTGTTAAGTCCGTTTTCTCGAAACTCTGCTCTAAGATTAGTCAAATCGGCTGTCATAATATCTAAAATTAAAAAGGAATCAGATTACTCTTTTTTGATTCCGTCAGATGTTGAGTAATCAAGGACTTGACTGGTGGGAAACGCTCTGCAAACTTAAGCACCAACTTTCTAAGCTGCTTAATTACCAAATCATCATTAGTAAACAATGAAACAATACCATTAGTACCAAAATACATCAATCTAGATAGGTTGATTTGTTTTCTTTCAAACTCTTTTAGTACTGCATCTGCACCAATATCCAGACCGTTTTTAAGCGCCCTAATAATGGACAACGATAGCAGATCCTGACCTCTCAAACCTAAATTGAAACCATGTGCGGTTACCGGATGCATACCCACAGCTGCATCACCGATGAGGGCAAACCTTGTAGCTCTAAATTTCTGAGCATGGATACCAACCAATGGGTACGAATGGCGATCTCCTATCTGCTTCATTTGGCCTAATTTACCATTAAAGCCATCGCTTGCCATCTCATTAAATTTTTTCTCATCAAGATTTAACATGTCATCCAACTTGTCAGTTGGAACCGTTAAAACAACAGATGAAACATTACCGTTGAGGGGTAAAAGTGCCAAAGTGTGGCCGTAATTAAAACACTCTAAGGCGATATGATTATGAGCTTTTTCGTGTGACATTCTTGTAGTTATCATGACCTTGGAGAAGTCTTTCATAACCGATGGTATTCCCATCTTTCTCCTAATTTCAGAAAAACGACTGTCTGCCGCAACAACCAATTTAGATTTAATGGTTTTACCATTAGATAGTGAAACTTCTGCACCTACACTAGTAGTGCTAACTCCATCTACCATCAGCTCATTTAAAATCGTCACATTCTCTGCTTGAGAAGCTTGTTCAAATAATGCCGCTCTAATCAAATGGTTTGGCACTAAATAACCCAAAGCCTCAATTGCGGATTTTTTAGCGTCAAAGTTCAACAAAGCATCAGAATCACCGTCAAATACTTTTGCCTCTTTTAGTAGACTTACTTCAGCTTCGTCAATTAGAGCCCAGACGCCGAGTTTTATTAATATTTTACGGGAATGATGGGTGAGTGCTATCTCACGACCATCAGGTTTTGGTTTCGAAATCGATTCAAGCGTTGACTTTTCAACTAGAAGAACATTCAAGTCCAAGCCAGCCATGGAGCAGGCAAAGCTTAAGCCGGCGGGTCCACCACCTATAACAACGATATCGTAATCCATCTCACTGTTGCGTTAATTTGATGAGGACTCATTTTAGCACCGTTTAAAAAAAATATATTGACCTAATAAAGAAAGGCCTTACTGACTGATTCCTTTCGATTCCTCGATCTGCTTTAGCCAATACTCACTTTTCTCAATATTTTTTTCTGTGCCGATTCCCTCATGATACATTTCAGCAACCTTTTTTTGGGAATCTAAATTGCCTTTCCTCGCGGCTGAAAGATAATACTCATAGGCTTTCTCAAGATTCTTGCCTATACCCTTTCCGTTCTCATACATTTCGGCCAGATTATGCTGTGCATCAAGATATCCCTGATTCGCCGATAAATTAATCCAATTGAAGGCCTTCTCAAAGTCCACAGGAACTCCTATACCTAGATAATACATGGCACCCAATGTGTATTGTGCCTTGGGGTGTGACTGATTGGCAGCCTTGATTATATATTGAAGCCCTTTTTCGTCGTTTTGCTCAATACCCCAGCCACCAATATACATAATTCCGGCAGCATGCAATGCATCCAAATCACCAGTTTTAGCAGCAAGCTCAAAGGCCTTTAGTGCTTTTTCGTAGTCCTTTTCCTCAATTAAATCCTTTCCTCTTTCATAAAGACTGGTGTCAGCAAAAACTGGCAAGGAAGTAACGAATAATAGACTTAATATTAATAATGATTTCATAGAAAGAAATTGTATACGAAATACTGCACAACTGTTCACTCTTAGATTGAACTTTTCACAACAAAACGAAGAATTTTAAAAAAATGAATCACTGATTTGTTCAATGGTTCACAATATTTTTACACTCCATTTCTGGGAACAAATTCTAGTACTGTCGCATTGATACAGTATCTCGGCATGCCGTCGGGTCCATCATTAAATACGTGACCTAAGTGAATATCAGAACTAACGGATCTTATCTCTATCCGAACCATACCATAACTCAAGTCAAGCTTCTCATAAACCTCATTATCCACAGGCTTTGTGAAGGATAGCCATCCTGATTTAGAATCAAAACGATCAGCAGTATCAAACAATGGTCTTCCTGAAAGCTTGTCTATAAACATACCTTCAGGGGTATCTTTAAATATCTCATATTGTTCGCAAAAGCGTCTATCTGTACCATCATTAAAGGCAACGTTAAAAGCTTCAGAGTCACTACCTAACTTGAATTCGCCTAGGGCTTGGTAAAATTCCTCAGAAGACATAATTCCCTGATGCACCCAGACCTCTTTGCCATCTTCGATAAAAAAAATGGTTGGCGTTGCCCAGGTCTCTGTCCTTAGATCAAATCCCTTCAAGGCGGATGCGGGAGAAGACCTCAATGGAATCGTTCCTATATATTTTGAAGTAACTTTTTTTTCAAATTCTATACAAAACAAGCAGGTCCCTTCTATTTCAGGACCTATCACAATTATCTCTTTACCTCCAAGGGGCACTATGTCATTCTTGGCAATTTCAAGCGACGACTGGTTCAGAAAGGTAACGCCCGTCGAATGATCAGGACAGTAACCGTTTGGATTTTTTAATAGATAGTTTTGATGATAGCTCTCTGCCGGCCAAAACTTTTCTAACGCACTCATCTCGGTTACGATCTGCCCATAACCTTGAGC
>CAXDLF010000102.1:0-4259 GCA_963989885.1 uncultured Gammaproteobacteria bacterium
CCTTGGCCCCTTTGGGCTTAATCGCAAAGAAGTTGGGCATTCTTTAGAGTCATCTCTGAAGCATCTAGTTCACCATCGGTAAGCAAATCAAGGGCTGGTTTTTGATCATTAAGATGTTTGGAAATACCTTCGGCAAAAGCCTCTTTGAACTGTAAAAAATTCTCAGGCAGAATACTCAGACCAGCGGCCATCGCATGTCCTCCAAACCTTTCTATAAGGGTCGGATTCTCCCTATCAATTAAATCCAGTAGATCTTTGATATGCACGTCAGGTATTGACCTAATCGAACCTTTCAAGAGTTTTCCTGATTTTGCAAAGACAGCGCAAGGACACTGGTAATCCTCTTTCAATCTTCCTGCGACAATGCCAACAATCCCTTCATGCCAAGACTCATCAAATAAGCTAATTGCAAAAGGACTTTCATCAATGGACTGATCGGCAACAATGGCCAGAGCCTCGTCCTGCATTCGGCTCTGCTCCTCTCGCCTTTCTTTATTGAATTCTTCCAAGGTTGCAGCATATCTTCTAGCGTCATTGATGTCTTCTGAGAGAAGACAACGTATTCCTTGCGATATATCGCTCAGACGACCAGCTGCGTTAATCCTTGGAGCAACAGAAAAACCCAAGTCGGAGGCCTGCAACGACTCGATGGGACGTTTTGTCAACTCTAGTATCGCTAGAATGCCCTTCGCACATCGTTTTTGTCTAATTCTCTTAAGTCCTTCATTGACAAGAATCCGATTATTCTGGTCTAATTTGACCACATCAGCAACCGTGCCAAGCGCTACTAAGTCAAGCAGTTCACGAAGGTCTGGCACTGAAATCTCATGCTTATCAAAATAATTCAAACCTTCTAAGTGTGTCTTAAGGGCTGTAAAGAGATAAAAACAAACGCCAACACCTGCTAAGTTTTTTGAAGGAAATTTACAGCCTTCTAGATTTGGGTTAATGATGGCATTTGCGTCTGGAAGAATGGTCGGTGGTAGGTGATGATCGGTGATGATGACATCGATACCAAGCGACCTGGCCAATGCAGTTCCTTCGATGCTAGAGATGCCATTGTCAACGGTTATGATTAAGTCCGGGTCCTTCTCTTTCTTTGCTTCGTTGACAATTTCCGGACTTAATCCATAACCATGTTCAAATCGATTAGGCACCAGAAAGTCTACAGACTTTGAACCCATCATCCTAAGTGACTTGATTGCAACGCTGCTCGCAGTAGCGCCATCTGCATCAAAATCTCCGACAATCAATATACGTCTATTTTCAGTGATTGCACGCTCAAGAAGGTTAAGCGCAACATCCAATTGTTCAAAGTTTGGTTTCAACAAACCAGGTAGCGACAATGCCAGCTGAGATTCAGTAACAGACCTAGCTGCATATATTTTTTTCAAGAACGCAGGTATGTCTTCCGAATAAGATTCATAGAGTGCCTTGTCTATCTCTCTAGTCAGCACTGCGTACTAGTCGAATGTGAGTATCTATGGACTTTTCTCTGACTATAGAGCCTCCAAAAAAGAATGGGATTTCGTAAGCTAGTGAAGAATTATCTTTGGCTGTCATGGATGTCCAGTAGGTACTCATCTGGGTATTTGGGAAAAAGTCCAAATCAATTAGAATATCACCATCACTGTAATAATTGATGATTGTTTTTAATTCATCCCTTGTTGGTAGACGCCAGTTTGTGTAGGTGCAAAGTTGCACTTCATTGATGTCATCAATATAGGACAATGTATTGCAATCCTCACCCCAATAACAATTTTTACTGTACATATTGTCCTTCCTGCCGGTATCACCGTCAAACCAAGTGTATGTATTCATGGCATATTGCGGTCCCTCTGTTTCACCTTTTACTTCCCATACGAGAGAGGTTTTTTGATCCCAGACGCATGACCAATTCGAATCTTCGAAATCTAAAATTTCACCTTCGTTGGATAGTTTTACAAAATCTGCGATCGCGATATTGCTGATTGACATAAACAATGAAAGAATCAGGGCCTTTTTCATGCATTAACAATTGGTAATTCAAGGAAGATTATATTCTACCAGTTAAGTCGATTATTGAAATGCCTGCAAGATTTTTTATAGAAAATTTTCAGAGAGAAGGTTTTCGACGTTCAAACAAAAGCAATACAACACCAACAAAAATCAAGCTGTCAGCAACATTAAATACCGGCCAATAGTAATTCTGGTAATGAACATCAATAAAATCAACCACGTAGCCATATTGAGCACGATCCAATAAGTTGCCTAGAGCCCCTGAAAGTAGGATAAATTGCCCAAAAAGCCTTTGTCGGCGTATAGCTGGGGTTTTATGTATCCAAACCATAAGCATAGCAGAGACAAAAAGTGATACAGCCAACAAGAAGGCTCTTTGTATGGCTCCACCATCCGACAAAATACTAAACGCAGCGCCTGTGTTTTGTATATAGGTCCAGCTTAGATACGAATTGATGACCATTGACTCACCTAGAGTAAATAGCGAGACAACAATCTGTTTCGTTAGCTGGTCCAGAACCACTAGCGCCAGACACAATAAATAGTAACTTTTATACTTCATAAGTCATAACAAATATTTCCAAAAAAAATTGACAAAGGCCAAGTACCTAGCAACTATTTAATCAATGTGTTTATAATTCATGATTAATTGTATTATAAATTTAGTGGAGGTTTTATGGGTTTTTTAACTGGTAAAAAAGCACTCGTCATAGGTGTCGCTTCAAACCGTTCAATTGCCTGGGGAATTGCAGAAGCGATGGCTTCAAATGGATGTGAAATCGCACTCACTTATCAAACCGATAAACTCAAAAGTCGAGTTGAAAAGTGTGCGGAGATTTGCAACTCATCAATTGTGATTCCCTGTGATGTTTCTGAAGACGAGAAAATTAGCCAGACCTTTGCTAAGTTAAAGGAGTCTTGGGACAGTTTTGATATTCTCGTCCATTCGGTTGCATTTGCTGACCGCGAAGAACTAGATGGAAATTATGTTGAAGTCACGACACGTGATGGATTTCTTAAAGCCCATGAAATAAGTTCATATAGCTTCACTGCACTTGCAAAAGCTGCACTTCCAATGCTCAACTCAAATAGCGCGCTCTTGACATTAACTTACTTAGGAGCTCTGCGTGCAATACCTAACTATAATGTCATGGGTATTGCTAAAGCGTCGCTTGAAGCCAATGTCAGATATATGGCTGCCGCGCTTGGAAGTAATAAAGGTATTCGAGTTAATGCCATTTCTGCAGGTGCCATTAAAACACTTGCAGCAAGCGGCATAAAGGGCTTCGGAAAGCTTTTGGACCATGCTGCTGAAAGTTCAGCCTTGAAACGGAACGTCAGTATCGAAGAAGTTGGTAATGCCGCTGCTTTTTTATGTTCGGATCTGGCGTCTGGTATTACTGGAGAGGTCACCTATGTTGATGCGGGCTATAACTTTTACGAAAAAGGTCCTGACTTATAATTAAGTCTTAAGTTATAAAATGTTTCACATGCTAACCTGTTTTGACCTTAAACCAGAACACTCTATAGAAAAGTTTCAAGAATCACTCGATGAGTATACAGCTCACATGCATGATCTTGACTTAGTTGAAAGTCATAGCCCAATTGGCCTACGCCAAAAGGACACTATTTTAGATACCGATGATGAAAGGAAGCAGCAATACTTTATGATTATGCATTTTCGAGACAGAGAGCAATCTGATAAAGCCGTAACTTATATTAAGAGTCTTGAAGAGCCAGCTAAATCGCTTCATACAAACGCTTACTCGAAAACGCAAAACCTTATTTTTATCAGCTGGGAAGATATCGAGTAATTTTGTAAACTGTAATAATTTAAAGAAGTTCAGAAAAAACTTTTATTTCCGCAGAATCTCTTAATTTCTCAATAAGACTTAAGAATAGCTCGTTATTCTCCTCACTTAAGTAAAAGTCAACAGTTTCACTACTTATATCCTCTTCTGACAGCTTCAAAGCCTTCAGGTCTATTACAATGGTTGTATTGGCATCGGCGCTATGAGAATGGTAGGTGTGTTTACCATTATTAGGCTTAGATAACTTATAAACCTCGCTTGTTAAATTGAATGGCAATTGTGAACTTCTACTGATCCAGCCTACTTCACTCCATTCAAGATTATTTTCAGCCATTAAAGCCTTAACTTGTGCATCATCACCATTCGTTAGAGAAGAAGAAATAGTTTGAGCTAAATCATCAATCAATTGTTTTGCGCCTAGATTTCTTAAAATATCTACTATCTGATCTT
>CAXDLF010000103.1:0-4252 GCA_963989885.1 uncultured Gammaproteobacteria bacterium
ATTTAAGAGTGTAATGGCGATTGCATCGCCCATAACTAGGGCTACAGTCGTACTGGAAGTAGGAGTAAGATTATGAGGGCAAGCCTCTTGGTCGACACTGACATCAAGATGAATATCACTTTCTTTGGCGATAGTAGAACTTGCGTTACCAGTCATACTGATTACTGATATATCAAGTCGTTTTATACTTGGAAGAAGTTCAATAATTTCATCTGACTCTCCAGAATATGAAATGATAAAGATAAAATCTTTATCATTGACCATACCTAAATCTCCATGACCTGCCTCACCTGGATGAACGTAAAAAGAGGGTGTTCCAGTAGAAGCGAGTGTAGCAGCAATTTTTTTAGCTATATGACCGGATTTTCCCATACCAACGAGTATAACTTTACCTTGACAGGAGAGCATAAGTTGACACGCATCAATAAAAGTTTGATTAATCCTATCTTTTAACATTAGGATTGAATCTGCTTCAGTTTGAACAACTGTTTTTGCTATTTCAATTAGTGGTTTGGCCACAAGAATAATCAGGTTCGTTGTTGTTATTGGTTAGATTATAGATATTATTTGTCCAGCATGGGCCTTATAATGTAGTCATATTGGTCGTTAGGGCTTAATGAGTATTAATGAAAACCAAGGTTTTGTTTGTCTGTATGGGTAATATTTGCCGTTCCCCTACAGCTGAAGGCATTTTTCGATCTATTGTATTAAAACAAGAACTTTCTGATTTTTTTGAAATAGATTCTGCTGGTACACATGCATATCACATAGGCAACCCTCCAGATAGTAGATCTCAAAAAACTGCAAGAAAGCATGGTGTTGATTTATCCAACCAAAGGGCCAGAAAAGTTCATGAAAGTGATTTTTTTTACTATGATTATATAATCGCAATGGATACGGATAATATTGAGATATTAAGGTCTATCTGTCCAGCCAATAGTCAATCCCAAATTAAATTATTACTTGACTATCTTCCTGATTCTAGCTTCCCAAGTGTGCCAGACCCATATTTTGAAGGAAAATTTGATGAAGTGTTTGAGATGGTTCATGCAGCTTGCACTTTTTTTTTGGAAAACCTAGTAAAAAAAGCCTAATATTGATTGACATCGGAGTATCCCCCAAAGTATAATTCTTCGCTTTATTGACCCCGCCATAAGGGCAAAAATTAGACAATAGTTTGGAGTAGGTATTTTATGTCAACAATTAACCAATTGGTACGTAAGCCGCGCAGTAAAAAGACGGCTAAAACCGGTGTACCAGCATTAGATAGTTGTCCACAAAAGCGTGGCGTTTGTACACGTGTGTATACCACAACGCCAAAAAAACCAAATTCAGCTTTAAGAAAGGTTGCCCGTGTTAGATTAACTAATGCTGCAGAAGTGACAACTTATATTGGTGGTGAAGGCCATAACTTACAAGAACACTCGGTAATTCTTATCCGTGGTGGCCGTGTAAAGGACCTCCCAGGTGTTCGCTATCATACTGTACGTGGTGCATTGGATACAACAGGTGTTGATGGAAGAACGCAGGGGCGTTCTAAATATGGCACTAAAAAACCCAAAAAATAATTCATAAGAGAAGACTGAAATGAGAAGAAGATCCGCTCCCAAAAGAGAGATATTGCCAGATCCCAAGTATGGTGATCTTGTCTTAGCCAAGTTCGTAAACATTTTAATGTTAGACGGTAAAAAATCAGTTGCCGAAAAGATTGTCTATGAAGCATTAGATGCTATTGAATCTAAAGGTAATGCGGAACCAATTGAAACATTTAAACAAGCTCTTGATAATATCGGTCCACAAGTAGAAATAAAATCACGTCGTGTAGGTGGTTCCACTTACCAGGTACCTGTTGAGGTTAGGCCTGAGCGCAGAGTTGCTTTGGCGATGCGCTGGATTATTGAAGCATCAAGAAAGCGCGGTGAAAAAGGAATGAAGCTCAGACTAGCTGGTGAAGTATTAGATGCGGTTCAAAATCGTGGTACAGCATTTAAGAAAAAAGAAGATACACACAGGATGGCGGAAGCAAACAAAGCGTTTGCCCATTTCCGCTGGTAATTTAAGGAATCTATCATGCCAAGAAATACTCAAATTAATCGTTATCGTAATGTTGGCATTATGGCACACATCGATGCTGGAAAAACAACCACCACTGAACGCATTCTTCTTTACACAGGGCGAACTCATAAAATAGGTGAAGTACATGACGGTAGCGCAACTATGGATTGGATGGAGCAAGAGCAAGAGCGGGGTATTACTATTACTTCAGCAGCAACTACTTGTTTCTGGAAAGGAATGGATAATCAATTTGATGATCATCGCATCAATATTATTGACACTCCTGGACATGTTGACTTTACGATTGAAGTAGAACGTTCACTGAAAGTATTGGATGGAGCATGTGCAGTTTTTTGTGCAGTGGGTGGAGTTGAGCCTCAATCCGAAACCGTTTGGAGGCAAGCCAACAAATATAATGTTCCAAGAATTGGTTTTGTTAACAAGATGGATCGATCAGGCGCTGACTTCTTTCGTGTTTGTGACCAAGTTAAAACGCGACTAGGTGCGAACCCAGTACCTTTGCAGATTGCGATAGGTGCTGAAGAAAAATTCGAAGGTATTGTCGACCTTATTCGTATGAAAGCTATCTACTGGAATGAAAAAGATCAGGGTGAAACTTATGAAATTAAAGATGTTCCTGCTGAACTCCAAGGACTAGCTGAAGATAAGCGTGAGTTTATGATTGAGTCTGCTGCAGAAGCAAATGAAGAATTAATGGAAAAGTATCTAGAAGAAGGTACATTAACAGAAGATGAAATAAAAGAGGGTATCCGTTTACAGACAATTTCAAATGAAATTATTCCAATGTTTTGTGGCTCAGCCTTTAAAAACAAAGGCGTTCAAGCAGTATTAGATGCAATGGTAATGTATATGCCATCACCACTAGATGTTGATCCTATTAGTGGTATCTTAGATGATGCAAATGAAACTTTGGCACCAAGAAATCCAAATGATGCTGAACCTTTTTCTGCACTAGCTTTTAAAATTGCAACTGATCCGTTTGTAGGTAACCTGACATTTTTTAGAGTCTACTCAGGTGTATTAAATTCAGGTGATTTTGTTTTCAACTCTTCCAAAGGTAAAAAAGAACGAATTGGTCGTATTGTGCAAATGCATTCAAATGACCGCGAGGAAATTAAAGAGGTGCGAGCTGGAGATATTGCTGCAGCAATTGGCCTAAAAGATGTCACCACAGGAGACACACTGTGTGATATGAAAGACAAAATCATTCTCGAAAGAATGGAATTCCCTGAACCAGTTATTGCTGTTGCCGTTGAACCTAAAACAAAAGCTGATCAAGAAAAAATGAGCATTGCATTAGGAAAATTGGCAAACGAAGACCCCTCATTCAGGGTTTCTACAGATGAAGAATCTGGTCAAACAATTATTGCTGGTATGGGTGAGCTTCACCTAGATATTATTGTTGATCGCATGATGCGCGAATTCGACGTAGCTTGTGATGTTGGAGCACCGCAAGTGGCATATCGAGAAACTATTACCTCTTTTGTTGAACATGAACATAAGTTTGCCAAACAGTCAGGTGGTCGTGGCCAGTATGGACATGTTTACCTACGTATAGAACCACAAGAGCCAGGTGCTGGCTATGAATTTGTTGATGAAATCAAAGGTGGAGTAATTCCTAAGGAATATATTCCTGCTGTTGACAAAGGTGTGCAAGAACAAATGCAAAACGGTGTAATTGCTGGATTCCCATTAGTTGATGTCAAAGTGACCGTTTATGATGGTTCTTATCACGATGTTGATTCCAGTGAAATGGCATTTAAAATTGCAGCATCGATGTGTATTAGAGAAGGTGTAAAGCTTGCTAATCCTCGACTACTAGAGCCCATGATGAATATTGAGGTAATAACCCCCGAGGATTATATGGGTGACGTTATGGGTGACTTAAATCGTCGCCGGGGCATAGTAAACGCAATGGATGAAACTCCTGCAGGCAAACAAATAAAGGCTGAAGTGCCATTGGCAGAAATGTTTGGTTATGCAACAGATCTCCGTTCAATGTCGCAAGGTCGTGCAAATTATTCAATGGAGTTTGCCAAATACACTGCTGCACCTGGAAATGTTGCTGATGCTGTGATTGAAAAATTAAACAAATAAAAGGGAATAAACATGTCAAAAGAAAAATTCGAAAGAACCAAACCACATGTGAATGTGGGCACTATCGGTCACGTTGACC
>CAXDLF010000104.1:0-4194 GCA_963989885.1 uncultured Gammaproteobacteria bacterium
GTCCGTATTGTTTCAAACACTTTAGTTAACTCTTTAGCAAGACAGACTTCTCGACTACTTCCAAATATTGCATTCATCTCATTCAAGGTCGCTAATATACGTTTAGGAGATTCGTAAAAAATACTCGTCTTAGTTTGATAAAGAAGGGTTTTTAATAGCTTTATTCTTACAGTTTTCTTACTCGGTAAAAAACCAAAAAAAGTGAACCTGTCACTTGCTAGGCCTGAAGCAGATAAAGCGGCAATTAGCGCACTTGCACCTGGTATAGGGACAACTCTTAGGCCTTCTTTTTTCGCTTGAGTCACTAAAGAAAAGCCAGGATCACTAATAAGTGGTGTGCCTGCATCGCTTATCAAGGCAATAGATTTACCAGAATGGAGCTCATTAATGCTAGCTTTCGTTTTTTCTCTTTCGTTGTGTTCATGAAAGGCGCGAATGGGCTTTTCAATATTTAAATGTTTCAATAGTTTTTTACTGTGTCGAGTGTCTTCTGCTAAGACAATATCAATACTATTTAGGGTCTCAACAGCCCTAAATGTAATGTCATCTAAATTACCAATTGGCGTGGCAACGATGAAGAGTGTTCCTTTCATATAATCATTCTAAAGCGTTGAGATTAACTGCAAAACAAACATCATTATGCTTGATTAATGGTTTAATTATTTAAAATTATTTGTTGGTTTGATATTAATCTTATTAAATCTGATTTAAAATATTCTTCAAGTTGATTCGAAACTGCCCCAGTTTGGGTGTAAGGAGTAATAGTGAAAAAAGTTATACTGTTATGTGCCTTATTAGCTTCATCGTTTATCTTTTCTTCGTGTTCACCAATCGTCCAAGGTGCAGCGGCTGTAACGACAGTTGCAACGATGTCAAATGATCGTCGTAGTGCAGGTGAGATTCTTGATGACAAAACGCTTGACTTGAACCTTAGTAGCATTGTCAGAAAAGATGAAATACTTGAAGATATGCATCTTAACTTCATGGTCTATAACAAAGCAGTACTAATGACCGGCGAGTCTCCAAGCAATGAAGCAAGAGATTACCTCGAAAAACAAATCAAGAGAAATGCGCCAAAAATAAAGCAACTCATTAACGAAGTTGGGGTGATGCCGAACAGTGGTTACTTATCAAGAGCTAAAGATGGCATTATTACCGTACAGATTGAGGCATTATTTCTTGACCAGGAAGTTTTTCATCCATCCCATGTTCGTGTCATGACCGAACGAAGAACGGTATATCTAATGGGGTCAGTCACCAAAAGAGAAGCAGAGCATGCGACCAATCTAGCGACCAGAGCAAAAAATGTTGACAAGGTCGTCAAACTATTTAACTACTTATTGGTTCGCCCTGCAAAAGAAATTGAGAGAGATAATAAAAGGAAAGCAGAAGCAGAAAGGCAAGCTGAGCTGGAAGCTAAAAGGGCTGAGCTGGAAGCTCAAAAAACTGCACTACAGCAACAGATTGACGAACTGGAAGCTAACTAAACTCCTTGATCGGACTAAAAGAGTGGCGGTGAATCCCTTTTATTGGGCCATATTTTGACAATGCAATGAAGTGCTCCCTTGTACCATAACCTTTGTGCTGAGCAAAGCCGTATTGTGGATATTGTTTATCTAATTCTCTCATTTGCGAATCCCTAGTCGCTTTTGCGATGATAGATGCGGCTGAAATTGTTGGCTCGCTCAAGTCTCCTTTTACAATCGCTATACAGTTGGGAACATCTGGACAGAGATTACCGTCCACCATTACATTGAAAATAGTTTGACGCTTCTTCCTTGCATATTTTTCCTGTAGATCAATAATAGCTCTTTTCATTGCCAAAATGGTTGCTTGTAAGACATTGAGTTGGTCAATTTCAATACTGCTTGCCTCAGACACTGACCATTCGCATTGCTGAGTAATCTGTCGATAGAGTGCATCACGTTTTTTTTCGCTCAATTTTTTTGAATCTGTTAAACCAGATATGTGAAAATCCGATGGCAAGACAACAGCTGCAGCAACGACATTTCCAACCAATGAGCCTCTTCCGGCTTCATCGACACCTATAGCTCTCAAATCTAAACTATCTTTAAATTGCTTTGAAGCCAATGTCAGTTCGGTAGTAGGCGTTCCGCCAATCAACCTTCTCAAGAAGCTTATAGGCTCTAGTTTGCGCTTGCTGAATATCTTGACCCAAAGCTGTGGCGCACAAGACCCTTCCGCCATTACTATAGATATTATTGTTTTTTATCTTCGTTCCTGCATGAAAAATTTTTAAATTGGTCGAGTGACTTGGTAGTTCAATTTTTTCATCCTTGATATATTTTTCTGGATAACCATCGGCTGCCATTACAACCCCCAAAGAGGCTCTTGCGTCCCACTCAATGGTCACTTCATTTAACTTGCCTTGAGTTGCAGCAATACATAGTGAGGCAAGATTAGATTTCAAGCGCATCATAATTGGTTGTGTTTCTGGGTCACCGAATCTACAATTATATTCCAGTACTTTTACCTGGTTGCTCTCATCAATCATCAATCCCGCATATAGAAAACCAGTGTATGGTGTGCCTTCTGATGCCATCGCATCGACGGTGGCTCGAATAACGTTATCCATCACATCCTTAAAAATTGATTGACTAACAATTGGTGCCGGTGAGTATGCGCCCATACCTCCAGTGTTGGGACCCTTGTCACCATTATCACGAGCCTTATGGTCTTGCGAAGTCGCCATTGGGAGAATATTGTTTCCGTCCACCATCACAATAAAGCTTGCCTCTTCGCCAACTAAAAACTCCTCAATTACAACACGCGAACCAGACTCACCAAAACGATTTCCGTGCAACATATCGTGAATAGCATCAACTGCCTCTTGTTCTGTATTGGCAATAATAACGCCTTTGCCTGCAGCTAAACCATCGGCTTTAATAACTATAGGAGCCCCTTTTTCCCTAACATAATGAATCGCTGATTCCTCTTCCGTAAATACTTCATAAAAAGCGGTAGGAATCTTATGTCTTCGCAAGAAGTCTTTACAAAAAGCCTTCGAGCCCTCTAATCGAGCAGCAAGTTTGGTGGGACCAAAAATAGCCAACCCTTGAGCTCTAAAGTCATCCACAATACCAATCACAAGAGGAGCTTCTGGGCCAACAATTGTAATATCGATGGCTTCGCTTTTGGCAAATTCAATTAGTGCGGGAATATCTTCAGAATCAATCTCAACATTTGATATGTTGTCTTCTAACTCGGTACCTGCATTGCCTGGCGCGACAAAGACATGCTGAACTTCTTTAAAACAAGCACACTGCCAAGCTAGAGCGTGTTCCCGCCCTCCTGAGCCGATTACCAAAACCTTCATAATATTACTCTTGTATTGTTTCAACCTTATCGATCAAAGGTCATCATTTACAAATTATAATCTAGCCAAATATAGACGCTAGGAAAATGTAAAACAAAGTCAACGATTGCAGGATGATGATTACTTCTCTGGAGTTACAGAACTTAACCTATACTTTGACAAATAGCCGTTTCGGTAGAATTTCAGAAATTGTATTGCTTTCTCCGATACCTAGAAATTGTTTATTGTTATCGTAAAGCTTAAGCTTGTGAGCAGTGCTGAAACCTGGATATTCGATTTTTTTGCCCAGTTTAATATCTCTCGTTTGCTCTGAGTCCAAATAAACACTTTTAAGATTTGGCAGCATTTTGTCGGCACCTATGAGAACTGAATCAAGAGACTCAAGGCTTTGCTCTTTAAGTTTTGACAATTGTTCATAGGTTTTACTTCCACTGAGTTCAAGATGAGCAAACCCTATTCGTCTTAACTCAACAACATGTCCGCCACATCCGAGAGATTTACCGATATCTTCAACCAAGGTTCGAATGTAGGTGCCTTTAGAGCAA
Organism: uncultured Gammaproteobacteria bacterium; assembly: GCA_963989885.1. Lineage (GTDB taxonomy): Bacteria > Pseudomonadota > Gammaproteobacteria > PS1 > Pseudothioglobaceae > Pseudothioglobus. The sequence continues at coordinate 3,883 of CAXDLF010000104.1, forward strand.
AACACCTCTAGACTTAAAACTGAATCTTCGAGATTAAGGAAATTGATTTCGTGAACATTCACGGGCCTTGAATCTCTTTCAACCTCAATACCTTTTCTTGCAAGTTTATACAATGGAGTGCCGTTTCGTTTTAGCGCCGAATACATTGGCGGGATTTGGTTAATATCTCCAATAAAGTCTGACAAAGTGGTTCTAATAGAGCTTTCATCAATTCCTTGAGTAGAGCCAAAGCTGGTTATCTTTCCCTCTGAATCACCAGTACTAGTAGCCTGGCCCAATTTAGCACGAACAAAGTAGCGCTTATCCTGTCTC
>CAXDLF010000105.1:0-4165 GCA_963989885.1 uncultured Gammaproteobacteria bacterium
ATCTACACCTAAGCCTTCGTCGGCAGCGTCAGATGTGTATAAGAGACAGGAAATGTTGTTCAGGAAACACGTCTTTATGATGCAGTAAAAGATGAAACGCGTTCGATGCGTACCAAAGAAGAAGCCAACGATTATAGATATTTCCCGGACCCCGATTTGTTGCCTGTCGATATTGACAATGAATTGCTTGCTACAATTAAAAATAGCTTGCCTGAACTACCAACAGAAAAGAAAAATAGATTCGTGAGTGAATTTGGTTTAAACGATTATGATGCAGAAAATTTAACCGCTCAAAAATCTTTAGCGGACTATTATGAAGCAATGCTGAATTACGACGCTGAAGCGAAAATTGCAGCAAATTGGGTGATGGGTGAGCTTTCTGCTGCGCTTAATAAAAACCAAATGGATGTCGAAGACTCGCCTATATCAGCCAAAGAATTATCAGAACTTGTTAAAAGGATTAGTGACGATACGATTTCTGGAAAAATTGCTAAAGATGTTTTTAAAGCTATGTGGGAAGGAAATGGAAGAGTTGACGAAATTATTGAAACTCAGGGCTTGAAGCAGATGACAGATATTGGGGCTATTGAAGATATAATAGATGTAATTATTGCTAATAATAGTGAACAAGTAGAACAATTTAAAGCTGGTAACAGCAAACTCTTGAGTTATTTTGTAGGCCAGGTAATGAAAGCATCACAAGGCAAGGCTAATCCAAAACAAGTCAATCAAATCCTTAATGATAAACTCTCTTAAATTTGCGGAACTAGGCGAAGAGTATTACTCGCGAGTTGAGACTCAGAATCTTGAAAATACTCATCTAATTCATGTAAACAAGGAACTAAAATCAAAGCTTGAGTTAAACTTGAGTGAAAAAGAATTGCTTGGAGTATGTACAGGTGAAGCAAAGCTAGATGGAATTGAGCCTCTTTCTAGTGTTTATGCAGGCCACCAGTTCGGCTACTTTGTCCCGCAACTTGGAGATGGCCGTTCTTGTTTGATTGGAGAGGCTAATGGCTATGAGTTGTCACTTAAGGGAGCAGGAACAACACCATATTCACGTGGTGCTGACGGTCGAGCAGTTCTAAGGTCATCCATACGCGAGTATTTATGTTCTATTGCTATGGAGGGATTAAATATACCAACCACAGAAGCCCTTGCTATTGTTGCAAGTGACACAGATGTTTATCGTGAACATGTTGAAAGTGGAGCAATCGTTACCCGTGTTGCCAAAAGCCATATCCGCTTTGGCCACTTTGAATTGTTTGCCTCAAGAGGGCAAACCGCAGAAGTCAAAAAATTAGCGGATTTTGTTATCGATCATTACTATCCTCAACTGAAAGGTAAAGATTCCTATCTACAACTATTTAAGACCGTTATCATTTCTACTGCCGTGATGATTGCTCGTTGGCAAGCCCAAGGCTTTGCTCACGGTGTGATGAATAGTGACAATATGTCAATTTTGGGATTGACGATCGATTATGGGCCTTTCAGTTTTATGGAGACCTACAATCCTAGTTTTATTTGCAATCATTCAGATTATCAGGGTCGTTATTCATTTGAAAGGCAACCTTCGGTAGCTTTATGGAATTTGGATCGACTTGCTAATGCAATCAGGAGTTTGATTGATGAAAATCATTTAAAAGACGCTCTAGCAGAATATGAGGGGTTCTTAGTTACAGAATATTCTGCTCTGATGAGACAAAAATTTGGTTTGGTTGAAGTTCATGAAGATGACAGCAAATTAGTTAACGATTATCTACAGCTACTTTATACACACAAAAAAGATTACCCTCTCTCGATGAGGTTATTGTCAAAAGAAGACAATCATATGGGTTCTGATTTCGATTCATGGTTTGAACGTTATCACCAAAGATTAACGCAAGAGAAAATAAAGCCTGATCAAAGGAAAAAATCAATGGATTCAGTCAATCCAAAATATGTTTTAAGAAATTATTTAGCAGAAGTAGCCATTAGAAAGGCCGAAGACCAACACCAGTATGATGAAATCGACACTTTATTTAACTTGTTAAAAAACCCATTTGACGAACATGAAGGCTTTGACTCTTACACCAAAGAAGCCCCAGAATGGGCAAAAAACCTAGAACTTAGTTGTTCATCTTAAGAAAATATAAGATTAATCAAGCCAAATAAATTAAGACCAGAAAGAACTGACATCCAACTCAAAACTAGTCCAACAATTGGCCAAACTATGTAAGTAAAACCTCCAATAAACATTAGTCCGATTAGTATAAAAAAGCCATATTGTTCTAATTGATTGTATTTATAAGACAATGGGTTTGGTAAGAGTGCGCTGATGACTCGGGACCCGTCTAGAGGAGGAATCGGCAATAGATTAAATACCGCCAATAATATATTGATAAATATTCCAGCACCTGCCATTTTTAGCAAAATAGGTATATTCATATTGATCGCGAGGAAGGCAAGAAATAGCCAACCAATAGCCATAATCAAGTTTGCTCCTGGGCCCGCGAGTGCAACCCAGATCATGCCGGATTTAGGTGACCGGAGAGCATTAAAATTAATCGGAACAGGCTTTGCCCAGCCAAAAATAAATCCAGTTGACATGATTAACAATGCTGCGGGAACAAGTATTGTACCTACAGGGTCAATGTGTTTGACCGGATTCAGAGTGACTCTGCCCATCATTCTGGCAGTATGATCTCCGAATTTAGCTGCTATCCAGCCGTGTGCAGCCTCATGAAGAGTAATAGCAAAGAGAACGGGAATAATCCAAATAAATAAAGTTTGCAAATCAGGCATTGGGTAAAATCAAATCATTTATTGTAATTAGTGCCTATTTTATATGAAAAGCAGTGATTTATTAATCCCGACAATTAAAGAGGCGCCTAACGATGCCCAAATCATTTCACATAAATTAATGATTCGTGCAGGCCTAGTCTCAAAACTGGCTTCAGGTTTGTATTCATATCTTCCTATAGGGCTAAGGGTTATACAAAAAATTGAAAAAATTATTCGCGAAGAAATGAATAAATCTATGGCACAAGAGCTATTGATGCCCGTTGCCCAACCTGCAGAGCTTTGGCAAGAATCAGGGAGATGGGAAGAATATGGTCCAGAGCTATTACGATTAAAGGACAGGCATGAAAGGGATTTTTGCCTAGGACCGACACACGAAGAAGTTATTACGAATATCGCCAAGCAGTATCTTCGAAGTTACAAGCAGCTTCCAGTAAATTTTTACCAAATTCAAACCAAATTTAGAGATGAAATTCGCCCACGTTTTGGAGTTATGCGTTCTCGTGAATTTATTATGAAGGATGCCTATTCATTTCATATTGATGAAGCCTCACTTGGTGAAACTTATCAAGTGATGCATCAAACTTATTGCAATATTTTCGACAGACTTGGGCTTGAATATAAAGTAGTTTTAGCTGATTCCGGCGCTATTGGTGGCGACAGTTCGCACGAATTTCATGTGCTTGCAGATTCTGGTGAAGATGCAATCTGTTTTTCAGATCAGTCAGACTATTCTGCTAATATTGACCGTGCGGAAACTTTGTCTCAGGGTGAGCCAGAACCTGCAAAACAAACTATAAAAGTTGCTGAAACACCCGATGTTATAACCATAGACGATGTTTGTCAATTGCTTGATATAAAGCCAAAAAATACAATAAAGACATTAGTAGTTGAGGGAGATAATGACCCTCTGGTTGGAATAGTGCTGCGAGGGGATCATGACTTAAACGAAATCAAAGCTGTAAAAATTAAAGGAGTGAAACAACCCCTTCAGATGGCTGATGAAAAGAAAATTCAACAAGAATTAGGTTGTTCGGTAGGTTCTATAGGTGTTGTTGATCTTTCTATACCAATTATTGTTGACTATGCGGCGGCTTGCTTGTCGGATTTTGTTTGTGGTGCGAATGAGGAGGGAAAACATCTAACGGGTGTTAACTGGGGTCGTGATACGTCAAGCTTTGTAGCAGCTGATTTACGTAATATTGTATCTGGTGATCCTTCTCCAGATGGAAAAGGCAAGCTTGAAATTAAGCGTGGTATTGAGGTGGGTCATATTTTTCAATTAGGTACAAAGTATTCTGACGCAATGAATGCTAATGTTATTGGAGAAGATGGCAAAGCTGTAAATATGAATATGGGTTGTTATGGCATTGGTGTAACTCGT
>CAXDLF010000106.1:0-4146 GCA_963989885.1 uncultured Gammaproteobacteria bacterium
GGTGTGGGCCATGTAAGGCTCTTGCACCAGTTCTGGATGAGATAGCAAATGAATATGATGGCCGCATAACCGTAGCAAAGGTTAACGTTGATGACAACATTCTAATACCGCCTAAATATGGCATTAGAGGTATACCAACAATGCTTTTGTTTAAGGATGGCTCGGTTCATGCGACAAAGGTTGGAGCTCTTTCTAAGGCTAACTTAAACGCGTTTTTAGACTCTAACATTTAATTGGACTCACTTTTTAACTCTTAATAACTCACAAATATAACGACAATTTCTTACTAAAAAACTTATAAAACTTAAAGCGTGCTCAATCCTGAGCTGATTTAATTCCTTATTTGACATCTAGTCAATTTCTAAATTCAAAAATACTTCAATATGAAACTATCAGAACTCAAAATTAAGACTCCAGCAGAACTGTTGGATTTAGCTCAATCTCTTGGCATCGAAGACATTTCAAGAGCCAAAAAACAAACACTCATCTTTGCAATCTTAAAAAACAAGGCTGAAAATAATGAGGAGGTTATAGGTGATGGGGTTTTGGATATTTTGCAAGAGGGTTATGGCTTTCTCCGGTCTGCAAATGATTCTTATGTTTCAGGTCCTGATGACATTTATGTGTCACCAAATCAGATAAGGCGTTTTAAATTGTCGACTGGAGATGTGGTTGCTGGAAAAATACGAGCACCTAAGAAAGGTGAAAAATATTTTGCTTTGATTAAAGTATCTGAGGTTAATGAGGACAAGCCAGAAAATGTAAGAAGTCGAATACCGTACACTTCTTTAACACCACTTCATCCAAATGAAAGGCTTAACTTAGAGTTAGGTAATGGTGGTACAGAAGATATAACTGCAAGAGTGATTGATTTAGTCGCTCCTTTTGGTAGAGGTCAAAGGGGCTTGATAGTATCTCCTCCAAAAGCCGGAAAGACGATGATTATGCAAAACATTGCATCATCAATCTCGATTAACCATCCAGACTGTGAGTTAATTGTACTTCTTATAGATGAGCGTCCTGAAGAGGTAACTGAGATGGAACGTACAGTTAGAGGAGAAGTAATCTCTTCCACTTTTGATGAACCGGCTAAACGACATGTGCAGGTTTCAGAAATAGTCATAGAAAAAGCTAAAAGGCGTGCTGAACAAGGTAAAAATGTTATCATCCTGCTTGATTCAATTACACGTTTAGCCAGAGCCTATAACACTGTTGCACCTTCGTCCGGAAAAGTGCTAACTGGTGGTGTTGATGCTAACGCTTTGCAAAGACCCAAGCGCTTTTTTGGTGCTGCGAGAAACATTGAAAATGGAGGAAGTATCACTATTATGGCAACTGCATTAGTAGATACAGGTTCAAAGATGGATGAGGTTATTTACCAAGAGTTTAAAGGTACCGGAAACATGGAGCTTCATCTTGAACGCAGACTTTCTGAAAAACGTATATTTCCAGCCATTAATATTAATGCTTCTGGAACTCGCCGAGAAGAACTAATTACCGAAGAACAGGAGCTTCAAAAAATGTGGATTCTACGTAAGATTCTTCATCCTATGGATACTGTTGAAGCGGCTGAATTTCTAATTGAAAGACTTCGTTTTACAAAAACTAACGATGAATTTTTCGACTCCATGAAACAAAAGAAATAAAATCTGTTAGTATGTCCGAAGCGGGTTGATTATGCAAACGAAGCTTCTCAGTGTTGTCCAATATCAAAATAGCAGGATTGCAAGATATATAAGGCGCAATTTGTTTACTCTATTTTGTGCAATAGTTTTCATTATCGGGCTAGTTTTATTTGGTAATCAATTCGTTATGACGGTTCAAAAAAGCATTGAACAAGGTATTCCTTTTCAAGAACTTATGCCTTTGGTGGGCATTAAAATGATCAGAGATACATCATTAATACTGTCACTGTCACTCTTCCTAGCTATTATCATAACAATATCCCAGTTGTATAAAAATTCTGAAGCTATTGTGATGAATTCACTGGGCTTGAGTGATAAGCATTTTATTGCTTTTATTCAACCTATAGTTCTTTTGTTTTTTGTAATTGTTTTTTTCCTAACAATCTATGCAGTTCCGTGGGCTAAGCAACAAAAAAACATTTTGGAAGAGGAAACCAAAAATGCTTCAGAGTTTTCTTTTATTTCTGAAGGTGAATTTGAAATATTTAGAGAAGGAGAGATTGTCTTTTATGCCTCTGAATCTAAAACACCAGATTCTACTGGAGAACAAAGTATGGAAGAAATATTTATCTATATGTATAAACAGGGGAAGCCAGTTATTGTTCTAGCATCAGAAGCGAAAAAATATACCGACCCAATTAGTAAAAGTACATATCTAAGCCTGAAAGATGGTACTCAATATGAAGGCTTTCCTGGTAATGAAAATAGAATGATCGCTAATTTTGATTCATATAACTTAGAGATTATTTCAGGTGAATTACAAAAGTCGCTAGCTGTTTATACAAAAATTGAAGGTAAAAATACCTTTGACCTGATTCAAGAGGGTGGTCGCTATGCTAATGCAGAACTCCAATGGAGACTATCCCAACCTATTGCTTTATTAATACTTTCTGTGATAGGTGTTTTCCTTGGAAAATCTTCGCCTAGAGGAGGGAAAGGTGTTAATCTCTTGGTTGGTGTTATTGTTTTTATGCTTTATTACAATGTATTGTTGGTAGCTAAAAGTGCAATAGAGCTTGGACAAATAAACCCTATTATTGGTTTGTGGGGAGTTCATCTTTTCATGGTAATCTTAATATTTTTGCTTTATCGCTTCAGGCATGGAAGAATGGCGAGTTATCTTGATAAAATATCCCATTTGCAACTCAAAGAGAAAAGACATGTCTAGTTCACCAAGTAAGATTTTAGAAGTTTTTGATAACCCGAATGTTGAGAGAGATTTTGTTATTCGCATTGATATTCCAGAATTTACCTGTTTGTGTCCTAAAACGGGACAGCCTGATTTTGCAACTCTGCACTTAGAGTACATTGCTGACAAGAGTTGTGTTGAGCTTAAATCTCTAAAAAACTATATCTGGTCTTTTCGAAATGAGGGTGCTTTTCATGAAGCCGTCACTAATCAAATTTTGGATGATCTGGTTGCTGCTATTGACCCTCGTTTCATGCGCTTGAAGGCAATATTTAATGTTAGAGGGGGTATATACACCACTGTAGAGTCTGAACACAGACAAAAAAATTGGTTGCCAAGAGATATAGTGAGCTTATGAAGCCAAGACGTCAAACCATTCACTTTGACAAAAAATTAATAGACAAAGATGCACAAAAGGTTGTTAAGACCTTAAACAAAGCTGGCCATGAGGCTTATTTAGTAGGTGGTTGTATTCGAGATTTATTATTGGGTCACAAACCCAAAGACTTTGATGTTGCTACCAACGCCATTCCGGAGCAAGTTCATAAAACTTTTAAGCGCTCTAGACTTATTGGAAGGCGCTTCAGATTAGTTCACATCATGTTTTCAGCCAGAAAATATATTGAGGTTGCGACTTTCCGCTCTGGAAAAATAAAGACTACCAGCAACGGTTCTACTGTTAGAGATAATCTTTATGGAACTCTCAAAGAAGATGCTTTTCGTCGAGATTTTAGTGTCAATGCACTTTATTATGACATTCAAAAATCACAAGTCATTGATTATGTTGATGGTCTTGATGCACTAAATAGTTCTGAAATTAGAATGATTGGAAAACCAGCGGATCGTTTCAAGGAAGATCCAGTTAGGATGATTCGAGCAATAAGATTTTCAGTTAAATTAGGAGCAAAAATAGACCCAATAATCTCAAAATCTATCTCTAACCAGGCTCATTTGCTGGACAATATACCAGCTGCCAGACTTTACGATGAATGTATTAAGTTGTTTCATAATGAGAGCGCTTATGAAGTATTTGAGCAACTCGTAAAATATGGGCTGTTGACTTATCTATTTCCCCAAACTGAAGAAACTTTGTTTATAAATAAAACCCTAGTTAATACTTCAAACCGTATCAAAAATGGTAAACCTGTAACACCAGCGTTCCTGTTTGCGGTTTTTTTATGGAGCGCACAAAACAAACGCTTTAAGGAACTCAATCAAAAGAAAAAATCTCGGATTTTGACAATGATACAAGCATCGGAAGATGTTATTGGG
>CAXDLF010000107.1:0-4012 GCA_963989885.1 uncultured Gammaproteobacteria bacterium
TAATCCTTCGTCGGCAGCGTCAGATGTGTATAAGAGACAGGTATTCGATTACGAATAGATTTTTGAATGAATACGCGTGACCCAGCAACGCAACTTTGTCCAGAGGCACCAAAATTTCCTGCAATAATGCCATTTACCGCACCCTCAATGTCGCAATCATCAAAGATCAGCATTGGAGACTTGCCGCCAAGCTCAAGACTGACGTGGGCAAAATTCTCTGCAGTATTTCTAACAATGTGTTTTGCAACCTCACTGCCTCCGGTAAACGCTACTCTTGCGACCTTGGCATGAGAGGTAATGATGCGTCCGCATGGCTCACCAAATCCCGTTAGGATATTAATAACGCCTGGTGGAAAGCCTGCCTTGTCAACCAATTCAGCTAGTTTAAATAGAGCAGCAGGGGCTTGTTCAGATGCTTTTACGACGACTGTATTGCCGGCAGCCAAGGCTGGAGCAATTTTAGTTGCCGATAGGAATAGCTGAGCATTCCATGGCACAATAGCCACTACAACGCCTATTGGTTCACGGGTTGTAAAGACTCTCATGTTTGGCTTATCAATAGGCAGAACTTCGCCCTGAATTTTGTCCGCAAGACCAGCATAATAGTAGTAGTAATCAGCCACATATCTTGATTGAGAGCGAGTTTCAACTGCCAACTTGCCACTGTCCCTTGTTTCAAGCTCACCAAGCTCATCTGCATGTTCAGAAATTAAGTCACCCAATTTGTGTAAAAGTTTTCCTCGTTCAGTTGCGGTGTATTCATTCCATGGACCTTTATATAGAGCATCATGTGCAGACTCGATAGCCCTGTTTGATTCTTCTTTGTTTGCTGCAGGAAATTTTGCCCAAGGTTTTCCGTTGGCTGGGTTAAGTGATTCGAAGTAATCTTCTCCGGCGCTAAACTTGCCGTTAATGTAGTGTTTGAATTTTTCCATTCAGTTTCCCTTTTAAGTAAATGCAGGCATTACTTTATCAATAAAAAGCTCTAACGATTTCTTTTTCCTGTCGAAACTCATGCTACTATCAACCCAATAGCTATATTCATCATAGCCAAGTTTTTCACAGAATTTAATTCGCTCGATAGCTTCATCAGGTGTCCCAATAATACTATTTTTACGCATATTTTCAGGCGAATACATCTCAATTTTGGACATTTCTTCTTCACTAAGTTTCTTAATAAGCCCTTGCTCAATAGGTCTTTCGTTTTTGAACCAGGCGCCGAAGTAACAATAGAATCTGGAAATATCTTTTGCACCTTGAATCAATTCTGCTTCTGTTTCAGCCACAAAAGTGTGGCGAAGTACCATTATTTTAGGCCTTGTTTTTTTTGGATAAGAAGCACAAGCATTGTTAAATTTTTCCATCAAAGATTCGACCTCGGCGTCACCTAACCATAGTGGCGTTACTTGAACATTACAATCATTTTCCAACGCAAAATCGTGGGAATTTTGATCTCTTGCTGCAATCCAGATTGGTGGGTGTGGATCTTGATATGGTTTGGGAGAGCTAGTTGTTTTTGGAAAAGACCATTGTTTGCCGTCATGTTCGTAGTCACCCTTCCAAATTGCTTTAATTGCAGGCACTATTTCTCGAAGTGCTGCACCAGCATCAAAAGGCTCTATCCCATCAGCCAATCTGTCGTATTCAAAGGTGTACGCACCCCTAGCTAAACCAAGCTGTATACGACCTTTGGTAATAATATCAGCCATTGCAGCTTCTTCTGCTAATTTGATTGGATGCCAGAATGGAGCAACAATAGTCGCTGTGCCAAGTTTTATACTGTTTGTATGGTGTGATAAATCAACCAAATTAGTGAAAGGATTAGGGGCAATAGTAAAGTTCATGCCGTGATGTTCGCCATTCCATATGGTGCTAAAACCACCCTTTTCTGCTATCTTGCAGAGCTCGATAAATTCTTCATAGAGGTCTATTTGAGATTGATTCTTGTCAATACGTTCCATATGTGCAAAAAAAGAAAAATCCATTTCAGATCCTATAAATTATTATTTGGTTTTGTAATTGCCTCGACTTTGCCTTCACTTTCTTTACCAACAAATATACCAAAAGCATTTAATTCCCTCTCCACAATATAGCGTTTAAGCATTATTCTACTCGCTTCATCTGCGAGACGTCTAAATGGAATGGTATTAAACTCATAAAATTGACCGGCAGTTACTGCAGATCCGTCTTCAATCTGGGCACGGTAGTATATGTGGCCAATCTTATCATCGCTATTTTCAAAAACTGAAAAAAGGTAATGTTCAGCGACTGCAATTCTTAGTTTTTGTAGTTTTCCAAGAAGACTGTTATTGTCATCAACAGAGCCAAGCCTTGTTGCTGATGGAAAATGAAGAGTGCCATCTGTTTCATCTTTAAGTAAGAGTATTTTTTTGCGCCAATCAATTAGCGCACCAACACGTATTTTGGTGTCTTCATTTTCCATAGCTAATTGCATCTTCTTTTCAAGGCCTAGATTTACATAATTTCCACGTAAATAAACTAATGGCGTTTTTGTTGAGCTGTCAAACGCTTGAACTTGTCCAATAAGAACAAAGTGATCACCAGCCTCTATAAAACTATCCTTTATGCAGTCAAACCAAGCAACGGATTCGTTTATTATTGGACTCCCAGTGATTTTGGGCTCCCAATTAATTTGGTCAAAGCGATCTGTTGCTGGTAGAGCAAAAATATTAGAAATGTGGTGTTGGTTTTCTGAGAGTATGCTGACTGCAAAATGATTGCCCTTGGAAAAAGCTTCAATATTGAAAGAGGCCTTGTCAATGCATATTAATATTAAGTGTGGCTCTAGCGAAACAGAAGTAAAAGAATTCGCAGTAAAGCCTATCGGTTTAGAGTTATTATCTAGAGTTGTGACAATAGTAACGCCAGTTGGAAATGAGCCAAGAGCTTGTCGGAAGTTGTACATCTCCTCTTTATTCATTAGACTTTTCTTTTTTTTCATCCATAAAAAATTGTTCAATAATTGGATTAACTTTCTCAGAAGCTATATAAGACATCATATGCGCTTCACCAGCAATAGATTTGCTGGAACCATTAGGCGTTTCTCCTGCCATTTGTTGAGACATGGCGGGAGTAGAATTTGGATCCTCTTCTCCTGTCAAGTATAGTACAGGAGGCCTTAAACGAGATAGCTTATTTAGAAAAACTTTGTCAGACAAGGCAAACAGCCTATAAGCCCTGCCATAACCTTGTGGTGATGTATTTGCTAACCAGTTTCGAACGTTGTCTATTTTGGTTAAGTCATCTTCGCTTGTTTTGTTTTTAAACCAGCGTTCTAATGTTTGCTCAATATTAAGTATCTTGTTGGTTTTTAAGATTTGATTAGCTCTATACAAAACCCGTTTTTGCGCTTCTTCGCTTCGATTGAATGCAATATTTATTGGTACAAGAGCTTTAACTTTTTCTGGGTACTTGAGTGCAAAGGCAACACTGATAAGGGCCCCCATTGAATGTCCCACTAAAGAAATTAATGAAAGATTAAGGTATTTGAGAAGATTGTTCAGCTGTTCTACGTAATCATCAAGTACTGGTTCTTCTGGGGGTAGAGAACTTTCACCGTGACCAAGAAAATCATACGTTATAACTTGATAATCACTACAAAAGTATTCAACTTGTGGAGACCAAACATCTCCCCTCATACCAACACCATGAATAAAAATCAAAGAAGAAGGTTTATCGCCATAGGGTTTAAAGGCAGTGCCGTCTTTAGTAAAAAAAGTAGATCCAACCTTTAGATTGTGTTTTCTCAAGTCATGCACAAAATGTTCCGTATTTAAGTTACTAAAAATCGTTTACCAGGCACACACCTATTTCTGCTCACTGCCTGCCGACTTGAGTATGAAGAAAATATAAAGCATTGCTTGTTACCTGTCAAGCCAAGATCAACCCAAGCTAATATTTTAAGGTTAAATGTCAGTATTAACGCCTGTCTCTTATACACATCTGACGCTGCCGACGAAGGCTTAGGTGTAGATCTCGGTGGTCGCCGTAT
>CAXDLF010000108.1:0-3781 GCA_963989885.1 uncultured Gammaproteobacteria bacterium
AATTAGGCTCAATTCTTCCAATGCACTTTCTAGTACTTTTTTATCGCCCAGTGCACTACCCAGTCCCATATTGATTGTTACTTTTTCAATTTTGGGAACTGATAAAGCATTACTCACTCCTAATTCTTCCTTAAGCTTAGGGACAATCTCATTTTTATATTGTTCTTGCAGTCTAGTCACTTCTCACCTATCTTCTATTATGTCAAAGTACGGATTCACCGTTTGACTTGAAAAATCTTTCTTTCTCACCCTTATCATTTACCCTAACACCAACACGGTCTGCCTTTTGAGTGGTGGAGTTATAAATCGCTACATTAGATACATTGAGAGGCATCTCTTTCTCTTCAATGCCACCTTGTATCCCTTCCTGAGGGTTAGGTCGTACATTTTTTTTAACTAAATTAAACCCTTCCACAATAAGTTTCGAACCCATCACTTTTGTTACCGTTCCAACTGAGCCTTTATCTTTGCCAGCGATTACGATAACTTCATCATTTTGTTTAATTTTATTCATTACAACACCTCTGGCGCGAGTGAAACAATCTTCATAAATTGAGCACTTCTTAACTCACGAGTGACAGGGCCAAATATACGTGTGCCAATCGGCTCTAACTTAGTGTTCAGTAATACAACTGCATTATTGTCAAAACGTATCCGAGAGCCATCTTTACGACGAACACCTTGTGCTGTACGAACAACAACTGCGTCATACACATCACCTTTTTTTACTTTGCTACGAGGCGAAGCTTCTTTAATACTCACCTTAATGACATCACCTATATTCGCATAGCGGCGCTTTGAACCTCCTAAAACTTTAATACACATAGCCCTAACTGCACCACTATTATCTGCTATATGTAATTTTGTTTGCATCTGAATCATGTTCTTCTCACTACAATGCGATAAATTAATCAATACTCACTGATTTTTCAATAACTTCTATCAAAGCCCAACTCTTTGTTTTTGAAAACGGCTTTGACTCAGAAACTCTAACAGTGTCACCTAAACCACACTCATTTTTTTCATCATGTGCATGAACTTTAGTACTTTGCTTAATATATTTTTTATAAATCGGATGACGAACTCTGCGCTCTATCAAAACAGCAATTGTTTTATCACGACTGTTACTAACCACTTTACCGGTTAGCACTCTTTCTACAGAATTTGACTCGCTCATGATTGCTTCTCGTTAATAATTGTTTTAATTTGTGCAATTGATCTTTTTGTTTTTCCGAGCTTTGAAAGATCAGTTAATTGTGAACTACGGTGCTGCATACGCAACTCGAAATGCTCTTTAAGAAGAGTTATTAACTCTTCATTTAACTGAGATAAGTCTTGCTCTCTTAAGTCTTTAACATCCATTACATTATTGTCCGTTTAATTATCGTTGTCTTAACAGGGAGTTTGGCAGCTGCAAGACCAAAAGCCTCTATTGCAACTATTTCATCAACACCTTGCATTTCAAATAAGATCTGACCAGGTTTAATTTGTGCAACCCAATATTCAACACTACCTTTACCCTTTCCCATACGAACCTCTAAAGGCTTTTTAGTGATAGGTTTATCAGGAAAAACACGAATCCAAATTTTTCCTTGACGTTTAACGTGCCGAGTCATTGCACGACGCGCGGATTCAATTTGTCTCGCCGTCATACGACATCTGCCAGTAGCTTGTAAACCGATCTCACCAAAGCTAACATTATGACCAGTCGCTAAACCGCGGTTACGACTCTTCATAACTTTTCTAAATTTTGTACGTTTAGGTTGTAACATTTCTAACTTCCTTTACTTCTTACTCAATTGTTTACCAGCACCACGTTTTGCAACTTCTTCAAGAGTGCCTTTATTATGATCAAGGATTTCACCTTTAAAAATCCAAACTTTAATACCGATAACGCCATGCTGTGTATTTGCACTAAAACTACTATAGTCGACATCTGCTCTAAAAGTATGCAACGGAACGCGACCCTCACGATACCATTCTGATCGTGCTATTTCAGCACCATTTAATCGACCACTCACCATAACTTTAATACCTAGTGCTCCTAAACGAGTTGCATTGCCTAAAACACGCTTCACAGCTCGCCTATACATCACACGCTTTTCAAGTTGTTGAGCAATATTTTCAGCAACTAATCGTGCATCTAATTCTGGTTGCTTAACTTCTTCAATACTTATATGCACAGGTACGCCCATTTTTGCTGAGACTAGATTTTTTAATCTTTCTATATCAGCACCTTTTTTCCCAATTACAATTCCAGGACGAGCTGTATGAATAATCACCTTAGCATTGTTAGATAACCTCTCAATACTGATACGACTAACAGACGCTAAAGTCAACTCTTTAAATAAAAAGTCTCTTACTTCAATATCCGATAATAAGTATTCAGGATAGTCTTTACTGTTGGCATACCATTTCGAATCCCAATCCTTAACAATCCCTAATCTAATTCCTACTGGATTAACTTTTTGGCCCATACTTCTTTACTCACTTACGCCAACACTTATGTGGCTAGTCCGTTTAAAAATGCGATTCGCTCTTCCTTTTGCACGAGGGCGAATTCTCTTCATCGTAGAACCTTCATTAATGAAAATACTACTTACCTTTAATTCATCAATATCTAAACCATCATTATGTTCTGCGTTTGAAATTGCAGAACTTAATACTTTTTTTACCAATACCGCTGCTTTTTTATTACTGAATGACAGAATATTCAAAGCCTCTTCAACTGGCTTATTGCGAATCTGATCAGCAATCAATCTAACCTTGAAAGGGGAGATTCTTGCATATTTGTGAATTGCTTTAACTTCTTTCATCACGACACCTTATTCAATACGGCTTTTTCGGTCACCAGAGTGGACTTTAAATGTTCTTGTTCCAGCAAATTCGCCCAATTTATGACCAATCATGTTTTCGTTAATTGTAACTGGAACATGTACGCGACCATTGTGTATTGCTATAGTTAAACCAATCATTTCTGGCACAATAACTGAACGACGAGACCAAGTTTTAATTGGTTTTCTATCGTTAATTTCTTGAGCCTTTAATACCTTTTGAATTAAATGCTCATCGACAAACGGTCCTTTTCTTAGTGATCTAGCCATAATTACCCTTTATTTTCTACGACGTACGATAAGTTTATCTGTACGCTTATTGGTACGAGTTTTGTAACCCTTTGTTGGAGTTCCCCAAGGTGAAACTGGGTGTCTACCACCACTAGTTTTCCCTTCACCACCTCCATGTGGATGGTCAACAGGGTTCATTACAACACCTCGAACTGTTGGTCTTACACCTTGCCATCTACTAGCACCGGCTTTACCTAGTTTTCTCAGACTATGTTCGGATTTAGAAACTTCACCTAAAGTTGCTCGGCATTCAGACAATACTTTTCGTACTTCACCTGAACGCAATCTAAGCGTTACGTAATTACCTTCTTTAGCAACTAGTTGAACTGATGTGCCAGCGCTTCTTGCCATCTGAGCGCCTTTTTTTGGTTTCAATTCAACACAATGTATTACACTACCAAGTGGAATATTGCTCAATGGCAAAGTGTTGCCTTTTTGAATGGCTACAGAATTACCAGATATAATTTTGTCACCTGCCTTTAATCCTTTTGGTGCGATAATATAGCGTCTTTCACCGTCAGCATATAAAATTAATGCAATGTTTGCACTGCGATTTGGATCATATTCAATTCGCTCAACAGTGGCAGTAATGTCATCTTTATTACGCTTGAAACTGTCTCTTATACACATCTGACGCTGCCGACGAAGGCTTAGGT
>CAXDLF010000109.1:0-3774 GCA_963989885.1 uncultured Gammaproteobacteria bacterium
CCTCTGTAACGAGTACATTAGAAACATATTGTCGTATTTCTTCATTGCTATTTTTAAGATCTGTATCTTTGATTTTAGGCATCAGTCGCCAACCGAAAAGAGCAATAAAAAGTACACCAGAAATTGCAACAATTAAACCAACTGGAGTAAAGTCAAACATCGAATAAGGTGAGCCAAGAGCATCTTCTCTGTAGGTTGCTATTACCACATTTGAGGCAGTGCCTATCATCGTAACCATGCCACCTAAAATTGAAGTAAAGGCAAGTGCCATTAGAGTTGTGGAAGGTTTGCGATTGGCTTTTTGATTGAGTTGAGTGTCCGCGGGCATCAATATAGCTAAGGCAGCTACGTTGTTTATGATACTAGAGAGACTTGCAGAAATAGTACCCATCAATGCAATATGTGTCTTAACACCGCTCGTAAAATTAGAAAGATTGGAACTAATTAACTCTACCGAACCTGAACGAACCAGACCTCTACTAATGATTAGCACGAGAGCAATAATTACTACGGCAGGATGACCAAAGCCGGAAAAAACACCATGGGTTGGTATAACGCCAACAATTGTACCGGCAATGAGCGCCATGAAGGCAACCAAATCGTAGCGAACTCTACCCCAAATAAATAACACTAAGGTTGTTGATATCAGCAAAAAAACAATCGATTGATCACTCATATATTATTTATTCACATCAATTTAGCGATTAATTATAGCCAATTGGTAGTTGCCTTTTTACAAACTTGATTGTTCAAAAAATTAAGTATTAATATTGAATATAAAAGTTCCTAGTAGTTATTGTCTCCAAATCTTGTTGATTGTTTGGTTTGAAATATCCTGAAAAGGAGTCTGACGAAGATTACGCCTATGGTCTCCATCAAAGAAATTTATTTGGAACTTATGGTTGTCAAATATGCAGGATGTTTCTCTCGATTTATTAAACTAAAAAGGCTTAGTACTTATAAGTTTCTGGCTTGTATGGACCCTCTTTGGGTGTATTGATGTATTCTGCCTGGGCATCCGTCATTTTTGTAAGAACGCCACCAAAGCCACCAAGCATTCCTGCTGCAACCTCCTCGTCGAGTTTCTTGGGTAAAACTTCAACGCTTATGTTGGCTAATTTATCTTTTTCAGGTAGGTCAGCAAATTTTTGGTCAAATAGATACATTTGAGCCAATATCTGATTAGCAAAAGAGCCATCCATGACGCGAGAAGGGTGGCCAGTTGCATTACCCAGGTTGACTAAGCGACCCTCAGATAACAAAATCAAATAGTCATTTTTATCAGTAGATCTATAGACTCGGTGGACCTGAGGTTTAACTTCGTCCCATTTCCAGTTATCACGCATGTATTGGGTATCAATTTCATTGTCGAAGTGACCAATATTGCAAACTACCGAACCAGATTTAAGAGCCTTCAGCATGGCTGAGTCACAAACATTTATGTTGCCTGAAGCTGTAACTACTAAATCAGTCGTTGATAACAATTCTTTATTAATATCATCTTTTGATCCAGTATTAACACCATCGTTGTATGGTGAGACCACTTCAAATCCATCCATACAAGCCTGCATGGCACAGATAGGGTCAATCTCGCTAACCTTAACTATCATTCCTTCTTGACGGAGTGATTGTGAAGACCCTTTGCCAACATCACCGTAGCCAATTACTAGCGCTTTTTTACCTGCCATTAAAATATCGGTTGCGCGCTTTATAGCATCATTTAAAGAGTGTCTGCATCCATATTTGTTGTCATTTTTCGATTTTGTGACTGAGTCGTTGACATTAATTGCTGGAACCTTAAGTTCACCATTTTCAACCATTTCAAGTAGACGATGAACTCCCGTCGTTGTTTCTTCACTAATTCCATGAATATTATTTAACATCTCTGGATATTTTTCATGAACCATTTGAGTTAAATCACCACCATCATCAAGAATCATGTTGGCATCCCAAGGCTTACCATTGAGGAGAATAGTTTGTTCGATACACCAAAAAAACTCCTCCTCTGTTTCACCTTTCCAGGCAAATACAGGTATATGGCTTGCTGCCATAGCTGCAGCTGCATGGTCTTGTGTTGAAAAAATATTGCAAGATGACCAGCGAATTTCTGCTCCAAGATCTATTAATGTTTCCATTAAAACAGCAGTTTGGATTGTCATATGGATGCAACCCATAATCTTAGCACCTTGAAGAGGTTTGTCTTTACTGTACTTTGAACGAAGTGCCATTAATGCCGGCATTTCCGATTCTGCTAGTTCTATTTCCTTACGACCAAAGGCGGCAAGGTTAATATCAGCTACTTTGTAATCGTTAAGATTAAGGTCACTTACCTTGTAGTCAGTATTATCAATTGCTGAATTGCTCATTTTATTCTCTATAAAGTTGAAAAAAAACGAGCGTCGTTTTGATTGCCAAGCCTGATTGAGATATTACTCATTGCAACGCCCCTTGGCAGGATAGGATTATACCAAAAAAAGATAGAAAAGAAACTATTTTAGATAGGCAGCTTTATCTGTTTTTTCCCAGCTTATAGACTCTTCAGTTCTTCCAAAGTGGCCATAGCTTGCAGTTTGTTGATAGATAGGTCGTTTGAGATCCAACATGGCAATTAGACCCTTGGGTCGTAAATCAAAATGTTCTCTGATTAGATTAACAATTTCATGATTTGGTAACCTTCCAGTTCCAAATGTATCAACACTAATACTAGTGGGTTCTGCAACTCCAATTGCATATGAAATTTGAATTTCACAACGCTCAGCTAGACCAGCTGCAACGATATTTTTTGCAACATAACGAGTAGCATAAGCTGCACTCCGATCAACCTTAGAAGGATCTTTTCCTGAGAAAGCGCCTCCGCCGTGACGAGCCATACCTCCATAGGTGTCCACAATAATTTTTCTACCAGTTAGTCCAGCGTCACCAACCGGACCACCGATTTCGAAGTTACCGGTCGGATTGATGTGATATTGGGTGTTGTTTGTTAGCCATTTTTTTGGCAATATTGGCTTAATAATCTCTTTTAACACTACTCCTCTAAGATCTTTAAGTGTGATACCTTTATCATGCTGGGTGGAAAGTACCACAGCATCAATACCAACAATTTCATTGCCATCGTAAATACAAGAGACCTGTGATTTAGCATCAGGTCTTAGCCATGGAATAGATCCGTTTAATAGTAGTTCAGCCTGTCGTCTGACAAGTTGATGCGCAAGCATAATTGGGGCTGGCATAAGCTCTTTGGTTGAATTTTCTGCGTAACCAAACATCAGACCTTGGTCTCCTGCCCCTTGTTCACGGTTTTCACTCTCATCAACCCCTTGTTTGATGTCCTGAGATTGTTTACCTAGCAGGTTTGATATTGAACAGTTGTGACCGTTAAAGCCATACTCATCTCTGTCATAGCCAATGTCAATAATTGTTTTGCGAACGACATCTTCATAGTCAATTTTTGCATTCGTAGTTATTTCTCCAGCCAATACGACTTGGTTGTCTTTTACTAAGGTTTCGACAGCAACACGAGATTCTCTGTCTTGTGAAAGTGCGGCATCGAGGATGGCGTCGGAAACTTGATCGCAAACTTTGTCCGGATGACCGGCAGAAACGGATTCAGAAGTAAATATCATGGTATAGTCCTAAAAAATCAAAAAAAACCCGTCTAAAGCAGGTTTTTTCGGAAAATACCAGCTTTAGCTTTTTTGGCCACCAATGGTGCTGTCTCTTATACACATCTGACGCTGCCGACGAAGGCTTAGGTGTAGATCTCGGTGGTCGCCG
>CAXDLF010000110.1:0-3567 GCA_963989885.1 uncultured Gammaproteobacteria bacterium
CTACACCTAAGCCTTCGTCGGCAGCGTCAGATGTGTATAAGAGACAGCTGTTAAGAGAGCTCGGAACAAGTGAAGACGTTTCATGTGTTTTAGCGTCGGCAATAAACCCAACAACAAGGCGATGAAATTTATTAATAAAACGATGTGCGCCTTCTATTCCTGAATCTGACCACTCAAGGTCTTGGGTTGGTGGTGCCGCAAACAAAATAAACAGACGCGCTGTATCTGCCCCGTATCTGGAAATCATCTCTTGAGGGTCTACAGTGTTTCCTTTTGATTTGCTCATTTTTGCCCCGTCCTTCAACACCATTCCTTGAGTTAAAAGATTTGTGAAGGGCTCGCTACTGGTTATAATCCCTTCGTCTCTAAGTAGCTTTGTAAAAAACCTTGAATAAAGAAGGTGCAAAATAGCGTGTTCAATGCCTCCAATATACTGGTCTACGGGCAGCCAATAATTGGCTCGTTCATCCAGCATAGCTTTGTTTTGATCAGCACAAGCATATCTTGCAAAATACCATGAAGACTCAAAAAACGTGTCAAACGTGTCAGTTTCTCTTTCTGCAGGAGAGTTACAGCTTGGACATTGTGTTTGATAAAAATCAGGCATTTTTTTTAATGGCGACCCTGTGCCATCAAAATCAACTTCTTCTGGAAGCCTTACTGGCAAGTCAGCCAGGCTAACTGGAACAGCTCCACAATTATTACAATTAATAATTGGAATTGGACAGCCCCAATAGCGTTGTCTTGAGATGCCCCAGTCACGCAATCGATAGTTAGTTTTCTGTTTTCCAAGACCGAGACTGGAAAGAGCTTTGCTGATTGCTTTAAACGCCTGATCAAAATCCATTCCATCAAAATTGCCAGAGTTAATAAGGATTCCCTTTTCAACAAAGGCTTCTTTGCTGGTGTCTAAAAAGCCGCTAACTGGTGAGACAACTTCTCGCATAGGCAGGCTGTATTTTTTTGCAAACTCATAATCTCTCTGATCATGCGAAGGCACACTCATAACAGCCCCAGTGCCATAACCCATAAGAACGAAATTTGCAATCCAAATAGGGATGCCTTCTCCAGTTATTGGGTGTTTGCACACCAGGCCTGAGTCAACCCCCTTTTTTTCCATTGTTTCCAAGGCAGCTTCAGAAGTTTCAATTGTCTTACATTCGTTTAAAAATGCTTGAATTGTTGGGCTTGATAGTCCAGCCTTGATTGCGAGAGGGTGCTCTGCAGCTATTGCAAGATAGGTTGCCCCCATTAAGGTGTCGGGGCGCGTTGTGTATACAGTTAGTGTATTTGTATCATCTAGCCTAAAATCTATATCAATACCAGCAGATTTGCCAATCCAGTTTTTTTGCATTGTCTTAACGGCCTCTGGCCAGCCATCAAGTTTTTCTATGTCGTCAAGAAGCTCGTCAGCATAGTCTGTAATCTTCATATACCACTGAGATATTTCTTTCTTTTCAATGAGGGCTCCAGAGCGCCAACCACGCCCCTCAACCACCTGTTCATTTGCAAGCACGGTTTGGTCAACGGGGTCCCAGTTAACAACCGCTTTTTTCTTGTAGACTAGACCTTTGTTAAACAGTTTTACAAAGAACCATTGCTCCCAACGGTAATATTCAGGGTGGCAGGTTGCGATTTCACGTGACCAATCATAACCAAATCCTAGTTCAACCAACTGCTCCTTCATGTGCCCTATATTTTCATAAGTCCAGCCGGCAGCCGGCACTTGGTTTTTTATCGCTGCATTTTCTGCTGGAAGTCCGAACGCATCCCAACCAATGGGCTGCAAGACGTTTTTTCCAAGCATTTTTTGATATCTATAAATGACGTCTCCAATACTATAATTTCTAACATGTCCCATGTGGAGTTTTCCAGAAGGGTATGGAAGCATTGAAAGGCAATAAAATTTTTCCTTTGTCTGGTCTTCAACCACAAGAAATGACTTGTTATCATGCCAATATTTCTGCGCCTCTGATTCTATTTTTTTGGGGTTATATTCGTATTGCATTCTAAAAAAATGAAACCATGATTTAGTTAAGTTGAAGGGTGCCTACTAAAGAGGCTACATTACTAAGTTTTTGATCTGATAGATACTGACTAATTCCTGTATTTATTTTTTCACAAACAAAAGGGTCATAAAAAAGCGCTGTGCCAACGCCAACAGTTGCTGCTCCTGCAACAATAAACTCTAGGGCGTCGTTTGCCGAAACAATTCCTCCTTGGCCAATTATAGGGACGTTGTGTTTTTTGCTTACTTGATAAACTTGGTGTACCTTCAATAAAGCAATTGGCTTGATAGAAGGGCCTGAGAGGCCTCCTTGATTGTTGCCAACAACAGGCTTGCGTGTTTTGATGTCAACCGCCATCCCCGTCACTGTGTTGATGACAGCCAAGCCGTCGCTTCCAGCGTCAATACATCGGGCTGCATTTTTTGCAATGTCGGTTTGGTTAGGAGAGAGTTTGGTGATGATTGGCTTTGTTGTGTTTTTGCGACAAGCCTCGACAACCCTATAAGACATTTCAGGGTCGTTGCCAAATTCAACACCGCCTTCTTTGACGTTAGGACAAGAAATGTTAATTTCAACGGCGTCAATATCGGTGTCGTCAAAGTGTTTTGCAATCTCTCCGTACTCTTTAATACTCGAGCCAGAAATATTAATGATGAACCGTGTCTCATTTTTCTTGAGAGAGGGCATAATCTCATTAATGACAATATTTGTGCCAGGATTTTGAAGTCCGATAGAGTTAAGCATTCCGTCGGGGGTTTCGGCTATTCTATGAGGCTTGTTCCCTAGGCGAGGCTCAAGCGTCGTCCCTTTTAGGCAGACAGCCCCAACCGTTGTATTTGAAAAGCCTTTAATTCGGGTGTACTCCTCGCCAAACCCAACACAGCCTGAAAGCAAAATGATGGGGGAGTTTAATGACATCCCACAAAAGTTTGTGTGTAGATTGTTTTGCATTGTCGCCATTATACTTTTATGGCGCCTTTGCATTCACCAACTTGGGCTAAAATATCTTCATGAAAGGCGTTTTTGTTACTAGTAGCAACACGGGTGTAGGGAAAACTACAGTTGCAATTGAAATTGTGCGACACATGTCTCTAACTAGAGAGGTTAAGGTTAGAAAGCCGGTTGAAACAAACTGTGAGTTTAATGGACAAAACCACATTCCCAAAGATGCAATCGCCCTGTCTGATGCATGTGAGCAACAAGAGCCTCTAGAAAAGGTTTGTCCATATTGTTTTGAACTCGAGGCCAGCGCAGAAATGGCCAGCAATGAAAGTGGAAAAAAAATCACCCTTGAAGAGCTGGTGCTGGCTTGTAGGCGTGAGACTGATGAAAGCTTTGTGGTTGTCGAGGGGGCTGGCGGACTTTATTCCCCAATAGCTGAAGCATCTCTTAATGTAGATCTAGCGATTAAGCTCCAACTGCCACTTTTAATTGTAATTCGTGACGAGCTTGGCGCAATTAGTCAGGCTCTTTTAACGCTAGAAGCGGCAAAAAATAATAATCTGAAAGTAGCCTGTGTTGTTTTAAATGTGGTTGAGAGCAACAGCCTGTCCAACAA
>CAXDLF010000111.1:0-3525 GCA_963989885.1 uncultured Gammaproteobacteria bacterium
GTTTAATTAGTAATTCTATGGTTGCCGAGGCAGGTAAGGCAATTTTCTCTGGGTTTTTTGCTGCAAAAGTTTTTGGTGTAGTTTCTGCAAAAATTAAAATCACTATTGTTAAAGCTAACGATGCAAAAATTACCGATCCTTCTCCCCAAAGTTTCAGTGCAAGAATGGTTGCAATACTGGCTGCAAGTATGTTGACGAAATTATTTCCCAGAAGAATAGCGCCAATTAAATAATCAATGTTATTTAAAAGTTTTTCTACTCTTTTTGCTTGTGGATTGTTTTTAGCACTAAGGCTTTTCAGTCGATAACGGTTCATAGCCATCATCGAGGTTTCAGTACCAGAGAAAAAAGCTGAAGCTATAATCAGAGCGAAAAGCAAAACACTTAGCCAAAAAGTGGACAGCGATTCCAATCAATTACCCATATTTATTGAATGAATAGTCATTTTAACCCTAAAGAAGATGAAAAATCTTGGAACAAGTGCATTGTCAAATATGTTTGAATGCGCTGAGCCCAGGATAGTGTGCATCATCCCCTAGTTCCTCTTCAATGCGCAGTAATCGATTATATTTTGCAAGCCTGTCAGAACGAGACAATGATCCTGTTTTAATTTGTCCACAGCTGGTTGCAACAGATAGATCTGCAATTGTAGTGTCTTCAGTTTCACCACTTCTATGAGACATAACGCAAGTGTATCCAGCATTTGAAGCCATTTTCATTGCGTTAAACGTTTCTGTAAGTGTGCCTATTTGATTGACTTTAATAAGGATCGAGTTGGCAATATTGTTCTCAATACCTTTAGCTAAAATATTGCTATTAGTAACAAATAAATCATCACCCACCAATTGAACTTTGTCAGATAATTTGTTAGTAAGCATCCCCCATCCTGACCAGTCATTTTCATCCATTCCATCTTCAATCGAAATAATTGGATATTTGTCAACCCATGATGCAAGATAACTTGTAAACTCCTCATTACTCAGTTTCAAATCTTCTGAGGATAAGTGATAGATGCCGTTACTGTAAAACTCAGAACTAGCAGCATCAATTCCAATAAAGATATCTTTTCCTGCTTCATATCCAGCACTCTCAATAGCTTTAACTATAATCTTTAAAGCCTCTTCGTTAGAGCTTAAGTCTGGTGCAAAGCCACCTTCATCTCCGACCGCTGTATTAAGACCTTCTTGGTCAAGCAACTTTTTTAAATGATGAAAAACTTCAGCACCATATCTTAACGCTTCTTTGAAGCTAGGTGCTCCTGCCGGGATAATCATAAACTCTTGGATATCAACACTATTATTGGCATGCTCACCTCCATTGATAATGTTCATCATGGGGACCGGTAAATGATAAGTTTCAGAAAAATCAAACGAACGAAACAGTGATTGTTTATTGTTGTTTGCATTGGCGTGTGCACAGGCCAATGAGACTGCTAGAATAGAATTTGCACCCAAACGAGATTTTGTGTCAGTGCCATCCATTTCAATCATTTTCTGATCGATGGCTTGTTGATTTGAGATTTTCATACCAACGAGGGCGTCGTTAATCTCATGGTTGATATTGATAACAGACTGTGTAACACCTTTCCCCAAATAACGGTTCTTATCTCCATCCCTTAACTCCAAGGCTTCACGTTGCCCAGTGGAAGCTCCAGATGGAACCATTGCTCTTCCAAAAACACCATTATTAAGCATTACATCTGCCTCAACAGTAGGGTTGCCTCTAGAGTCTAAAACCTCACGGGCTATGATTTTTTTAATTGTCATTATGGAATGGAGGTTTATTCAAAGAAAGACTTCATTTTACCAAAAAATGAATTTGATTCTGGATGCTGTTTTGCATTACATGAACTAGAAAAATCCTTTAAAAGCTGCTTTTGTTTAGAATTTAGGTTGACAGGTGTCTCCAATTTGACCTGGCAGAGTAGGTCGCCAGAACCCTTGTATCTCATTGCTGGCATGCCTTTGCCGCGAAGTCTGAAGAGTTTTGAGGTTTGAGTGCCAGACGGGATATTGATTTTAAGCTTACCATCCAAGGTTGGAACTTCAATTGAACCACCAAGAGTAGCTGTTGCAAAATCGATTGGGACTTCACAATACAAGTCGTTTCCTTCACGTTGAAAGATTTGGTGATCTTTGACATGAATTTGAACGTAAAGGTCACCAGAAGGTCCACCACGCAAACCAGCCTCACCTTCACTACTGAGACGAATTCTGTTTCCGGTGTCTACTCCAGCAGGAATCTTTACAGAAAGAGTTTTTTGTTTTCTGACAATCCCTTGTCCACCACAAGTGCGACAAGGAGAATCAATTTTTTCACCAGTACCATTACATTGGTTACAAGGCCTCTGTACAGCAAAGAAACCTTGCTGCATCTGAATTTGGCCACTACCATGACAATTTCCACAAGTTTTAACTGATGTACCAGGCTTTGCTCCAGTTCCAGAACATGTATCACAAGTGTCATTTTTAGGTACTCTAATTTTAACTGTGTCACCTTCAGCAGCTTGTCTTAAATCAATTTCTAGGTCATATCGAAGGTCAGGGCCCCGATTATCAGGTTTAGTATTACCACCACCAAATATATCACCAAAAATATCTCCAAAACCACCAGCACCAAAAGGATTGCCACCACCAAAACCACCAGCACCTTGTTGTTCTACACCAGCATGCCCAAATTGGTCATAAGTTGAACGTTTTTGAGGGTCAGAGATAATATCGTACGCCTTACGTACTTCTTTAAATTTTTTCTCAGCACCAGCCTTATCACCAGCATTTCGATCAGGATGATATTTCATCGCAAGACGTTTATAAGCCTTTTTGATTTCGGCTTCATCTGCGCCTTTTTTAACGCCTAAAACTTCGTAGTAGTCTCTTTGCGACATATATCCCTTAAATTAATAAAACCTCCAATGAATAATCAAAGGAGGTTTTTATTGCAGCTGATTTCGTTAATTACTTTTCTTCTTTAACTTCTTCAAAATCAGCATCTACAACATCTTCATCAGCTTTTCCATTAGCAGCTTCTGAATCTTCCGAACTGGCTTTTTCTTGTGCTTTTTGAGCTAATACCTGAGCTTTTTCGCTTAAATTTTGTACTTTAGCATCGATGTCATCTTTGTCGTCTCCCTTGATGCTCTCTTCAAGCTCATTCACCGCAGTCTCAATCGTTGATTTTTCTTCCTCAGAAATTTCATCTTTGAGTTCTTCAAGTGTTTGCTTAGTAGAGTGAACAAGCGAATCGGCCATGTTACGTGCAGTAATCAGTTCCTGGAATTTTTTATCTTCCTCTGCATGGGACTCAGCATCTTTAATCATTTTTTCAACTTCTTCATCTGAAAGACCACTTGATGATTTGATCGTAATTGATTGCTCTTTACCAGTGTTCTTATCTTTAGCGGAAACATTCAAAATGCCATCTGAATCAAGATCAAGTGTTACTTCAATTTGTGGCTGACCTTTTGGTGCAGGAGCTGTCTCTTATACACATCTCCGAGCCCACGAGACCGAGGCTGATCTCGTATGC
>CAXDLF010000112.1:0-3516 GCA_963989885.1 uncultured Gammaproteobacteria bacterium
TATCCCTAAAGAAGATTTGAATCCAAAAACCCTAACTGCTGCCTTTGTTGGGCTTAAATCAAAATTAACTTTATTTAACTTTACTAAGAGCATCAGAGAATATCCAAATGAAGCAATATCAGCAGTTATACCTGGGATTGCATTATCCGAGTTATGGTCTATTGTTGGATTAGTTGACAAAGGTTTTGAGTTGCTTAGTTGGATAATTATTGCCATCAGTTTGATAGCAATGATCACTTTAATTATTGCCAGCTTAGAGAATCGAAAACATGAAATGACAATTTATCGGGCAAATGGTGCTTCTCCTAGATTTTTAGCTGGAATGGTAGTTTATGAAGCTCTTTTTATTGGATTAGTTGCAATTTTTGGTGCAATTATTCTTGTCTCAATTGTGACCTATTTTGCAACAAGTCAGCTAAACTCAACTTTAGGCATCTCACCTACATTTAAGTGGATTAGTTTTGACGAAGTCAAGGTATTTAGTATCATCTTAGTCGCTGGAGTTTTGAGTAGTTTGATTCCAGCAATCATGGTTTTCAGAAAAAATTTACATCAAACCTTGAATTAAATTTTATGGGACAAAAAATAATTGCAGCCTTTTTATTTTTTTTGTCAGCAAATTCTTTTGCTATAGTGGTTACTGAAGAATACTTGTCAACACTTGCAAGTAATTGGTCAAGCCTTGAACCGGCTGGAGCCTATGATTTCATTCCTGAAGATTTATCCTATGAAACTTATATGGATCCAGACTTTCAGGCTAAACTGGATGAGGCTGGTAAAAAACTTAATAATACATTAGAAGGTAAAGACATTGCGCTTCCTGGCTTTATGGTTCCAATTGAATTCAAGGGCACTGATGTCAGTAAGTTTTTACTTGTCCCAGAAGCTGGACAATGTATTCATGTTCCGCCACCTCCTTTAAATCAAACCCTGCTGGTAGATACGTCAGGTGAGCCAACAAAATTGCGGGATCTGTATAGACCAATAATCGTTTACGGCAGAATATCTGTAGGCTCGCAAAGTTTTGATATTGCAGATAGTGGCTATACCATTACTGATGCTGTTATTGAGACGTTGTATTTTGGTGATGAGGCTTATAATAATATAGAGGATAATACTGATTAATGCTTTATGACTGTGATAACTGAAAACGTAGTCTGGTTAAATGATGTCAGCATGTCTGACGTAGAAAAAGTTGGCGGGAAAAATGCTTCCTTAGGGGAAATGATTTCTGGCTTAAGCTCACAAGGTATCCAAGTACCTAGTGGTTTTGCGACAACCGCGGAAGCGTTTGAATCTTTTTTGGACCATTCAAACCTAAGACATCAAATCAATGAACTACTTTTATCTCTTGATATTACCAATATTGATGACCTAACAAAAACGGGTGCAGCTATTCGACAGTGGGTTGAGGATGCTCCTTTTCCGAAAGAGCTTTACGAGTCTATTGTTAGCAGTTATAAAACTTTAACGGATCAGTTAGGTCCAGACGTAACGTTTGCAGTGCGCTCATCTGCAACAGCAGAGGATTTGCCTGAGGCTTCGTTTGCTGGCCAACAAGAGACTTTTTTGAATGTTAGTGGCATCGATGATATTTTACTTTCTATTAAAAAGGTCTTTGCTTCTTTATATAACGACAGAGCTATTTCCTACAGAGTCCACCAAGGATTTAAACATGAAATAGTTTCACTTTCTGCCGGAGTTCAGCAAATGGTTCGAAGTGATATTGGCTCCAGTGGTGTCATGTTCACTCTTGATACTGAGTCAGGTTTTAAAGATGTTGTCTTTATTACTTCAGCATATGGGCTAGGTGAAACAGTAGTTCAAGGATCTGTCAACCCTGACGAATTTTATGTCCACAAACCAACATTAAACTCTGACCGTCCTGCAATCTTATCTCGCAAGTTAGGCTCCAAGTCCATCAAGATGATTTATGAAGATGCTAAATCAAATATTTCCGTGCAAACTGTTTCTGTTGAAAAGAAACAGAGACTTCAATTCAGTTTGAACGACGCTCAAATAGAACAACTTGCACAATATGCAATGACAATTGAATTGCACTATGGAAGAGCCATGGATATAGAGTGGGCTCTTGATGGTAACGATGGCAAACTCTACATTGTTCAAGCAAGGCCTGAAACCGTCAAAAGTCGACAAAATAATACTCAGAAAATTGAACGCTA
Source organism: uncultured Gammaproteobacteria bacterium (assembly GCA_963989885.1). Classification (GTDB taxonomy): domain Bacteria; phylum Pseudomonadota; class Gammaproteobacteria; order PS1; family Pseudothioglobaceae; genus Pseudothioglobus. Next base: position 2,184 of record CAXDLF010000112.1, read on the forward strand.
CCAACTCCAAGAAACTTCAAATATACTCATTGAGGGTCGCGCAATAGGACAAAAAATTGGCACTGGCAAAGCTCGAGTCATACAAGATTTATCCGAGATGAACCAAGTAAAAAAAGGTGATATCCTTGTTACAGATATGACTGATCCCGATTGGGAGCCTGTCATGAAGCTAGCTTCTGCAATTATCACCAATCGAGGTGGAAGGACATGCCACGCAGCTATTATAGCGAGAGAGCTTGGAGTACCTGCAATAGTCGGTACTGGTAACGCAACCAAATTACTTGAAGACTCTCAATCAATTACCGCCTCTTGTGCAGAAGGCGACACGGGCCAAGTTTATCAAGGGATATTAAAATTTGAACATACCTATACAGAAATTAATGACTTACCAGAAGTGCCCGTAAAAATCATGATGAATGTTGGCAATCCTTCTCGTGCTTTTGACTTTGCAAACATACCGAATGCCGGTGTTGGACTGGCAAGACTTGAATTTATTATTAACAATACGATCGGAATTCATCCAAAAGCTTTGCTCGAATTTGACCAACTGCCAAGAAAACTAAAGTCTGAGATTGAAAGAAGAACCGCTTGTTACAAATCTCCTGTTGATTTTTATGTCGAAAAGCTTGCTGAGGGAATTGCCACAATCGGCGCAAGTTTTTCCCATTCACCCGTTATTATCCGCATGTCTGATTTTAAATCTAATGAATACGCGAACCTATTTGCAGGAGATCTTTATGAACCCCAGGAAGAAAATCCAATGATTGGCTTTAGAGGTGCATCACGTTATATTTCAACTGAATTCAGAAAATGCTTTGAATTAGAATGTCAAGCAATTAAAAGAGTTAGAAATGACATGGATATGCGAAATGTAGAGATTATGATTCCATTCGTTCGCACCACAGAGGAAGCTTCAAGTGTCATAGAACTATTAAAAGAAAATGGATTGGAGCGTGGTAAAGATGATTTACGAATTATTATGATGTGCGAACTTCCATCCAATGCCATTCTAGCAGATGATTTTTTACAGTACTTTGATGGCTTTTCCATTGGGTCAAATGATCTCACCCAGCTGACACTTGGAATGGATAGAGACTCTGGATTAATTGCAGATGGTTTCGATGAAAGAAATGACGCAGTAAAAAAAATGATTGCTATGGCCATTGAGGCCTGTCATCGTCAAGGAAAATATATTGGCATCTGTGGTCAAGGCCCTTCTGATTATGTGGATTTTGCGGAATGGCTTTTAAAACAAAAAATCACCAGCATCTCTCTCAATCCTGATACAGTAGTTGAAACTTGGAATCGGCTTGGAGCCCTTTAAGATTATATT
>CAXDLF010000113.1:0-3341 GCA_963989885.1 uncultured Gammaproteobacteria bacterium
ACTTTGGTATCAACGCCAAATCTCTACAATAACTCATTCGATGTTTCATCGGTCCTGATTGCGGCAAGAGGGTCTTTGGCTTAAAACCTAGGGAATGATTCCTACGTTTTTTACTCCTGATATGTTACCTTCTGTTTCAATAACTAATTAAATAGAAGATAACCACTTACTTTGACCGGCCACCTGTCCTAACCATGGGGTACAGTCCAAACAACACGTATTGGAATGGCAAGATCTCGATCAGTAGAATCGGATATTTGGTTTCTGGACGAACCTTTTTCAGCCCTTGATCCCCTAATAAAACAATGCGTGATGAGTTCTTAAGATCACAAGGAATGCTTAATAAAGCGATAGTGTTTGTTACTCATAATCTTGATGAGACTCCTCGTTTAGCTGATCGCATAGCATTAATGAAAGATGGGTGCCTCTAATCCAAATAGCTCCCCATCAATTAAAACAGCCAAAGATGAAATCATTAATTCTCTTGATCTTGCGATGGTTTTAGAGAGTTTATTTGGTTCGTCTAGAAATAGATAAGAAAATGCTCAGTAATTTTAAAAACTCCAGGCCAATTCAATTTGGCCTCTTGATTTTAATTTTCTTAATGTCTTATTTTCTAGTGCCCCAATCGGAAAATAGTTACTTTTGGAGATTACCGCCCTTATTAAAAGACTTCCCTCTGTGGATTAATACTTTGCTTGATAATTTGATGTTCAAATGGTTCACCGTTGATATATGGGATCCACTTTGGAATGACTATGAACAAAAAACTATTTTTAGAATCATTACTAGGTCGATAGGCAGCTCAGTTTTATTCCTAATTATTTTTATTAGGGAAATCTTTCTTGGCGGGGCACAAACTTTGGGGGCATTTGTTAGTGATACATGGATTAATGCCAATAAATGGTTGTCTTGGCCCGCTTTACCTTGGACCGCTGTAGTAGCTGGCGCTTCAATCTTAGGATATCAACTTCAAGGTGTTCGTTTAGCCTTGCTCGCAGGTATAGGATTTGCATATCTTTCTATTTTTGGGCAGTGGGAGCCCTCTATGGAAACCTTATCTTTTGTTCTTATATCTGCACCTGTTTGTTTCATTTTAGGATTGGGATTTGGAATATGGGGGTATCTAAACAAAACTGTCGAGGGAATGCTTCAGCCAATATTGAATTGCATGCAAACCTTGCCTCATTTTTCCTATCTAGTTCCGGTCATGGTTCTTTTTGGTGTCGGAGATCATGCGGGAGCTATCGCAACTATTATCTTTGCAACTCCTCCCATGATCAGGTTAACCATTCTGGGATTAAGAAAGATATCTCCAGAAATTGTCGACTCAGGTTTAATGAGTGGATGTAATAAAACTCAATTATTATTTAGAGTTCTAATTCCAACAGCAAGAAGAGATATTTTAATAGGCGTTAATCAAGTCATAATGCAGTGCCTTGCAATGACGACCATCGCAGCATTCATTGGCGCTAAAGGCTTAGGATTTAATTTAAAAGTTGCTCTAAATTCACTGGAAATTGGGAAGGCTTCAGAAATTGGACTCTGCGTAGTTTTAATAGCAGTAATTCTCGATAAATATTCTTTAGCGTGGGCCAACAAACAAAAGGACTATTTTGCTAATCTGAATTTTTATCAGAAAAATAGGTCTTATATAGTTTTTATTGTTCTAACAGTGTTGGGAGTTATCTTAGCTTACTTAGGAACTCGGTACTTCAAAGACACTATTAACTACTTATATTATATTCCTTTCAATAAAGGCTTTACACTTTCTCCATTTATAGACGCTGGTATTGATTGGATATGGGAAACCTTCTTTGTTTATCTAAATGCATTTAACATTTGGTTAATAACCTCAGTCCTCGTGCCAATGAAAGATGCCTATTTAGGCATGCCGGTCATTTCAACGTTTATTATCGTAATGGGTGCTGGTTATATAGTAGGAGGTGTAAGATCAGCTGTAGTAGTTGGAAGTCTGATCCTGTTTATAGCTCTTTCCGAATATTGGGACAGAGCATTAATTACTGCCTACATGGCAACTTTTGCTGTTTTAATATCCGCTGTTTTAGGAATAGTCGTTGGATCTATTTGTGCCCAAAATAGTTTTGCTAGCAAAACTATACTTTCAATTTGCGATTTCTTTCAAACATTCCCATCTTTTATTTATCTGATTCCCGTAATACTGCTTTTTGGAATCACAGACACATCCGTCATGATCGCTGCAATAGTTTATGCGGTAATTCCAGCCACTAGATATACTGTAGAAGGTCTTAATAGTGTTCCCTTATCATTGCACGATTCAGCAACAATGTCCGGAGTTTCACGATTACAGCGATGGACTAATATCGAGTTGCCCCTCGCGTTCCCCCACATAATGTTAGGAATAAATCAAACCGTCATATTCGCATTGTTCATGGTTATACTGGGCGCATTAATTGGAACAATAGATCTAGGCCAGATTATTATGGGCGCATTATCAAAAAAAGGTGGCGCCGGTATCGGTTTGACCTTAGGTATATTTGTATCCTTTATGTGTTTAGCAGTAGATAACTTAATTCGAACTTGGGCAGATGAGAGAAAAAGACTTTTGGGAATAGACTGATCTTCTCTCATAAGACCATTCAGGAATTAATTTATGCCCTCAAATATAGCGTCAACCAACAAGGAACAACCTGTCATCCTCTGTGATTCGGTTTTTAAAATATTTGGTGACGGGGCAAAAAAGATGCTTACGGGTGTACAGGGCAATGTAGACGCGAAAGCTTTTCAAGATGCAGGCTGCATCGTCGGTGTGAATAACGCGTCCTTTGAGGTTTCCAAAGGCGAAATGCTGGTTGTTATGGGCCTATCCGGCTCAGGTAAATCGACACTCCTTCGCTGTATATCAAAGTTAACCGATGCTACTGCCGGAAATATTTATATAGACGGACAGGACCTGTTGGCGATGAACAACAAGCAACTCATCGAACTCCGTCGAAACAAGATGGGTATGGTCTTTCAGAGTTTTGCCTTATTACCCCACAAAACGGTTCTCGAGAATATTGCTTTCCCCTTACAGGTAAAAGGAGGCAAGACTCAGGACAGTATTAAAAAAGCAATGGAAATGGTCGAACTTGTGGGTCTTGGCGGGCGAGAGAATTATTTTCCCAGAGAATTATCAGGCGGACAGCAACAACGTGTTGGGATCGCACGCTCCCTTGCGATTGAACCTGATATTTGGTTCCTAGACGAGCCCTTCTCGGCTTTAGACCCACTGATCCGAAAAGAAATGCAAGATGAGTTTTTGAGACTACAGGGGGTTCTGAATAAAACGATACTGTTTGTGACGCATGATTTTGACG
>CAXDLF010000114.1:0-3286 GCA_963989885.1 uncultured Gammaproteobacteria bacterium
CTTTTGGAGCTCCAGAGATAAATTTTTTATTGTCAAGTTTGGATGCGTATTGCTGTTTTTGTTTAACCAATTTCTCAATTTCTTTGTTCAATCTCAATATTTCCTTCTCCTTATCAACGATGCCTGCCAGTGGGATAAGTATTTTCATTTCGCCGACCAATGCGGTTGCGGATTCGGGCGCTGAATCATTTTTTGAGAGAGGCTTAATATCGTCCAACTTTGCAAGTGTTGAAATTAGTGATAGATTATTCTTGATGTAGGCTTCATCTGAAGTATTAGGATTTTGGATGAAGCAAGTCAAAGACCTTCCTGGGGAAATATTCATTTCGCCTCTAATTTGTCTTATACCTAGTATAAATTCTTGAAGCCAAGAGATCTCCGATTCAGATTTCTTGCTAATCAATGTCTCATCTATTTCAGGGTAGGGCTTAGTGATAAGTCTTTCCGATGCATCGTTATTTAAGATCCGGCATTGCTCAAAAATCTCTTCGGTAATGAATGGAATTATTGGATGTAGTAGAGTTAAGATTTCAGAGAGCACTTTGAGGAGTGTCGCCTCACAACCTGACCTTGTTTTTCGATGATCTAAAAGTGGTTTTGATAATTCGAGATACCAGTCACAATAATCATGCCATACAAATTCATAAAGCGTTTGGCTCATCAAATCAAGGCGATAGTCAGATAGGTGTTTTTCAACTGCAATCTTGGTGTGTTGGAGTCGTGACAATATCCATTTGTCTGGTGTTGACAAAGTGGCACCAAAGTTAATTGATTGGGATTCAAGCTTTATTAACACAAAACGAGAGGCATTCCAGAGCTTATTGCAAAAATTTCGATAACCTTCGACTCGCTTCAAGTCAAATTTAATGTCTCGACCAAATGAAGCTAGAGCGGTAAACGTAAATCTAAGCGCATCAGTTCCAAAAGGCGGTATTCCATCGGAAAACTCCTTTTTGGTTTGTTGCTTTATTTTTGAGGCCAATTCAGGCTGCATCATTCCCTGTGTTCGTTTTTCCATGAGCTCTTCCAAGCCAATGCCATCGATCAGGTCAATCGGATCTAAAACGTTGCCTTTAGATTTACTCATTTTCTGGCCATGACCATCTTTTATCAGTCCAGTGATATATATATCTTCAAAGGGGACATCACCGGCAAACTTTAATCCAAACATGATCATTCTGGCAACCCAGAAAAATATAATGTCAAAACCTGTAACCAAAACGCTTGTCGGATAAAAGCGCGACAATTCCGGAGTATTATCTGGCCAACCCAGTGTTGAAAAAGGCCATAGAGCTGAGGAAAACCAGGTATCCAATACGTCTTCATCTTGAGTTAATTCAACACCATTGCCTGCCTGTTTTTGTGCCTCTTTCAAGTTTTTTGCTACATAGATTTTTCCAGTTTTGTCGTACCAGGCAGGAATTCTGTGTCCCCACCAAATTTGGCGTGAAATACACCAGTCCTCAATGTTTTCCATCCAGTTAAAATAGGTTTTCTCCCAATTTTCAGGAATGAATCGAATATCACCGTTTTTAACTGCATTAATCGCAGGTTCGGCTAGTGGCCTTATTTTGACAAACCATTGATCGGTCATATAAGGCTCAATCACACTGTTGGTCCTGTCACCTCTAGGTACCATCATGGTATGTGGATCAATCTTCTCTATTAGATTTTGTTTTTCTAAATCTTTTACTACAGCTTTACGGGCTTCAAATCGATCTAAATCTTGATAGGCTTTGGGGGCGTTAAGATTAATTTTTGCATCATCTGTCAGGATGTTGATTTTTTCAAGTTCATGCCTTAGACCAACCTCATAGTCATTAAAGTCATGTGCAGGAGTGATTTTTACACAACCTGTTCCAAATTCCATGTCGACATAATCGTCAGCAATGATTGGAATTTGTCTATTGGTCAACGGTAAATTGACCGTCTTTCCGATCAAATGTTGGTATCGAGCATCATCCGGATGGACGGCAACCGCGCTATCGCCTAGCATCGTTTCCGGTCTCGTTGTAGCAACCACCATAACCTCCTCAGAGTCTGTTATAGGGTACCTGACGTGCCACAGAGATCCCTGTTCTTCGGCACTAATCACCTCAAGGTCAGACACAGCGGTCAAAAGTACAGGGTCCCAATTAACAAGCCTCTTTCCACGATAAATCAATCCTTCGTTATAGAGTTCAATAAAAACCTTTTGTACTGCATCAGAAAGACTTTTGTCCATTGTAAAGCATTCTCTTTCCCAGTCCACTGATGTCCCAAGCCGTCTCATCTGAGAAGTAATCGTTCCTCCAGAATGTTGTTTCCAATCCCAAACCTTTTCTGTAAATTTTTCACGTCCAAGGTCATGTCGCGAAATATTTTGGCGTTCAAGTTGTCTTTCTACTACCATTTGTGTTGCAATACCAGCATGGTCGGTTCCAGGTTGCCATAAGGTTTGATCGCCTTTGCTTCGATGGTAGCGAGTCAATACGTCCATGATGGTATGTTGAAAGGCGTGACCCATATGTAAACTTCCAGTTACATTGGGTGGAGGTAGTACTATGCTATAGGCATTTTCACTATTGGAATTAAGCTGTGAGGAAAAGTAATGTCCCTGTTCCCAAATATCACGAAACTTTGCTTCGATTAGTTCAGGGTTGTACGTTTTTTCCATAGCAATAGGAAGATGGATAAAACTGAGATATTATACAATAGTTATCAACAATTTAACTTCTACTTTAGCTTTATGTGTCGTAACTCTTTCGACCAGACAATGCGTGAGCGATAGTATTAATGTCGGTATATTCTAATTCACCTCCTAGCGGAATACCATGAGCTATTCTGGTAGTTTTAATTTGGTATTTTTTGGCTAAATTATAAATATAGTGTGCAGTCACTTCACCTTCAATTGTCGCATTGGTGGCTAAAATAATTTCATTCACATCCTCATTCTTGAGTAAATTTTCAAGCTCATCTAGACCGAGCTCTGCAGCACCGATACCATCGATCGGTGAAAGATAGCCGCTAAGGACAAAGTATTTTCCTGAATAAACACCACTCTGTTCGATGACATTGATGTCTGTGGGTGTTTCAACAACACACAATTGGGAGCCGTCACGAGCATTATTCGTGCAAATACCACAAAGGCTTTTTTCTGATAGAGTTCGACACCTTTCGCAGTTTTTGACTTTTTCCATTGCTTCAGTAAGCGCCTTAGCAAGCTCTAATCCGCCTTGTCTATCGCGTTCAAGCAGGTAATAGATGAATCGTTGAGCACTCTTAGAACCGACCCCCGGTAGTTTAC
>CAXDLF010000115.1:0-3251 GCA_963989885.1 uncultured Gammaproteobacteria bacterium
AAGATGTATTGATTAACATATCTGAGAGCCTAGGACTTGATGCTGAAAAATTTAAATTAGATTTACAATCGTCACAGGTTAATGAAATTCTGCTTGATGAAATTAAGCTTGCTAGATCAATGGATTTGTATTCAATGCCCTCTTTAGCTTTGCAAATTAATGGCACATTAAAATTAATAGATATCGACTACCTAGATGCTAATTACATTGTTAAGCAAATAATTCCTTGAATTAAGAGTCATAACTAGCAATAATAGTAACCCTGCCTTGGTAGCTCAGCTGGATAGAGCACTCGCCTCCTAAGCGAGGGGTCGTGAGTTCAAATCTCGCCCAGGGCACCAATTAATCTTGGGATTATAGGTTGTTTGATAAAGTTCATAATTTACAAAGTGTATATGAAATCAATCAAAAAAAATTTGGCCATATTTTTGTCCATTATTACTTTATCGGTCTACTTTATCAATGCATACGCTGACGAGGAGTTATATAAGGTGAGCGGCTTTATAACTGGCTGTTCATCAAAACATTCAGTCCATGTCATTTTATATGACGAGGCTTCCTTTAAAGATATGACTGCTATTCAAGAAAACATTTACGAACCGACTGGAAATGGGGAGTGTAAGATACCCTTCTCCTTAAATACGCCACAAGGCTCTTATACCATTGCCGCCTTCGAGGACGAAAACAATAACAAAAAACTAGACTTTTTCTTTTTTATTCCAAAGGAGCCGTCCGGCTTTTTTCGAACATTTAGTGGTATGAGTGCACCAAAATTCGAAAAATTAAAGTTCGACGTTGATGGTGATTTTCTCGGTGCTGATGTTGAATTACAATAATTCTGAAACTTTTTAATCTGCGATAGGTGGCAAATCTAATCTTTTGTGATAAAAAAATTGTCACAGGTATAATATTGGCCATCTAACTTAAGCACAACTATAGTCATGTCTGGCAATACTTTTGGAAAATTATTCACTCTAACGACCGCTGGAGAAAGTCATGGCGATGCCCTTATTGGAATCGTCGATGGTTGCCCGCCTGGAATGTCCTTGACAGAGAAAGACTTGCAGGATGACCTTGATTTGAGAAAGCCTGGCAGTTCAAGGCACACCACCCAGAGACGAGAAACAGACGAAGTTAAGATTCTATCCGGTACCTTTGAAGGAGTAACGACGGGTACACCGATAGCCCTTATCATCCAAAACGCTGACCAGCGTCCGAGAGACTATAGCAAAATTGCAAACTCTTTTCGTCCAGGTCACGCAGACTACACATATCAACAAAAATATGGTCTCAGAGATTACCGTGGTGGTGGCCGTTCATCTGCTAGAGAAACCGCAATAAGGGTTGCAGCTGGAGGTATTGCAAAAAAATACCTCAAGGAAAAGCATGGTATTGAGATCCATGGCTACCTAGCTCAACTAGGTCCAATTGCGTTTGAGAATTTTGACTGGAAAGAGGTACACAATAATCCGTTCTTTTGTCCTGATACCAGCAAAGTTGAAGAGCTAGAAGACTATGTAGACAAACTCAGAAAGTCTGGTGATTCCATTGGTGCAAGGATCAATGTTGTCGCTAGCAACATGATTATAGGACTAGGTGAGCCGATCTTTGACCGTCTTGATGCTGAAATAGCTCATGCAATGATGAGCATTAATGCTGTCAAGGGTGTTGAGATTGGTGCCGGATTTGATGTTGTCAATCAGAAAGGCTCTGTCCATAGAGACCCGATTACGCCGGAAGGCTTCACATCGAACAACTCTGGCGGCATCCTAGGTGGAATCAGTTCCGGACAGGATCTACTAATTTCCATCGCACTCAAGCCTACTTCGAGTATCCGCATAAGCGCCGAGAGCATTGACAAAAAAGGCAAAGCAACCGAGATTAGTACCACAGGTCGACATGATCCCTGTGTCGGCATCAGAGCAACTCCAATAGCTGAAGCGATGCTGGCAATCACTTTGATGGACCATGCGTTACGTCACCGAGCTCAAAACGCCGATGTAACTTCATTAACTCCAGCTGTACCCGCAGCAAAATCCTAGTTACAAAAAGCTCTAAATGGAATCAAAAGCAGAAGCTTTAACAAAAGCTTCTCTGTAAGTTCTAATTACTAAAATCGAAATAGATAACTGGATAAATCTCGCTATAAACACTATCGGAAGAGCCTTTAAATACTATTTCAGCCTCGCCTCGTCTCTTTAATATTTTTTCAAAGTAGAGGTAAGGCTTTTCAGAGACAAAGACTGCAGTCGCATATACCCCGACGTCATTCCTGCTGTCACTTATGACTCTGAAGTTTGTATCATCAGCGGGCAGTTCGAATCCCAACATGAAATTAATGTCGCTCAATTCACTGTTTAGAGCTGAGGCAAAGTCTGTTGGCCTAACACTAACGTCAACAGATCCATATTCTTCATCAACTTCAACAAGTAATACTGCAACACGGTTATTCGATTCCAAATAGGTACTTAGGTTGTCTAGAGTGCCTAAAGGGATAGTGGTTTCGATAACAAGTGTCTCACCCCAGTCGCCAGAAGATTGAGAGAAGACAGAGTCTGTTGATAAATATTTTTCTGAAATTATCGTGGCTTTTTCTAGGTCGCCATCTTCATCATCACTATAAGTAGTGAACGATGCTCTGACCGGCACTTCTACAATTTCTCCTTCCAGTGCAACTTCTACATCTGTCGTATAAAGGGATATATCAAGAACACTTGGTGTACATGCTGACAGGAATACAATTCCTAAAAACAGACCGACACACAATTTCAATTTAGATTTCAGCATTTCATCGAATAATTTATATTGAACCTACATAATACTATTTTTTAATTAAAGTTGGAGATTTTCTAAAAAAACAATATAAATTCTACGGTTTTTAATTATTGATTTTTAAAAATAGTTTTTTTATAATAATTTTTCTTGTAACTACTTTGTTTAAATAAATATGAAAAAAATCTACATTATTGCCTTGTTTTTCCTTTCTGGTTCAGTTTTGGCTCATAGCACTATGCACAATGACTTTGAATCCATGATGAAGCGCATGTTCAAACAAATGCAGATGATCGATATGCACCATGATCACTTGTTTGAAGGGATGAATCTACAACATAATAATCAAAGATTGTTTATGGATCAAAGTGAAGATGAAAACGCTATTAAACTCAACATCACTCTCGAAGGGATAAACAAAGAAGACCTGGACATACACATCGAAAAGAATTACCTGATTATAAAGGCTGAGAAGGAGA
>CAXDLF010000116.1:0-3186 GCA_963989885.1 uncultured Gammaproteobacteria bacterium
TTAAGCTTACTTCCTTGATTTGAGTTGCAAGCTCACTACCGACAATAGCCTCGGTCTCTTTGAAGGAGATGTTGATATCATGTTCGCCGACGCCAGCTTTTGAGGATGGCGTATAAAGAGGTTTTGAGAGTTGCTGGGCAAGCTCCATGTTTTGTGGCAGAGGAATGCCACAAACCATGCCTGAGGAAAGATATTCCTTCCATCCAGAGCCAATTAAATAGCCTCTAACGACAGCCTCTATTGCCAAGGGCCTTAGCTTTTTAACGATAATTGCTCGTCCTGCAAGCATTTCAGCCTCGTCTTGTGGCAACACCTCTTCAAGGCTTATGTTGGTTAAGTGGTTCTGAACAATGTGTTCGGTTTTTTGAAACCAGTAATTTGCTATAGAAGTTAGAATCACGCCTTTTTTAGGAATGGGCTGGTCAAATACAACATCAAACGCTTAGATCCTTTCAGTAGTGTCAATCAGCATGTTGCTATCGTCAATATCAAAAATGTCTCTAACTTTGCCTCTATGTAGAAGCGGCAAGCTTAATTTGGTGCTTATAAGAGTTTGCATAACCATACTGGCCCAATGTAAAGTTTTTATTTTAATGGAATGTCTTGAGCGTTTGACTCTGTTGAGATAAAGGGCCAGCCAGAACAGGGCTTATTTTATTCCTAACTCCGAGAGTATGCGGTTTGAGTGATCCTTAAAGTCAACCATAGCGCTACTTGGAACAGAAGACTGCTTCGGGGGCTTGAATTTTTCAGCGTCTTTATGGACGCCATTGAGACGAATCTCATAATGAAGATGGTTGCCGGTTGATTGGCCAGTGCTTCCCACAAAGCCAATGGGGTCTCCTTTAGATACCTTGGCACCGGTTCTTAGGCCTTTTTTGAAGCCTGCCAAGTGAGCATAAACAGTAAGGTATTCGGCTCCATGTTGTAAATAGACTACATTGCCATAACCAGTCAAGGTGGCCAAGTGCTTGACAACGCCTTTCGCTGGCGCATAAACCGGGGTTCCTTTTGGTGCTGCAAAGTCAGTTCCTAGGTGGGAGCGCCATACTTTAAGTGTTGGATGATAACGACTTTTTTGGAAGCCTGAGCTAATACGGGTATATTTTTTTAATGGCGGGAAGCTAAAAGAGTCGTTGAGGGTTTTACCTTCAGAGGTGTAGTATTTTTTTTGCCCTGTTGAATCCTTATAAGCAAAAAGAGCAATGGTTTTTCGGTCGCCGACATAAATCATAGCAGAGGGTGTTTTTTCGCCATCCCAGACAAGCACAAACTTGTCGCCCTTGCGAAGATCTCTTCTTAAATCGAGCTCCCAAGAAAAATTATCAACCATCAATTTAATGACTTCAGCTTCAATTCCCGCCTTCTTAGCGTCGTAATTTAGAGATTTCTTAATAGTAATAGTTGAATGTGCTATGTCTTCTGTGGGCTGGATGTTGACGACAACAAAGCTAAACTTTTTCTTTGAATAGCTTATAAGCATAGGGTTTGCGTTTAGAGGGACAAAGACAATTTTTTTCAGGCTGTGGTTTTCATCAAGTGAAATTTTAAATTTGTCTCCTGGATGAATATGGTTTAACCTTTGTGCCCTCTCATCGGAATCCATGAGCTTTTTTAAAAGCCTTCCAGAAAGACCTGCGCTATAGAAAAACTTGTAGAAGGCGTCTCCTCGAGACACTTCAAAGAAAAAATCATGCTTTCCGTCTGCTTTGGCTGTAGGCGCCAAAACAGAGAATGTCAGGGCAATGGCAAGCAATACAAACTTGATAAAAGGCAGTACTTTTTTGTCAGGCACGGGATTCAATAACAGATTTTGCTATTTGTCGAGAAAGCTGGTCATTTTCCACGACACTTGCAAGTGTGTCAAGATTTGCGGTAGGAACTGCATCAAGGACGCTTTCTATGGTTTTGCTAATGTCTAGAAAACCTATTTGTTTATTAAGAAATGCACCCACTGCAATCTCGTTGGCTGCGTTAAGAGTGGCAGGGGCGTTTTTGCCTGTTTTCAGAGCGTTGTAGGCTAATCTAAGGCAGCCAAAAGCCTCTAAATCGGGCGTTAAAAACTCTAAAGGCGGTTGTTGTGTTAGGTCAAGTGAGTCGACGCCAGATTTTTGTCGTTCTGGATAAGAAAGTGCGTAGGATATTGCGGTTCGCATGTCGGGCAGACCAAGCTGAGATAAAACACTGCCGTCGTCAAAATGAACAAGCGAATGAACAATGCTTTGTGGATGGATGACGACTTCAATTTGATTGGGTCTTAGGGCGAACAAAAAATGTGCTTCAATTGTCTCAAGCCCCTTGTTCATGAGAGTGGCGGAGTCAACAGATATTTTTCTTCCCATTTTCCAGTTCGGGTGCTTGCATGCCTGGCTGGGCGTCACTAAGGCAAGCTCTTGCAACGGCGTGTGAAGAAACGGACCTCCTGAGGCGGTTAGCTGAACTTTACTCAGCCCTACGGCACTTCCCTGAAGGCACTGAAAAATTGCGCTATGTTCAGAGTCAACAGGTATTAATTCTGCCCCGTGTTTTTTTACTGCGTTCATTAGTAAGTTGCCGGCGAGCACCAAAGATTCCTTATTGGCCAACATGATACGCTTGCCCGCCTCTGCCGCGGCAAGCGTGGAAGACATTCCTGCGCTACCTACTACGGCTGCCATGACATAGTCTGTTTGTTTGTGAGCTGCAGCCTTTGTAAGGGCTTCCTCGCCAGACAAAACGGTCACGCTTTCAGGCGCTAATTTGTGTAAATGTTCGGCAGAATTTGGATCAACCATTACTGCATAAGCCGGTTCGTATAATTTACAGAGCTCAAGCATTTTTCTCCAGTCAGTGTTTGCGCTGAGCGCAAACACATTGTATTTGTCTGGGTGAAGTGAAACAACCTCCAAGGTGTTAAGCCCAATTGAACCAGTAGCGCCCAGAACACAAATATTTTTCATGCTAGAGAACTATAGGCTAACAAAAAGATTGGTGCTGAGGCGGTGAGACTGTCTATTCTGTCAAACAAACCGCCATGCCCAGGAACCAAAACGCCACTATCTTTGACGCCTGCAATCCGTTTGTGAAGACTCTCAAATAAATCACCGAGAATTGAGGCAAGAGCGGTAACTAGAGACCTGTCTCTTATACACATCTCCGAGCCCACGAGACCGAGGCTGATCTCGTATGCCGTCTTCTGCTTGAAAA
>CAXDLF010000117.1:0-3045 GCA_963989885.1 uncultured Gammaproteobacteria bacterium
GTGTCCTGCCATACAAATAGGCGACAAATCAACCTCATTCGATAAAACCTTGTAGGTTGCATATCCTGCTGCTAGCATAGCAGGCTGAGTGTTTTCAGTCTGATTGAGTGCTTCTTCATCTTCCTGGACAACTCTCCATAAATCCATATCGAGTGCATCACTAGCTTCACTAAAGATTTCTTTAACAATCGAAAAATTGCTGGACAAATCAGATAACATGCCAAGCGACTGAGAGCCTTGACCAGGAAAAACAATTGCGTATTTCATATAAGTGTAATTCTAAATGAGATTATTTTATTACAATAAAAAAGCGCCAGAAGGCGCTTTTTCAATTCATTCAAGGTCATAACTAGTCTGACTCAATAGAAACATACTGACGATTAAACTTACCTTTTTTTTCAAATTGAACTTTGCCATCAGCTACTGCAAACAAGGTATCGTCTTTGCCTTTGCGAACATTGGCACCTGGATGAAATTTAGTACCTCTTTGGCGAACCAAGATATTGCCTGCCAATACGGCTTGACCACCAAAACGTTTTACACCAAGTCTTTTGGAGACTGAATCTCTACCGTTATTAGAACTACCGCCTGCTTTTTTATGTGCCATGGATGACTCCTTATGCCTTAATTTTACCGATTTTTATTTCTGTAAACAATTGGCGATGCCCTTGCTGCTTCATGGAGTGTTTACGACGTTTAAACTTCAAAATATTTACTTTTTTGCCTTTACCTTGAGAAATTACCTTTGCTTCAACACTTGCTTTGTCCACGAGTGGTGAGCCCACTTGAACATTTTCACCATCTGCAATCATCAATACCTCATTAAAAGTGACCTTCTTACCAGGCTCCACCTCAAGCTTCTCGATTTTTAAAGTCTCACCTTCAAAAACCTTGTACTGCTTCCCGCCTGTTTTAATAACCGCGTACATAACAAATCCTTAACTGTATGCTAAAAAAAGTGAAATTATACTCGAACGTTGATCTTTATGAAAGTAGTGTTAATGAAATAAGTTATAATTCTCACTTTTTACTTAAACTGGCAAAATACCATGGTTATTCTTAAGACAAATATGGGTGAAATTCATATCACGATAGATGCTGAAAAAGCACCAATTACAGCAAAAAATTTCATTGATTATGTAGAAGATGGCTTCTTTGATGGTACTATTTTCCACCGTGTTATTCCCAACTTTATGATTCAAGGTGGTGGCATGACAGAAGATATGCAACAAAAACCAACCAAAGCAACTATTGAAAATGAAGCCAAGAATGGTTTAAAGAATAATAAATATAGCGTAGCAATGGCACGAACTATGGCTCCTCATTCTGCAAGCTCTCAGTTTTTTATTAACGTTGCTGATAACCAATTTTTGGATTTTCCTGGACAAGACGGATGGGGTTATTGTGTCTTTGGTGAGGTGGTGGTTGGTCAAGATGTGGTTGATAAAATACAATCAGTTGAAACCCTGAATTTAGGTGGCCACGCCGATGTTCCAGCCAACCCAATTATTATTACGAAAGCTTTCGTTCAAGATTAGATCTCTGACACTTTAAGTAGTATCAATAAATATGCAACAAACTTTAATTATCGCTGATCTTCATCTCACGCAAGTTGAGAATGATAAGGTTGAATTGTTTAATCAATTCTGCACAGAGAATGCTTCAAAGGTCGACCAATTATTTATTTTAGGAGACTTATTTAATACATGGATTGGTGATGATATCTCGCTTAATACCTACCAATCTATAGTAACCATATTAGCTAAATTAACGAAAACAACCCAAGTTTTTGTGATGGCTGGTAACCGCGATTTTTTACTATCAAACACTTTTGAAAAAGAGACTGGCTGTAAGCTCATTAAAGAGCCTCATTTATTGAATCATAATGACAAAAACTATCTTCTTATACATGGCGATAGCCTTTGTACTGATGATGTTGATTATCAAAAATTAAAGAAAGTTCTCAGAAACCCAGTTATTCAATTCATCTTTCTTCACTTACCCAAAAATCTACGTTTCAAATTGACTGGTCAGTTACGTAAAAAAAGTATCGAAGCGCAAAGTTATAAATCAGAAAAAATTATGAATGTTAATCAATCAGTTGTTGATGAGTTAATGACAAAATATCCTAATACTGATCTTATTCATGGCCATACCCACAGGCAAAATACTCATAAAATGGAAAGTTATACTCGATACGTTTTAGGCGACTGGCAGAATAATCAAGGCAATGCAATCAAGCTAGGTGAAAACTTAGAGTGGCTTGAAATCAATTAATCTATTTTCAAGATTTATCGATACTGTCTTCAATTCAATTTCATCTTCAAGTTGAGCTTTTGATTTGAGTTTTATTTGAACTAACATTGCAATCTCTGGAATCAATACAGTTGCTTTATTGTTATTGAGATCAACAATAACTCCCTTCCCACGCCATTTATTGTTTTGTTTTAAGAATAAGCATTTGAAATGCTCAATACTTTCTCTAGTAGCCTTATTGACTCTAGAGATAACGGCATTAACTTGAGTAATTCTTTGCTTAATTTGGGCATCGTCTAGGGTCGTCTGATTATTGATAAATCTCACTAACTGTTGTTGCACAAGTAAATCCAGATAACGTCTAATCGGACTCGTCACACGAACATAGCAAGCTAAGCCTAGCCCAGCATGTATAGAAGCTTTTGGTGTAATCTTTGATTGCTTGAAGCAACGAGCTGCTTGAAAAGCTTGTGTAGCTGTTAGGTTTTCTTTATTTTGCATGATCTCCTCACTAAAGCTTCCTACCTCCTGTGTCAAAAAAGGCATAGAAATATTATTTTCAGTTGCATACTGCGCGATTACACGACCTGCAATCACCATCATTTCTGCAACCAGTTGACGACTTTCACTCTCAGTTTGAACTTTGATGTCAACTTTATTATTTTTGAGCTTGACGTCAACATTTGGCAAGTCTAATTTGATTGCACCGTTATTATTTCTAAATACCTTATGAGATTTTGCAAGTGTGTTCAATTTGGATAAAGTTTGATCCTGTTTCAAAGCTTGATC
>CAXDLF010000118.1:0-3025 GCA_963989885.1 uncultured Gammaproteobacteria bacterium
CTCAGTGACTGCATGGTCTTCTCAAAAGAGTTTATCTCCGCAACAAGCCTTGTGAATTTTTTTATCGCTCGCTCGTGGCGCGAGCCAGCAACTTTTGACAAGACTTTATTTATAATACTCATATGACAACAAAACAATAACTAGACAAAACGTTGGTATTTTCCCACAGATGAAAGACAAAACAACAGCAAACCTTACAAATTATAGGCCTAATGGAAAATTAGGCGAGTTATTTGTAAAGGCAAAAATGCACAACCATTTTAATTCCATCTTGCAGGACTTGCTGCCTCCTCAATTTAAGGGCATTACTTTGTGCTTGGTTAAGGAGCAGAAGGCTTTCCTTCTGGCGCCTAGCGCTTCAATTGCGTACCGAGCTGAAAAACAAAGAGCAGCGTTGTTGGCTGTAATTAAACAAGTCGACGGGCTGTCATTAATCAAGGCAGTGTCAATCAAGCTAGACAAAAACCAATTATAAGTCGTAGTGGTATTTTTTTACTTTTAAATAGGAATCATTTACTTTATAATGGTGCGGTTTTTTACTTAAATACTGAACAAATTCCTTTTCCTTATGCCAGAACAAACAATAGACCTAAAGAAAAGGCGCTTTTTAACTCAAGCAACTAGTGTAGTCGGCGCTGTCGGAGTTGGTTTTGTTGCCTGGCCTTTTTTGTCAACCTGGAAGCCTTCAGCAAAAACAAAGGCTGCAGGCGCCCCGGTTGATGTAGACATTTCAAAACTCCAAACTGGCCAACTAGTTCGTGTTTTGTGGCGTAAAAAGCCGGTGTGGATTTTCAAGCGCAGTGCTGAGGCCCTTGCGGCACTTAGGTCAGATGATCTTATCAATAATTTAGCTGATCCTAGCGGTTCTGGTTACTCTAAAAACCAGCAGCCTAAGTATGTAACCACTAGTTATCGGTCTATTGAAAACAAAGAAGAGGTTGCAGTTATTGTTGCCGTTTGTACTCACTTGGGATGTTCTCCCACTTATCGCCCAGAGCCTGGCGCGGCAGATCTGGGTGGCGAGAGTTGGAAGGGTGGCTTTTATTGTCCTTGTCATGGCTCAAAGTTTGATCTTGCTGGCAGAGTATATGCTGGAGTGCCGGCTCCAACCAACCTAGTGATTCCGCCATATCATTATGTCTCTGATACACTTATTCGTATCGGCGTTGACCCAAAAGTCTCATAAGAGTAAATCGTGAAAAATAAACAAAGCTGGATAGACCAAAGATTTCCCCTCACCAAGGTTTGGAATGAGCATTTAGCCGAATATTACACACCAAGAAATTTTAATTTTTGGTATTTTTTCGGCAGTCTTGCGCTTCTGATGCTGGTCATGCAGCTGGTTACTGGAATTTTTCTAACAATGCACTTTAAGCCTGACTCCGCGAATGCTTTTGCGTCAGTGGAATACATTATGCGTGACGTCGAATGGGGCTGGCTGGTTCGTTATCTTCACTCAGTTGGAGCTTCTGCATTTTTTGTAGTAATTTATCTCCACATGTATCGTGGTCTTCTTTACGGCTCCTATAAAGGCCCAAGAGAGTTGATTTGGGTTCTTGGGATGTTGCTCTACATCGTCTTAATGGCGGAAGCCTTTATGGGCTACGTTTTGCCTTGGGGTCAGATGTCTTACTGGGGCGCCCAAGTTATAATCTCTTTGTTTGGCTCTGTGCCGGTAATCGGACCAGACCTGCTGGTTTGGATTTTAGGCGATTACTCTGTAGGCGATGCTGCACTAAACCGCTTTTTTTCTTTGCATGTAATTGCCCTCCCCCTTATTTTGGTTGTGCTCGTTTTCTTGCATATTGTTGCCCTTCATACAGTTGGCTCAGGCAACCCAGATGGCATCGAGATAAAGAAAAACAAAGACAAAGACGGCATTCCCAAGGACGGCATCCCGTTTCACCCTTATTTCACCGTTAAAGACAGCATGGGTGCTGTCGCCTTTTTGTGGATTTTTTGTGCTGTTGTATTCTACGCTCCAGGTCTTAACGGCTATTTTCTTGAACATGCAAACTTTATCGAGGCCAACCCTCTTAAAACCCCAGAACACATTGCGCCCCTGTGGTATCTGACTCCTTTCTATTCAATCTTGAGAGCTATTCCTCCAATGTTTGGCTCTCAATTTCCAGGCGTATTAGCGATGGGTGTATCACTGCTTATCTTATTTTTTCTTCCTTGGTTGGACAGAAGCCCGGTTAAGTCTATTCGTTATCGTAGTCCAATTTATAAATGGGTGCTTGGTATTTTTGTAGTTAGTTTTGTTATGTTGGGGTGGCTTGGCATGGAGCCAGTTACTCCGCTTAATGTTTTCCTTGCTCGTGTTTTTACTGTCCTCTATTTTGCATTTTTTATATTGATGCCTTGGTATACCTCTATAGGAAAAACCAAAGAAGTTCCAGATAGGTTGACGGGATAACTTATGAGGCCACACATAAAAATAAAATTGATTTTGGCGCTAACTGTGCTTCCATTTAAAGTGTTTGCCGCTGGTGATCTGCATTTAGATCATGCCAATACTGACATTTCAAACACAGCCTCTCTACAAAACGGCGCCAAGCTCTTTATGAACTATTGCTCCGGTTGTCACGCTATAAGCTTTATGCGCTACAATCGTATTGCTAAAGATTTAGGCCTTAGCGACTCGTTGGTCGCCGAACATCTAATGTTTGCTGGAGACAAGCCTGGTGAAACGATTACAACCGCAATGCCTAAAGACGTCGCCACAAAGTGGTTTGGCGGACCTCCCCCAGACTTGTCACTGGTTGCTAGGGCCAAAGGCACGGACTGGATTTATACCTATCTGAGAGGTTTTTATAAAGACGACTCTAGGGTCTTTGGAGTCAACAACAAGGTGCTTGAAAACGCCTCGATGCCTGACGCGTTGTGGTCTTTGAAAGAAGAAAAGTCTGAAGCGGAGTTTAATCAAGATATTAGAGATATAACCAATTTTCTAGACTACGTTGGCGAGCCAGCAAAATTAATTCGTACTGACCTAGGCTTCTGGGTGTTATCTTTCTTGGGC
>CAXDLF010000119.1:0-3011 GCA_963989885.1 uncultured Gammaproteobacteria bacterium
CTTAAATAGTATGCTAAAAGTCTGCTAAAAAAAATATAGAAAAATTAGTCTTGAATTAGCAGAGTCTGCAAATAATCCAACATAGTTTATTCTACATTAGATAATCGCAGGGTAGAATTAAGTCCTAGTTTAAAAAGACTCTGATATGAATAAACGACTAGCAACTTTATTTGGATTCTTGACTGCTTTTTTTACGGATCGAAGAATCACCAATATTTATATAGTATTACTCATCCTGTTATGTTTAATACCAGCAATTATCATAGCGGTTTTTGTGGTGTAGAAAATTCTTAATTACTCCCTCACACATCAAACGAAGTTTGGACTTTAGTCAAAGTTGACTTATAATCGATGTGTGAAAAAACTCTTTCTTTTTGTGCTTCTATCTCTAGGTTTAACTACTATCTCCTTTGCTGATGGAGTTGATGATTGGCAAGATTTAGACTTTAATATCAATAAATTAAATGAACTTAATCAGTGTATGAGTTGCAATTTACGTTCTACGAATTTTAATGGCTTAAACTTTACTGGAGCTAACCTTACTGGAGCAAACTTTATAGAGGCTAATCTTACCGGTACAAATTTCTACGGAGCAAATTTTGAAGGTTCAAGTCTATACGGTTCAAACTTTGAAGGTGCTAATCTTGAGAATGCTTCATTTTTTGCAGCTAACCTTTATGGTGTAATACTTAAAGATGCTCGGCTTATAGGAGCTGATTTTAGGCAAGCAGACTTAAGTAAAGCTGACCTAACATTAGCTAATCTTACTGGAGCAAATCTAACAGATGCAAATCTCTTAGGGGCTAAACTGAAGGGTGCTATTCTTGACGGTGCATTTTTTTGCAATACCCAAACGCCTTGGGGTATAGACAACTCTTCATGTCAGTGAAATAAATACTACCCCTCACACATCAAACGGAATTTGGATTTTATTGGTTAACATGCTTATGTTTAAAATTGAGCGATAAGAAATTTGTATAATCCGTAATTTAAAGTGTACATTAATTTAGATTTTTATGATTGATCCGCGCCAAGCCAACAAGGCGGCATACAAGAAGTATTGTGATACCCTGCGCATCAACGCAAGCGGAGGGCTGTTCGGCGCCTGTAAGGAGTTCCACGGCGCAAATGCAGCCATTCATGTTACTGCACCGATAAATTTTATCAGCGGCGACTTGTATGAGGCATTCTACGCACCTTTGCTGTATGCCATGCCAGATCTTTATCGCCGCACCGAATTGCTGTTTTCCGGCAACGCCAAGGGTGGCGACTGGGTGACGGGTCATGGGCATTTCGTTGGAACTTTTCAGAAAGACTGGATGGGGATTCCCGCATCAGGACAAATCGTGTTTCTCCGATTTGGCGAGTTTCACCGCATGGAAGACGGTCGCGCGCTCGAATCCTATCTATTTTTCGACATTATTGACCTGATGCATCAGATTGGCCGCTGGCCGCTGCCTGTTCCAAGCGTTGGTGAAGAGTTTTTCATTCCCGGCCCCATTACTTGTGATGGGCTGGTGATGGCACCGCAAGATGATGCTGAAAGTGAAAAAAGCCTCAACATGGTCTTTGATATGTTGAAGTGCCTTTTCACCAAAGACGAGGCATGGCGACCCTACTGGCACGAAAACATGATGTGGTACGGGCCGGCCGGCTATGGCAGTTATATCGGCGTCGACGGGTTTGCCCGGTTCCAAATGCCTTACGAGAGTGTTTTCGATCAGCGCCGCAAAGGGGAAACCGGCTTAACCGGTGAACCCGGCTCAGATTTGGATAAAGCTGTCAAAGGGCATTTCACCCGGTTTGCAGAAGGAAATTATGTGGCATCCGGCGGGTGGCCCTCGCATGGAAGCTATTTGACGAAAGACTGGCTGGGAGTGAAAGCCTCAGGACAGTTGTTCGCAGTGCGTGTTGCCGACTGGTGGCGTCGCGAAGGCGATCTCCTGGTCGAGAATTGGGTGTTTGTCGATCTCATCGATATGTTGTTGCAGCTTGACTATGATGTGTTCGAGGCGGCGGACATCAAGTTGGACTTATAATCCTAGTATGAAAAAATATTAATTACTAATATCCTTCGCATATTTATTCAGACTTTGACACCCTCGGAGGCTCATTGGTCTTGGCTATGTATTAATAAACCCTCCCTCACACATCAAACGGAATTTGGACTTTTATGTATACTAGCTTTAACTAACTTATAGTGAGTGATTCATGACACCAGATGAAAAAATTCAAGAACTTAATTTGATATTGCCTGAACCGATTAAACTTCCTCCAAATATTGAAATGCAATTTTCTTGGGTCCGTATAAGTGGAAATAGAGTATTTATATCTGGCCATATAGCTCTGAACGCAGACGGCTCAGTTTCTGAAGTTACTGGTAAAGTTGGAGGAGAAGTAACTGTTGAGCAAGGTTATGAAGCAGCACGTCAAACAGGTCTAGCTATATTGAGTAGTTTAAAACGTGAACTTGGAACACTTAATAAAATAACTGCGTGGCTAAGAGTATTTGGTATGGTTAATGTTGAGCCAGGTTTTGTAAAGACTCCTTTGGTCATTAATGGATTCTCGGATCTGATTCTTGATGTTTTTGGAAAAGAGATAGGTAATCATTCACGTTCTGCGGTTGGCATGGCAGAACTTCCTTTTGGAGCGCCTGTAGAAATTGAAGCTGAGGTTGAAATTTCTACGTAACAAGTCACGTAATAAACTCTCCCTCACACATCAAACAAAATTTGGACTGTAGTTCAAATTAAAAAAATAATTTCTCAATTAAGAATTTATAGGAGTATCATCCTCATGAAATATAACTATTGTTGCTTGGTAGTACATTTATTAATTTTTTGATATTTTGAAATACAGAATAGAATCTGATTTTTTAGGTGAATTAAAAATACCTAGTGAAGCTTATTATGGTATTCACACTCAGCGAGCAATTGATAATTTTCCCATTGCTGAAGTAGCCATTTCAGTTTATCCGAATATTGTTATTGCTCTGTCTCTTATACACA
>CAXDLF010000120.1:0-2942 GCA_963989885.1 uncultured Gammaproteobacteria bacterium
CTTTTAAAACAATTTTTACTGCATTTGATGGGGTCAATTCTTTAACAGCAAGTGCCCTTACAGAAACTGTTAATGTTTGTGTACCAGCGATACCCCCCATAGAAGCAACAATCGGCATTAACACTGCAAGTGCAACTACTTTCTCAATTGATGCTTGGAAAAAACCAATAACAATAGAAGCAACAACTGCTGTTAATAAATTTAAAAATAACCAGGAAAATCTAGACTTTGTGGTATCAATAACAGCATCATAGATGTCAGTTTGTCCCACTCCTCCCAGTTTTAAAATATCTTCTTCGCGTTCTTCTTCAATAACATCAACAACATCATCAACTGTAATAGATCCTATTATATTTTCATCTTCATTAATAACTGGAGCACTTACTAAACCGTATTTATTAAAAAGATATGCAACTTCTTCTTGATCTGTTGTAACTTTAATTATCCTAGTGTCTTTATTTTGAATATCTTGCAGTTCAACTACTCTTTTTGAGCCCATTAATCGCCCTAAAGGAACTATTCCAGTTATTTTTTTCTCTGAGTTTATTAGATAAATATCATAAAAATCTTCAGGTAAATTATTTTTATTGCTGCGAAGATAATGAATTGTTTCATCAACATTCCAAGAATCAGCAACAGCTACAAAATTTCGCTGCATTAAACGTCCTGCTGAATCCTCTGGATAGTTAAGTCCTTCTACAATTAATTTTCTTTCATTTTCTTCAATATTTTCTAAAAAAGTTGTTTGATCAGATTGTTCGAAATCTTCAACAAGATCAACAGCATCATCTACGTCTAAAGTTTTTGCATTAGATGCAAGTTGTTTAATATCTAAAACTTCTATTATTTCATCACGTAAACTATCATTTAAATAAGTTTTATCTATTTAGCTAAAATTAAAAAGTTTGAATACATTTTTGGTTACACTGTTAGATGACTTATTCAAGAGTTATTTTTTTGATTCTGCAAACTTGTAATACAATCCGAGTTAATTCATCAGAATTATTATCTTCATCAGTTTCAATAAAAATAGGCTTTGGAGGTTGGAGTTTTACTATCTCATGTAATTTTATGAGTGAGGTTTTAAAGATTCAGACTAAAGCCAAATAAATAATAAATTTTCGTTTTGTGAAAACTTACATCAAGAAAAAAAAGTGATTATAATAGTGCGCTTATTCTTAAGCGTGATGGAAACAAAGAGTTATGAAAACATTTAGCGCAAAAGCCAATGAGATAAAAAGAGACTGGTTTTTGGTTGATGCCAAGGGCAAGACCTTGGGACGTTTAGCCACTGAAGTTGCATCACGTCTTCGTGGTAAGCATAAAGCTGAATACACGCCACATGTTGACACTGGGGACTATATCGTCATAGTGAATGCTGCCAAAATAGCCGTAACTGGAAACAAATTTGATGACAAAATTTATCATCATCATACGGGTTATATTGGAAATTTGAAATCAGTACCCCTTAAGGATCTGATTAGAAAGAAACCTGAAGAAGTCATTCAAAAGGCAGTAAAAGGTATGCTGCCAAAAGGTCCACTAGGAAGAGAAATGGCAAGAAAAATGAAAGTTTTTGCAGGCAATGAGCACACGCATGCAGCACAACAACCGCAAATACTGGATATTTAAGGTACAGAGTATGGCAAAGAAAGAAGTTTATTATGCAACTGGAAAAAGAAAAACATCAGTTGCCCGCGTATACATGACTAAAGGCAAAGGTGTTTTTACAATTAATAAAAAGCCAATGGATGAGTATTTCGGTAGAGAAACTTCCTCAATGATTGTCAACCAACCTTTAGATGTTGTTGATATGCACAATAAGTTTGATTTTAATATTATCGTTAAAGGTGGTGGTGATACAGGGCAAGCGGGTGCAATCAGATTAGGTGTTACTCGAGCCCTAATGGCCTATGATGAAACTACTCGTGCTGATTTGCGTAAGGCTGGCTTAGTAACTCGTGACGCTCGTATCGTTGAACGTAAGAAAGTTGGTAAAAAGAAAGCTCGTAAAAGTGAGCAATACTCAAAACGTTAGTCTTTTTACAAAACTCAATTACAAAACCCCTTAATGCCGATTTTTTTATAAGAGTTTAGCTATCAATTCAACAGATCATATCGCTCTAATTGGTTATATCGAATAAGCGACTGAATTGAACTAATATATTCATCACCTGGATAAGCATAGTTACCCAAACCTTCAGCAAGTGCAATTCCTGTAAGTGGTTTTAATTCATCACGATGCGCTTTTCTTATCAAGCGAAGGTCTTGGTAGGCGTAATTTCTATTGATAGTGAGAACATAGTAATCAATACAAGCTTTTAGTGAATTAAAATTTGCTACCTCGTGATTAGCATTTGCATCTCTTTGCTTAGGAACAGTGCCGCAACCTTGAACAAAACACCAAATACCAAAGTAATTATTAAAATCCTCAGCAAAACGAGAACGCCCCCAATTTGATTCATTAGCTGCTTGAGCCAGAACTAGAGATGGCGGCAGAATATCAATTACCGTTAACAGATCCTCCATTGTTGCTGGCTTTTGGAGGCGATACTTTGTTGCTAATTCGTCTAGCTGAGAGCTACTTAATTCGTTATTTAATATGGATTCTCTGAGTGCAAGTATCTCTGCGTTTTTTTCATAAATCGCTGGCAGCAGGTAATTAAAAAAAACCTCTTTTCTAACATTAGTATCTTCAATAGAGTTAAAGCTAGGCTTAAAAGATGATAAAGAGGCAGAAGAAACCAGTGTACTTAAAGATGCCAAGACAATTAAAAGGAAAAGCTTTTTTAATTTTTGTAAGATATTTCTGTATTTATTGATCATAAGGTAATCAATTCATTTCAAAAATTTGAAGATATTATCCTGTAAATCTGTCTCTTATACACATCTGACGCTGCCGACGAAGGCTTAGGTGTAGATCTCGGTGGTCGCCGTATCAT
>CAXDLF010000121.1:0-2909 GCA_963989885.1 uncultured Gammaproteobacteria bacterium
GAGACAGACCATCACCTCGCTGACTGAGTAATCGAGTTTGTTTTCCCTTTTAAATTTCTCACAGATGGCCTTTTTGAGTTGTGGCGTTCCGTCGACCGCGGTATAACGGGTCTCGCCAGCAGCAATTGCCTGGTTAGCGGCCTTTTGAATATTGACTGGTGTATCGAAATCCGGTTCACCGGAACCCATGGAAACGATTTTCACTCCCTGAGCCTTTAGCTGCTTGGCTTTGTCACTCACAGCCATGGTCGCTGATGGTTTGATTTTCTGTACTCGATTTGAAAGAATAGTTGTCATTTACGAGGTTATTTAAATAGTTTAAAATTAAACGTTTATTTTAATAAGAAAATGCCAAAAATGGCTAGAAAATTTCAGCTAAAGTCAGCATTTTCACCAAAGGGTGATCAGCCCAAAGCAATCAAAAAATTACTGGACGGAATCAATTCAGGTGCACGATATCAGACACTGATAGGTGTCACCGGTTCAGGCAAAACCTTTACCCTCGCCAATGTCATAGAGAAGAGTCAAAAACCGAGCCTAATCATGGCTCCCAACAAAACTTTAGCAGCTCAACTCTATAGTGAAATGAAAGAGTTTTTTCCTGAAAACGCGGTCGAATATTTTGTCTCCTATTACGACTATTACCAGCCAGAGGCTTATGTCCCTGCTTCAGATACCTATATCGAAAAGGATGCATCAATCAACGAGCAGATTGAGCAAATGCGACTTTCAGCAACGAAGGCGCTTCTAGAGCGCAAGGATGTCATCATCATCGCTAGCGTTTCTGCCATCTACGGCTTGGGTGATCCTGACAGCTATATGAAGATGTTGTTGCATTTGAGCGTTGGCGAGATCACAAAGCAAAGGGAAATTCTATCGACACTCTCTAAAATGCAATACAATCGTAACGACGTTACACTAATACGAGGCCATTTTAGAGTCAAAGGGGAGGTTATCGATATCTTCCCAGCCGACTCCGAGGAAAAGGCGATACGGGTTGAGATGTTTGATGACGAGGTTGAAAATCTGTCTTGGTTCGATCCCCTTACCGGTGAAAAATTGAAGTCGCTCCAAAGGGTTACGATATATCCGAAGACGCATTACGTAACACCTAAATCTACGATTCTGAATATCCTTGATGACATCAAACTTGAGCTCGCTGAACGCAAGAAGGAATTGATTTCTGAAAACAAGCTGGTGGAAGATCAGCGCCTTTCTCAAAGAGTAGTGCTCGATATGGAAATGATGAGAGAGCTGGGTTACTGCTCTGGCATTGAGAACTATTCTCGCTATTTGTCTGGTCGCAAGCCGGGCGAGCCACCACCGACACTTCTTGATTATTTGCCCGATGATGCACTTGTCATTTTGGACGAATCTCACGTCACCGTGAGCCAAATAGGGGGTATGTACAATGGCGACCGGTCCCGCAAAACGACACTTGTTGATTTTGGTTTCCGCCTACCTTCAGCTCTAGACAACAGACCTCTCAAGTTCGACGAATTTTCAGAAAGGGTGGGTCAATGCATTATGGTCTCCGCTACGCCTGCTAACTATGAAATGGAAGTTTCATCTGTAGTAGCGGAACAGGTTGTTAGGCCAACCGGTCTGCTGGATCCAAGTATCGATGTCCGTCCAGTTGAAACCCAGGTCGATGATCTGTTATCAGAGATCCGTAAAAGAGTTGCCATCAAAGAGAGAGTGCTTGTAACAACACTCACCAAGCGCATGTCTGAACAGTTAAGCGATTATTTGCACGAACACAACGTCAAGGTCAGGTATCTTCATTCAGATGTTGACACTGTCGAGAGGGTAGAGATTATTCGTGATTTACGTCTCGGTGTGTTTGATGTACTGGTAGGAATCAACTTGCTTCGAGAGGGTTTGGACATACCGGAAGTCTCACTGGTAGCAATATTAGATGCCGACAAGGAAGGGTTTCTACGCTCAGAGCGGTCACTCATTCAGACTATGGGGCGTGCCGCAAGGCACATCAATGGCAGCGTCATTTTATATGCAGACCGGGTAACCAACTCGATGCAAAGAGCAATAGACGAAACAACCAGAAGAAGGAACAAGCAAAAGGCTTTCAATGAAAAATACGGGATAAAACCTAAAGGTGTTGTGAAGCCAATCGTTGATATTCTTGATACCGACCTGTCGGCCTCTGAGATAGGAGAAATAGAGACAGAGATGATACAGGTTCGCTTGTCTCCTGTTCAGCTTGCGAAGGAATTAAAGCGCCTAGAAAAGGAGATGTATGAATTTGCTGAGGACTTGAAATTCGAACAGGCTGCAGATGTCCGTAACCAAATTAAATACTTAAAAGATGGACAATTCAAATAACACTGCCCTAAGCATTACTGAAATCTTTTATTCTCAACAAAAGGTGACAGAAGAGGCAAATAAGACGATTACTGAATTATAATTTGTTGAACTTCAGGTTTATTCTCGGTATTTTTAGGTATTGTTACCACTAAAACGTTATCCTCAAACTGAGCTGTAATGCCTGCTCTGTCGGCATTTTTTGGGATTAGCATTTTTTGCACAAACGATCGCTTTGAATGGCTAGTTTCGCTGCTGATCTCTTTCTCAGCCTTTATAATCAGGAAATTCTTTTCGATGTGTATGTCCAGGTCTTCTTTGTTTATCCCTTCGAGAGTGATGCTGAGTTTAATGGCGTTTGCATCTTCACTTTGATCCATAAATAATCTTTGATTATTATGTCTTGGATCCATCTGTTCAAACAAGTGATCATGGTGCATATCGATCATCTGCATTTGTTTAAACATACGCTTCATCATTGATTCAAAGTCGTTGTGCATAGTGCTATGAGCCAAAACCTGTCTCTTATACACATCTGACGCTGCCGACGAAGGCTTAGGTGTAGATCTCGGTGGTCGCCGTATCAT
>CAXDLF010000122.1:0-2818 GCA_963989885.1 uncultured Gammaproteobacteria bacterium
GTGTTTGGTTGTGGAGGTAATAGAGATAAAAGTAAACGACAACAGATGGGTAAAATTGCGAGTGAACTTGCTCACAGTATTATTCTGACAAATGATAATCCAAGAAATGAGAAGCCAGAAAACATCATTGAAGATATCCTAACTGGTATAGAAAAAGATAATAACACTCAAGTTATTCTAGATAGAAAAATTGCCATCAACACAGCCATAACTACATTGAATGAAGATGAAGTCTTGCTTATTGCCGGAAAGGGTCATGAAACAACCCAAATAATAGGTTCTCAAGTACTTCCATTCAGTGATATCGAGATCGCATCAGATGCTCTTATCTGATACACACAAAGTCGCCGATATTGTCAATGGAAGTCTTTCTAAAAAAGAAGAAATCAGGTTTAAAGGAATTTGTACTGACACTCGAAAAAGAGTTTCCGGTAGACTTTTTATAGCTCTCGAAGGTGAAAATTTTGATGGACACCTTTTCACCGAAAACGCTGAAGAGCTAGGAGCTAAAGCGATTATTGCTCATAAAAAAGTGAGTACAAGTTTGCCTACTATTATTGTAAAAGACACAGAGAAAGCTTATCAAAAATTAGCCACTTGGTATCGCCAATCATTCTCACCTCAGGTCATAGCAATAACCGGAAGTAATGGTAAAACAACTACTAAAAACATGCTTGATTCTATCTTGTCATTGCACGCGCCAACCCTTTCAACAAAAGGCAACCTTAATAATCATCTAGGTGTCCCGCAAACGATTCTTAAACTATCTGAAAAGCATCAATATTGCGTTATCGAGATGGGCGCAAACCATGAAAAAGAAATTACATTACTTTGTGATATTGCCAAACCCGATTTGGCATTAATCACAAATGCTAATAACGCCCATTTAGGAGAGTTTGGATCTCTCAAGAGCTTAGTAAAAGCCAAAGGTGAAATATTCGAATCTCTTTCCCAAAATGGCATTGCTTTGATGCATAATAAGTCACCACATCAGAGTGTATGGCAAAAAATGTCTGGAACTCAAAAATTTACTTTTTTTGGAAATATGAGTTCCATTTATGCAAGCAATATTCGGCATGAGAGAGCACATTTAAACTTTGACCTACATTGCAAAAACGACGTCATCAACATTAAACTGGCCATGATTGGATTTCATCAAATAGACAATGCTCTGGCTGCTGCAGCTTGTGCTAATGAACTTGGTGTTAGTCTTCCTCTAATAAAAGAAGGTCTCGAAAAAACCACCATCGAAAAAGGTAGACTTCAATTGCTAGAGAGTCATTGCTTCACGATACTAGATGACAGTTATAATGCCAACCCTCACTCTATGAAGGCTGCAATCGATACATTGAAAACCTTCTCCGGTGAAAAAATTGCTGTCCTCGGTTCAATGGGCGAGCTAGGAGCCAATTCGAGGAAACTTCACCAAGAAATCGGGGAGTATGCGAATCAGGCAGGGTTGGATAAACTTTATACGATCGGTAAAGATTCAAAGCATTACAATGGCGAGCTTTTTTCAGATATTGAGTCACTTTACATTAAACTTAATGAGTGTCATCCAGGTGCAACTATTTTAATCAAGGGCTCACGAATGATGAAGTTAGATGAATTGGTTGATATTTTGTCGAAAACCTCAATCTCTTCTTGACCTTTAGTTGAAAGATAGCGATAATTACGCACCTGCGCTCGTAGCTCAACTGGATAGAGTACTCGGCTACGAACCGAGCGGTTGCAGGTTCGACTCCTGCCGAGCGCGCCATAAATTTAAAGTTGACTCTAAAATACAAAACTCTTTGATAGAATGACCTGCATATGATAACTCTTCCAAATATTATCACTCTAACAAGGATTGGATTAATTCCTGTCTTTGTAGGATTATTCTACCTACAACCGGGCTATTTAGAAGGAGCCCCTTTAGCCTTAATTAATAATGGAACTCCTTTACCCTGGATCAATAATGTCTTAGTTGTAATTTTTATCCTAATCAGTGCTTCTGATTTTTTAGATGGATTATTAGCTAGAAAGCTTAATCAAACATCAGCATTTGGAGCATTTTTAGACCCAGTTGCAGACAAACTCTTGGTTTGTGTTGCTCTTGTTCTCTTAACGGATTATTATTACTCTTGGTTCATTACCATACCTGCGATTATTATTATTTCTAGAGAAATTCTAGTTTCTGCACTTAGAGAGTGGATGAGTGAAGTAGGCAAAAGAGCAAATGTTGCTGTTTCATGGATTGGCAAATCAAAAACATTTATGCAGATGGTTGCTATACTGTTTCTTTTGCTTCAACAGCCACTATTATTTTTTTCATATAATCAGATCAATATTGCGGGAAAAGTGCTTTTATTTATGGCTACAGTTCTTACTCTTTGGTCAGGTACAAAATATCTAATTGCAGGTTTAAAAACATTTGACAGCTAGAAAAAAAACACTATAATTTCAATCCTTATGCGGGAATAGCTCAGTTGGTAGAGCATCACGTTGCCAACGTGAATGTCGCGAGTTCGAATCTCGTTTCCCGCTCCAAATTCTAACTGTTTGCGTTGGCCTGTGTGAACAGGCTTTTTTTATTTTTATTTGAATTGGCTGGGTAGCAAAGCGGTTATGCAGGGGCCTGCAAAGCCTTATAGACCGGTTCGACTCCGGTCCCAGCCTCCACCATAAAAAAGCTCAATTTAAATCGAGCTTTTTTCTTTAAATATTGTTACTTACATAACCATAATTATTGACACTCATAAAAAATCAGTGCTTGACATTTATCACATTTGTACTGCAGCCATATAGACAACTGTGCCGGCAATAATGCTCAGTAATG
>CAXDLF010000123.1:0-2792 GCA_963989885.1 uncultured Gammaproteobacteria bacterium
CTTTTTTCTTTAGTTGAAGCATAAGCTCGGCATCAAACTCTTTTAATGAAGAACCTATAATGTTCTCTTCAGTAAGTATAAGATCCTGAACTTGTGCTAGGAACCAAGGGTCTATTTTTGAAAGGTCAAAAACCTCTTTTTTGGTCATTCCCATTCTAAAAGCATCCGCCAGATAGAAAATTCTATCTGCACCTGCTGATAGTAATTCGCTTCGAATCTTTCCTCTGGCGTCATCTGCTGAGATGTCGATTATTGGATCAAGACCTGATTTATCGGTCTCCAATCCTCGAATTGCCTTTTGAA
Organism: uncultured Gammaproteobacteria bacterium; assembly: GCA_963989885.1. Lineage (GTDB taxonomy): Bacteria > Pseudomonadota > Gammaproteobacteria > PS1 > Pseudothioglobaceae > Pseudothioglobus. Next base: position 304 of record CAXDLF010000123.1, read on the forward strand.
GAGACTCCTGGAAAGTCGATCCTATTGACATCACTTCGCCAACTGATTTCATTTGTGTGGTTAAACGATCGTCTGCCTTTGGAAATTTTTCAAATGCAAACCGTGGGATTTTCGTGACCACGTAATCAATCGTTGGTTCAAATGAGGCAGGCGTCTTACCTCCAGTTATATCATTCTCAAGTTCATCAAGCGTAAAGCCCACAGCAAGTTTAGCTGCAACCTTAGCTATTGGAAAACCAGTAGCCTTTGAAGCCAATGCGGACGAACGTGACACCCTTGGATTCATCTCAATAATAGTCAATCGTCCATCAACTGGGTTAAGTGCAAATTGAACATTAGAGCCACCGGTATCCACACCAATCTCTCTGAGAACCGCTAAAGAAGCATTTCGCATTAACTGATATTCTTTATCTGTCAGCGTTTGGGCTGGAGCGATTGTAATTGAGTCGCCTGTATGAATGCCCATTGGATCAAAATTTTCAATAGAACAAACAATAATGCAGTTGTCCTTATGGTCACGAACTACTTCCATTTCAAATTCCTTCCAACCAATAATAGATTCTTCAATTAAGAGTTCATTGGTAGGAGATAAATCTAGTCCGCGTTGACAGATTTCAATAAATTGTTCTTTGTTATATGCAACCCCTCCTCCAGTTCCACCCATCGTAAATGATGGGCGAACAATAGTAGGATAACCAACAGTTTCTTGAACTGTGTGTGCATCTTCCATATTATGTGCTATTGCAGCCTTAGGCATATCTAAGCCAATTTTTAACATTGCTTTACGAAATAATTCTCTGTCTTCAGCTTTATCAATGGCTTCTTTGTTGGCACCAATCATTTCAACATTGTGCTTAGCCAATATGCCATGTCGTTCAAGATCTAATGCGCAGTTAAGTGCTGTTTGACCGCCCATTGTAGGCAACAGGGCATCAGGTTTTTCTTTTTCAATAATTTTTTCTAAAGTTCTCCATACAATTGGTTCGATGTAGGTTGCATCTGCCATTTTAGGATCAGTCATGATGGTGGCAGGATTTGAGTTAACCAAAATAATGCGATAACCTTCCTCTCGAAGTGCCTTACAAGCTTGCGCACCGGAATAATCAAATTCACAGGCCTGACCTATAATGATAGGTCCAGCACCAATGATTAAAATACTGTTTATGTCTTCTCTTTTAGGCATGCTTAACTATAAAATTTTCAATGAGACATATAATTAATAAATTGATCGAACAAAACCCTTACATCGTGAGGCCCCGGCGAAGCTTCGGGATGACCTTGAAAGCTAAACGCAGATTTATCCTTAATCTTGATACCTTGTATGGTTTTATCAAACAAAGACCGATGGGTTACTTCAACATTTTGAGGAAAGTTTTCTTCTGAGACAGTAAAGCCGTGATTTTGTGAAGTTATCATCACTTTCTTTGAGTTTAAATCTTGTACAGGATGATTTGCACCATGATGCCCAAATTTCATTTTTTCAGTTTTAGCTCCACTTGCAAGAGATAGAAGTTGATGACCCAAACAAATACCAAAAATTGGTAGGTCCTTTTCCAGTAATTTTTTAATATTATTAATGGCATAATCACAAGGTTCAGGATCGCCTGGACCATTGGATAAAAAAATGCCATCTGGATTGATATCTAGAACTTCTTCTGCCGGAGATTCAGCGTTGAATACAGTAAGCTCGCAACCTCTATCAACCAACATTCTAAGAATGTTTTTCTTCACTCCATAATCATAGACAGCTACCTTAAATTTCGAAGTCGCTTTACGAAAATCAGAACGTACTAAATCATAACTTCCCTGATTAAAAGTATAGGTCTTATTAGTAGACACAACTTTTGCTAAGTCCATATTTTTCAGACCAAAGAATGCTTTTGCTTTTTCAATGGCTTGACCTGAATTAATATTATCCGCAGCTATAATACAACCTTTTAATGCTCCGTTGATTCGCAAATGTCGTGTTAAAGCTCTAGTATCAATATTCGAAATCGCAACAATATTGTTACTTGACAAGTAGTATTCGAGACTCATCTCAGAACGCCAATTACTATGGGAAATTGGCAAGTTCCTAATAATTAAACCAGCAGCGTAAACTCCAGAAGATTCTTCGTCAACTATATTGATGCCAGTATTACCTATATGGGGATAAGTTAGAACGACAATTTGCTGGGAGTAAGAGGGGTCTGTCAATATTTCTTGATACCCTGTCATGGCAGTATTAAAAACCACCTCTCCAACTGTTTCACCTATAGAACCAATTGACTTGCCCCAGAAAATTTGACCATCTTCAAGAGCTAGTATGGCGTTTTGAGGCAAAAAAATTCTCCTAGGGCGGAAAGAAAAACTTGGGAAATTTTACCATGTGTTCGCTTCTTATTTATCTTCAATTTTAGAATCTAGTGATATAATTATGTCACTGGTAACTAGGATGAAAATAATTTGCACATTCATGTAAATGGGGCAAGATTAGAACTCCCTTTTAA
>CAXDLF010000124.1:0-2757 GCA_963989885.1 uncultured Gammaproteobacteria bacterium
TGTTACTGATGTTGGAATTCTGGAGGCTTCAATTAGAGATGATCTTAATGTTGTTGCTCCTAGAACAATGGCTGTATTAAATCCAATTAAATTAGTGATTGAAAACTATCCAGAAAATAAATTAGAAACTCTTCAAGCACCAATTCACCCTCAAAATGAAGAAATGGGTAAACGAGATATTTTCTTTAGTCGTGAGTTATATATTGATAAAGAGGACTTCTTGGAAAAATCACCTAACAATAAATATAAACGTTTAACATTAGATAAAGAGGTACGCTTAAGAAATTCTTATGTAATTAAAGCTAATCGTATTGAATACGATGAAAATGGTGATGTGTCTACCGTATATTGCACTTACGACCCTGAAACACTAGGTAATAATCCCCCTGATGGACGTAAAATTAAAGGTGTCATTCACTTTGTTGAAGCTAGTAAATCAATAGAGGCTGAGTTTAGAATTTATGACCGACTCTTTTTAAATTCTAATCCAGGAAGCTTCGACGACCTAACTTCTGCCATAAATCCTGAATCTATTAAAATTAGAAAAGGGTTTGTTGAACCAAGTATGATAAATGCAAAGCCTGAAATATCTTATCAATTTGAGCGAGAAGGTTATTTTTGTCGCGACAATCAATCCGACGGTCTAGTTTTTAACAAAACAGTTGGACTCAGAGATACTTGGAATCAATAGTCTAAATCTTTGAGCCAATCAGAGACTTGCTTCACTTCAGAATACTTTGTTAAATCGATCTGTAGTGGTGTCACGGAAACAAAATTATTAGCAATGGCATGGAAGTCGGTTCCTTCGCCGTTGTCAGCTTCTTTTCCATTTTCACCAATCCAAAATAGAGAGGGATTATTTTCGTCCTGAATACTGGGACTAGACTGATGTCGATTCCCTAAACGAGTACTTTTAATACCTTTAATTTTGCTAAGAGGCACATCTGGAACATTAACATTCATAATAGTATTGTAAGATAGAGGGGCCTTATCAATCTGTGCTACTAACTGCTTGGCAATTGCACCTGCGGTTTCAAAGTTTTCACATTCAAAACTAGCCAAAGATATAGCTATTGATGGTAAACCTATAAAGCGACCCTCTATCGCACCAGCCACGGTACCAGAATAAATAACATCATCTCCTAAATTAGGACCAAAATTGATACCAGTTACTACTAGGTCAATCGATTCTTTAATAAAGCCACACAATGCCAAATGTACGCAGTCACTTGGGGTCGCATCTATTGCATAAATATTATGTTCTATTTGAATGGGTTTTAATGGTTTACCAAGTGTTAATGAGCTACTAGCAGCTGATTTATTTGTATTTGGAGCAACAATAATAATTTCTGCGATTTCACTAAGTGATTCTGCAAGCTGCTTGATTCCTTTGGCTTGATAGCCATCATCATTACTGATCAGTATTCTCATTAAGAGATAGTTAAAGCAATTTTGTCTTTGTTCACTCCTACTCTAACAGTGCCACCTTCGCTCAACTGACCAAAAAGCAATTCATCAGCAAGCGGCTTTCTAACCTTCTTTTCAATTAATCTAGCCATTGGACGAGCACCCATCTTAGAGTCATAGCCATTTTTTGCAAACCACTTCCGAGCAGCATCAGAAATAATAAGTGAAACATTTTTTTGCTCAAGCACATCTTCAAGTTCAAAAAGGAATTTGTTGACTACATAGACTACAACTTCCTCACTGAGACTATTAAAGTAAATAATTTCCGAAAGACGATTTCTAAATTCTGGGGTAAAAGTCTTTTTAAGCTCACCTTCATAATCAAGTGAGTGATCCTGTTCATTAAAGCCTATAGAAGCACGTTGAACACTATGAGCTCCAACATTTGAAGTCATAACAAGAATAACATTTCTAAAATCTACTTCTCGACCGTTTGCATCAGTCAATATGCCATGATCCATTACTTGCAAAAGTAGATTAAATATATCTGGATGAGCTTTCTCAATTTCATCTAATAGGAGTACAGCATAAGGATTGCTATTCACTGCTTCTGTCAACAAACCACCCTCATCGTAACCTACATAGCCTGGGGGTGAGCCTATAAGTTTAGATATTGAATGCCTTTCCATGTACTCTGACATATCAAAGCGCAACAATTTAACTCCCATAATGCGGGAAAGCTGCTTACAAATTTCTGTCTTCCCAACTCCCGTAGGACCCGCAAATAAAAATGAACCCATCGGTTGCTCAATTGGAGAAAGGCCAGAACGAGCTAGCTTTATAGCAGACGAAAGTGATTCAACAGCACTATCTTGACCAAAAACACCTAATTTAAGATCTTCCTCAAGGTTTTTAAGTTGTGATTTGTCATCACTATTGACCTGACGTGAAGGAATGCGCGCCAATTTAGCAACAATATTTTCTATATCTACTACACCAATATTGATTTTGCGTTTTGACTTTGGTAAGATTTGTTGCAGGGCGCCGACTTCATCCATTACATCTATAGCCTTGTCAGGCAAACGTCTATCCCCAATATGTCGATGTGTTAACTCCGCAGCAGAAGCCAAAGCAGCAGCAGAAAACTTGACATTATGATGGGTTTGATAATATTTTTTTAATCCATGTAAGATTTTGATAGTGTCTTCTACTGAAGGTTCTTCAATATCAATTTTTTGAAAACGACGTGCTAATGCATGATCTTTTTCAAAAACCTTCCTAAACTCTTCATATGCTGTCTCTTATACACATCTCCGAGCCCACGAGACCGAGGCTGATGTCGTATGCCGT
>CAXDLF010000125.1:0-2745 GCA_963989885.1 uncultured Gammaproteobacteria bacterium
AAGCCTTCTTCGGCAGCGTCAGATGTGTATAAGAGACAGGAACTGTATTGCTCTTCTGTTTAAAAAGAACTGTTACAAAATTATTTCGTCTCAAGCAGCCAAAAAACTTTCTTTCTTTTGATAAGCTTGTTAATAATTTGTTGTTTGCCCACTGCTTACCTATTTCTACTTCATTTGCACCAAACAGCATTTGTGCAGAAAAATGTTTTGTAAAGCCCCCATAGTCCTTATTGTTAGAATATTTAACAAGATCATCCCATAAAGGATTGGCAATCTCCAATATTTCTTCGTCTGTTTTCTCAAGAAGATTCATTTAACCCACTCACTAAAAAAATAATAATATGATTTTATTTACCGTCTTTCTTCTCATCAACGATGTGATAAAGCGGTGCTTTTTCCATAGTAAATTCACCAGTTTTAGGATCACGACGAGATAAGGTTAGGCAATGCCAATTATCATCATCCAATTTCATATGGTCACCCCGATAGTAGTAACCCGGCCAGCGCGTCTCCTCACGGAAAAGAGTATGTTGTGCCACGCACTCTGAAGTAAGTGCGCGATGCTTCAACTCCCATGCACGCATAAGCTGATGATAATCTTCAGCTCCAATATGCTCAAGGTCTTCTTGCAGCATACCTAATAACTCTATACCTTTTTTTAGCAAATTCTCGTTTGTCATATAGTTTGTACCGACACCACCAACATATTCGTCCATAATCTTCTGAAGACGTTGAAGACCTTGAATAGGTAAAAGATAACTTGGTGAAACTGTTCCAGCGGTGATCTCGTTGCGACCCACAGTGTAGTTCTCCAAAGGTTTATATATAATCTCCTTAAAATCTTCGCACTGCTTGTTACTTACCTCAATATTTTCATCTCCCAGATCTTGTATATATTTGACTGCAGCTTTTGCGGCAAGACGACCTTCTGTAAATGACCCTGAAGAGAATTTGTGAGCACTACCGCCAACTGTATCTCCTGCTCCAAAAAGTCCATCAACGGTTAGCATTCGATTATACCCCCAAAAATATTCAGGTGGTGATAAATCTTCTGGACCACTCACCCAGGCTCCTGAACAAGTGGCATGAGAACCCATAACATATGGCTCAGATGTAGTAAGCTCAGGATTCATATATTTTGGATCAATGTTTTGAGATGCCCAAACAACTGCCTGTCCAATAGTCATACCAAGGAAGTTCTCCCATCCCACTTCTTCTAAATGAGGATCTTGGAAAGCCTCCATTGTAACCATATGAATCGGACCTCCACCAGCTTTAACCTCCTCAATTAAAGCGTGGTTACGCAAACATGTTGGGACTGGCGTATGATCAATATATTCTCCTACTAGTTTTTTGGTGTGTTCATACCATTTTTTTTCGTAATTTTCTCCATTACCATTTTGGGTGTAAGTCTTAAGATGAAGAAAGTAAGCACCAACTGGACCATAACCATCCTTAAATCTCGTAAGAACGATGCGATTTTCCATTTGAGTCATTTTAGCGCCAACAGCAATTGGCAATGCATAAGCTGAACCATTGCTCCAAGGTGCATACCAAGTTCGCCCCATACCTTCACCTACAGATCGAGGCTTAAAAATATGCGAAGCACCTCCAGCAGATACAATAACAGCTTTAGCACGAAAAACATGATAGTTGCCAGTACGCATATTAAAGCCTACTGCGCCACCGACTCGATTTTCTTTGCCTTCATCCATCAGCAGGTGAGTCACCATAATTCGATTATAAATTTTGTCAGCAGACTTTTTAGCGGCTTCTGCAACAATTGGTTTGTAGCTTTCACCATGAATCATTATCTGCCATTTACCTTCACGCAGGTAATGTCCTGTTTCTTTATTGCGCATCATAGGAAGGCCCCATTCGTCGAACATATGCACTGTGGAATCAACATGACGGGCCATATCATAACCAAGGTCTTCACGCACCAAACCCATTAAGTCGTTACGTGCATACCGCACGTGATCCTCTGGCTGATTCTCATCCCACTGCATACCCATATAGCAATTAATCGCGTATAGACCTTGGGCCACTGCACCACTGCGATCAATGTTGGCTTTTTCAACACAAATAATCTTCATATCACGTCCCCAGTATCTAGCTTCAAATGCAGCGCCAGTACCTGCCATGCCACCACCGACAACAAGAATATCGCAATCTTCTAAAACTGTTTTAATTTTACCCACTAGTAATACACGCCCTGTTTTAGTTGTTCTTTTTTCAATGTAGGAAGTCCCGTATCAACGTTTAGCAAATCTGGTTCAAAGCAAAGGAACTGTGAGTCAAGTGCTTCCTTATCAGGTATCTCTAACTCTGCAAGTTTTGGAATATGCTTTCCCCACGGCTTAGTCGTAATCGGAGAAACAAAGTTTTTCTCGTGACCATTTCTGAACTTAATCTTCCAAGAGATTGTTCCCTTCTCTTCCTCACGAAGTACACGAACGCTATGACCTAAAGGAGAGAAATCAGCATATCCACGGACATCAATTGCATCTTGTGGACAGGCTTTCACGCAGGAGTAACACTCCCAGCACATATTAGGTTCAATATTGACGGCACGTCGGGTAATTTTATCGATGTGCATAATGTCAGACGGACAAATATCGACACAATGTCCGCAGCCGTCACAATTAGTCATATATACAAAAGTTGGCATAATATTTTCTCTCTTCTTTAGTTATTAGTCATTAAAGTTATCAGTAATGTCTTGGCGCTTCGCGCTTTATACCA
>CAXDLF010000126.1:0-2639 GCA_963989885.1 uncultured Gammaproteobacteria bacterium
GGCTCGGAGATGTGTATAAGAGACAGGTTTCGTGTTGGTTTAAATCTTGGGGATGTAATTATAGAAGGAGAAAACCTTTATGGTGACGGAGTTAATGTTGCTGCTCGACTTGAAGCTTCAGCTGAACCGGGAGGTATCACACTTTCAGGAAAGTTTCATGATGAGGTATGCCGAAAACTTGACATGAGCTTTGTAAGCACTGGAGAGCAGGTAATGAAGAACATTACCAATCCAGTTCCAACCTATAAAATTGAAGTTTCTACACTTCCGAAAGCTGAAGATTCAATAAAAACAGAAACGAATATTAAAATCTCTAGTATTGATTCAGATTCAAAAGGCGTTGATTCCACCAGTGGCAATCCCCCTGCAATTGCAGTTCTCCCTTTTTCAAATATTAGCGGTGATCCTGAACAGGAATATTTTGTTGACGGGATTACAGAAGACATTATCTTAGTGATTTCTCGTTATCACTGGCTCTCAGTAATTGCCCGCAATTCTACATTCGTCTATAAAGGCACAGCTGTAGACGTGCGAGAAGTAGCTCGTGAACTTAAGGTTGATTATGTACTTGAGGGAAGTGTCAGAAAAGCAGGTCCCCGGGTAAGAATAACGGTACAACTCATAGACTCTAGAAGCGGTTCTCAAATATGGTCTGAACGCTATGATCGGAAACTTGACGATATCTTTGATCTTCAGGATGAAATAACCGAGACCATTGCCGCGTCTATTGAACCCGAACTGGCCCGATCTGAACGTCAGCGGGCACGTCGGAAAACCTCAGATAATTTGGGCGCTTGGGACCTTTTTCAAAAAGCTCAGTGGCACATGTATCAATTTTCAAAGGAAAATGTTGAGTCAGCCATAAATCTCTACAAACAGGCGATCGCCTTGGATGAGGAATTTGCATCTGCGCATGCTGGAGTCTCGGTAAGCTTGATTGTTTTGGTTGGTGCTAATTTTACCCAAGAACCAAAAAAGTGTATCGAGTCGGCTCTGAGATATGCCGAGCAGTCCGTAGTCCTCGATGACCAAGACCCTTTCTGTCATTATGCACTAGGAAGATCACGAGCGTTTTCTTTCCAGCCGGAAAAGGCCGAACCAGAACTGAAAAGGGCTATTGAACTCAATCCGAGCTACGCACACGCATACCACGGTCTTGCCCATTTGTACATGATGACACCAGGTGGTGATGCGGAAGTATCAGGTCGAATGATGAATGAGGCTATTCGTCTAAGCCCTAGAGATCCCCTGCTCTGGGTATTTGAGCATATGAAGGGCGCCACATTAATGAGCCTAGAACAAAATGATGAAGCTTCTGAATGGATGGAAAAGGCAACTAGACATCCTAACGCTGGCTTCTGGGCTTTTTCCGGACTTGCGGCTTGTCAAGCCGCTCTGGGAGATCAGCTCAAGGCCAAGGAGTCTCTTGCTAAGGCACTTGAAATTAATTCCAACTTAAGTCAAGCATTCCTTGAAGATACATATCCTGGTGCTTTGCTGGAATACAAAAAAAACCTTAAGACCGCTGGACTTTACTGAACTAAGGGTTTCGTTATAATGATTTTGAGAGAAAGGCCTATTCTCTCTAATACCTGATATTATTGCGCACCAGATAGTACTTGAACCTGTAACCTACTGATTAGAAGTTTGATAGTCAAGATTATCATAGACTACTATTTGTTGTTGTCAATTACAATTATCTATAGTATTATCAATCTATTAAAGTATCATTAAGTACTGTAAATTACTATCTAGTGTGACGGCTTATAGACACCTATATGGACACCTTTTCCGGAATGATGGACACCTATATGGACACCTAATTATTTAAATCAGGTCGATCCACTAATTCTTAACAGGCAGAAAGAAACTTGAAGCTTTGTGAGCTTACTGATCAGGACCAGAATGTCCTTTTTTTGAGAAGTAAAATGAAACTGTCGCAAGAATTAGTAAAAGGATAAATGGTGGAAAAGGGAAAGTAGTAACTGCATCAACGACACCTACTTTTAGTATCATAAGTGCATTCAATAAAAAACTAATCCCTGATGCAAATAAAAACCGCTTTGCAATTGCTTCTTCTGCATCTCTCATAAACCAGTGAAAAATACTAAAAACAAGGACCATTGCTCCCATTAGTTGGCGATGGAATACTCCAACCATAATTGCTTCCTCACCTACATTAGGAAAAACTTGGTTTGTAATTAAAGTAGGGATAATAATAAAGCTTAAACCTACTAAACCAGTTACAACGGTTATTACAGTCATGACATTTTTTAGACTCATATGCCCTTTGTTGTTAGAGGTTAGAAATATAATTATGATTTAACCTAGTAGAAGACAAGGACAAGATCAATCACTCATTCAAATCGATTCAAAATTATTTGTAATTTAGTAATTATTTTGATTTAATATATATATAATCAAAAATAAACATATATGAGACAAGTACAATTATCAGACAGACAAAGTAGTTTTATCTTTTACCTGGTCCATCATGGGAAGGGACGCACTGAAGCAGCACGCCTTGCAGGCTTTGCGGCACCCAGGCAGAGTGCCTTTACTTTGACACAATCACCAAAAATCATAGCCAAAATCCGGCAAGAGCGAAACAAAGTTTACCAAACCGAACTTGCGACTAC
>CAXDLF010000127.1:0-2543 GCA_963989885.1 uncultured Gammaproteobacteria bacterium
CATCAGGCATCATGTTTAAGAGGCCAATATGAAGCTCGCGGATGGTTTGATGCTCTGCCCTATCTTTTGATAGAACTGTTTCGCCTTGTTTTTTTAGGCGCTGAAATGAGGGCAGTTCGGAATGAGCTATTAACGGCATGTTAGTCTAAGGCTCCAGCAATAAGATTAACAACATCATCTGCAGAACGGCATTCATAAAGGTCGTCGCTTTTTATGGTGTAGCCATATTGATTAGCAAGCGCTTGATATTTTCCTAGACGGTCTTCAACTAGTCTAGGAAAAACCCAACGCACAAAAGCATCAGGATTTATTTGTGCAACATAGTCAAATCTGTTTTTTTCAAGATAAGAGCTCAAAGCAGTCGCAAAAAAGTCTGGATGATAGTACACTGGCTTGGGCTGGTTTTTGGATCGTTCTATGAGCAACCTCTCAGCCTCTTTGTCTGTTTTAATATAAACAATCAAGGTGTTCTTGGCCAAAAGCTCGTAAAGTTTTTTGTCTCCCAGCTCACACAAACTGCCACCCGCATCGTTGATGAAATTGTCATATCCTGATTTTTGGGATTGTTTGATAAAGCTTGGAACGTCATACATAGCTTTGATTTCTGCTTCAAGAAAAAGCCCTTGACGACGAATGAACTCATCAATCGCAAGACCACCTTCTTCTGGGTTGCCTACTTTTCCAAGGAACGCAGAAATGGGCTCTAGATTATCAAAGGTGACCTGACTATTGACACTAATAGACTGGTTGTCTAATAGGTTCTGAAGCCACGGGTCTTGTTTCATTTTTTGGGTAATGTTGTTAATGATTTCATCCTTTAAATAGGATGCGCCAATACGGTAGTCGCCCGAAAAATGGTACCATCCGCCATTTTCTCCGATAAGTTTTGCGAGGTGCGTCTTGCCGACACCTGACATTCCGAGCAGGGTCAGGCGTTTGTTTTTTTCATTTCTAAACTCTTTTGCCGTTAGCTTCATATAGTTAGTCGTTGTTATCAAGTGGAGAGCGTAAGATGGTATGAGCTAAACTTTCGCACATTAAGCACACCGCTATCAAGTAATAAATACTGTCCCTTAATTCCATTCAAAACGCCTGATATGACGGGGTTTTTGTCAAAGCTTAAAGAGACAACTTTGGTGGGATATTTTAACACAGGGTAGTCAATATTTATGATGTCGTCTGGCAAGATTTTTGCTCTAAGCTCATCTACAAGGCCAGAAATTTCACCCAATAAAGACGCCTTAGTTGTAACAAGGTCGGCGGGAGTTGTTTCGTTTTTCAGCATCGCTCTCCAGTTTGTTTTGTCAGTGATAAACGACTTTAAAGCTTTTTCAATAAGGCCTGATTCTAGGCGTGTTTTTACTTCAAGTATCGGCAGCGCACAGATTGCGCCCTGGTCGATCCAGCGACTAGGAGTGTTTGTTTTTCGGGTGATGCCAACTTTAGCTCCAGAGGAGTTTGCAAGATAGACAACATGAGGAGTAAAGCAATTTGACAGCCCCCACTCAGGCTCCCTACAGGTGCCAAGGTGGTAGTGACAAGTTTCAGGCCTCATAATACATAGGTCGCACCTGGCCAGAGAGCGCGCACAAGGGAAACAGTAGCCCTGTGAAAAACTTTTAGGAGTAATGCGCTTACATTCTGGATTGGCGCATTGTATCGTTTTGTTATATGTAAGTTCAATATGTTTTCCCACAAGGAAGTCCATGTCAACCTGTTGGTCGTCAAGCGAGAGCTTGTAATGAGCAATGCCTTCTTCTAAGGAGGTATGCATTTTGTCTATGTGTCCGCTCAGTTGCATAATATTGAATGAACTTGGCGATATTTTTCTGTGGCCTTGGCCATAACTTTGTTCGGCAGATTGGGGGCAGGCGGCTTCTTGTTCCAATCAAGTGTTTCCAAATAGTCTCTTATAATTTGTTTGTCATAGCTTTTTGGGCTGCTCCCTGGCTGATAATTCTCAGCAGACCAAAACCTAGAAGAGTCAGGTGTTAATAATTCGTCCATTAAGGTCAGTCGGTTATCTTCATCAAGACCAAACTCTAGCTTCGTGTCAGCGATTATAATGCCACAATTGAGGGCGTGTTCTGCAGCAAATCGATAGATTTTTAAGCTTATCTCCTTGATTTGAGTTGCAAGCTCACTGCCGACAATGGCCTCTGTTTCTTTGAAGGATATATTGACATCATGTTCGCCAACGCCTGCTTTTGAGGAGGGCGTAAAGAGAGGCCTTAAAAGCTTCTGGGCAAGCCTCATATTTTGTGGTAGCTGAATGCCACAAACCATACCTGAAGAAAGATATTCTTTCCATCCAGAGCCAATTAAGTAGCCTCTAACGACAGCCTCTATTGCCAAGGGCCTTAGCTTTTTAACGACAATTGCTCGACCGGAAAGCATTTCAACTTCATTTTTTGACAATACCTCTTCAAGGCTTATGTCGGTTAAGTGGTTCTGAATAATGTGTTCGGTTTTTTGAAACCAGTAATTTGCTATAGAGGTAAGAATTATCCCTTTTTCAGGAATGGGTTGGTCAAACACAACAT
>CAXDLF010000128.1:0-2355 GCA_963989885.1 uncultured Gammaproteobacteria bacterium
TTAGCATGGGCTTCTAGGTATGCTTCTTTAATTGCTTGAAAATATGAATCAACATCAGCATTTCCATGGCTTTTTACCACTACTCCTTTTAGACCAAGCAGGCTTGCACCATTGTATTGACTAGGGTCAACTTTGGACTTGAAATTACTCATTACTGGTTTTGCAAAAATAGCTACCAGTTTAGTTAAGAAGTTTTTGTTAAATGATTCTTTGATAAGATGTGAAAACATATTAGCCACTCCTTCGCTTGCCTTTAAAGCTATATTGCCTTCGAATCCATCACAAACTACTACGTCAACGACACCTTTGAATATGTCATCACCCTCAACAAACCCTGAATAATTGAGTGAAGAATCTTTGAGAAGTTCCGCAGTGTCCTGTATTTTATTATGACCTTTCATTTCCTCTACACCAACATTCAACAGGCCGATAGTAGGATTTTTAATATTTTCAGTGTTCTGTACCACAATAGAACCCATGATTGCAAATTGTAATAAAGTTTCTGGTTTTGAGTCAACATTTGCACCCAAGTCAAGGACATGGATATGTCCATTTAGAGTTGGAATACTTCCCATAATAGCCGGTCTATCAACACCTTCGATTGTTTTTAGTATAAATCGAGCTATTGACATCAAAGCTCCAGTATTGCCTGCACTAACGCATGCATCTACAGTACCATTTTCAATAAGGTTAATCGCTACTCTCATTGACGAGTCTTTTTTATGTCGCAGTGCAGTAGAAGGAGAGTCACCCATATCAATGACTTCAGAAGCATGCGTAATAGAAATTCGATCTAAGAAAGAATTATAAATTGAGTGCTTATTCAGCTCTTTCTGAATACATTTCTCATCACCTACAAAGTGGAGATGAAGGTCTTGATAGATACCTAAAGCATTGATTCCAGCTTTCACGGTAACAGGAAATCCAAAGTCACCGCCAGAGGCATCAATTGATACCTTAATTGTCATAACAATTTGTTAGGTTTCTAAGTCTTCGATATCTTCGACAGGAGATTTAACAACCTGTTTACCGCGATAGTAGCCATCTTCAGTAATATGGTGTCTTAAATGAATTTCACCTGTCTCTTGGTCTTCAGACAATGCAGGATTTTTCAATGCATTATGTGACCTGCGCATACCTCGTTTTGAAGGTGTTTTTCTGCTTTTTTGTACCGCCATTTTTACTCCTTGCCACCACCGGCTATTTTAATTTTTTTAGTATAGCAAAAGGATTTTCAGATTTTCCTTCAACTGTTTCTTGTCTATTAATCTCTTTTAAGCAATCATAATCATGATTTGGAACCATTGGAATTGATAATAAAATTTCATCAGAAATTAAATCATGTGTCGCCAACTCCTCCTCTTCAATCACATATATCTCATAATGTGAGTCAATTTCTTCAGATTCTTCATTATGTCTTACAAATGCCAAATTAAAATTAATTTTCAATGCTATAGATAAATCATCTAAACATCTTTGGCATGCTAAAACAATATCTAACTCAATTATCCCATCAACACAAGGTGTTTTATTATTATTTAAATAAAACGATAAATCCACCCTGATATTTTCTGTTTTGTTGCTGGAAATTTCACTTATTTTAGGAAAATCAGAAATCTGATATAGTCCTGACAAGCTAATTTCTTTTTTAGCAAAGTTGAATAGTTTTAGTTGGTCTGGAAGACTTTTATTTAATTCCATTATCTGTTTTCTAAAGCCTGAGAATGATACCAGAAACTTTCTTAATTTTTATTAATTTGTCTCTGTCTTCTGACTTCAAATAGAGCAATGCCAGTTGCAACGGAAACGTTAAGGCTTTCAACATTACCTATCATTGGTATCTGGGCTATCTGATCACAGGTTTTCTTAATGAGTTGTCTTAACCCCTTACCTTCAGTGCCCATTACGATTGCTGTTGGATCAATAAGATTAATATCATATATTGAAGTTGTCACACCTCCATCAAGACCTATTACCCATAGTCCCCGAGATTGCACCGATTTAATAGTCCTTACTAAGTTTGTTACTTGAAATATTTTGAGTTTATTGATTGCACCAGCAGATGTTTTATGGACAAGCGCATTTATAGGCGCAGAACCATCTTTATTAAGAACAACACAGTCGATCCCAGCTGCGTTAGCACTTCTAAGGCAAGCACCTAGATTTCTTGGGTCCTGGATAGAATCTAATATCAATATAAAAGGACTACTTGAGAGTGAGTCAACAAAGTCAACGAGTGCTTCGTGTCCTAGTAGTGGGGCTAAAATTATTTCTGCAACAATACCCCTGTCTCTTATACACATCTGACGCTGCCGACGAAGGCTTAGGTGTAGATCTCGGTGGTCGCCGTATCAT
>CAXDLF010000129.1:0-2316 GCA_963989885.1 uncultured Gammaproteobacteria bacterium
TTCCTATATCGCCCGCTAAATGCAGAAATTCAACCCCAATACTGATAGCTAGCGCCATACTCAATAGCAGTAGAGGTACAATGCCCGAGGTGTTTTTCAACGGTTTCCGGGAAATCTCTATCACCATGGCTATCACGAACATGCCGAATAACACAACCAAACAAGCGGCAGTCCAATATTCGACTAGAATCAAACAAAGAGCGGAAGCGAGGCTTGCCAAGAAAATAATAAGGCACGTCAATTCATAACATACCAGCAAATCCTTATGGAAAACCTTCACTCCTATCTCTAGTACGTGATGAGATATCTGTAGACACAAGAAACTTATAGCAATAAATAAAAACCAACCAAATATGACAAGGTAACTATTTAGTGGTGTTGTCCACCTTGAAATTTCTATCCCAACTCCAAAAGTTTCGTATGAATCATGGAATGGTAAAAAAAGAATCCAACTTGCACCTATAATACTCAAAACTAGGGCGGAAAATAATGATAGTTTTTTTAATCTTATTAGGAAAGCCATAGAAGAAGCACAAAAAAGAGGTAAAGAACTTGGAAAATTATGATTGGAGTTAGCAACATTTTTCGTGTCTGAAAGAATAAAAAATTACCAAATTATTTTATCTCATTGTTTAATTGATTTGCTGATTGACCATGAATATGAAGAAATAGATAGCAGGTTAATATTAGCAAATACGCAAAGACAGTTTAGTGAAAATAATATTTGGATGGCAAATGATAAAATAGATCTACTTAGAGTTTATTTTCAATTTTCAAATAATACTATTATCCTGATTAAAGGCAGTTATTTATTCATTAGAATGGCAAAATTTTGGTTTCTTTTATGTTTATTACTGCCTTCAATCGCATTTTCTTATGAATTTCCACCTGAGAGAACTGTAAGAGAAGCAGATAAAGAGCTGGGATGGATGTTTGCCCCACTCCCAGGTTGTGTAGAAGGAGTAGGATGTGCTGTACCCATTGCAGGGTTGATCTCGAATTTCTATGAAAGCACAGACCTTGTGTTAATCAAAACTCTGGCAAAAGGGGATATTGAAGCAACCGTAGTTCAACTTCAAAAATTCCCCATTATTGATGAAAGGGTGTTCTTCAAGGTTTTATACTATGACTGGGATATCAGCTTACTCAACTACGACAGGGGAATCCATTCAGGTAAGAACGATTATTATCAGACTTTTGAAAATACCAACAATTCCACAATCAACCTTCAATCTCAGTTTTATAATCAGCATCTTGAAATACAAATTGGTTATTCCACAGGAGAAGCGAAAATTTCAAAAATTTTTGATAATGACGAGAACCAGTTTTCAAATATTCAATCTCCTTCCAGAACCTGGATAGACCACACCATTGGAACTCAGATTGATTTGACCGACAATCATTTGGAGCCTCGTGAAGGGATTCGATTTGAACTTTTGCACAATGCAACGAATTACGGCCTCAGTGAACTGAGTGACTATGACGTTAATTCTCTGAATTTAACAACTTACATTCCATTTTTGGGGTCCGACACCTTGTTGATCAACGCTTTTCAATCACGGTCCTACATTTCAGAGCATGGATTGACTGATGAAAATACGTTAAGTAATAAATTTGGCCTCGGGTGTGACCTGGAAATACAAGCGGACGCCTGCAGGGATGCCGAAAAGAGGAGAACCAACTATTGGCTTAAGAGAAACCGTTTCGGCAAGGCTTCAGCTCTTGGAGGAATTAACCGTATGCGTGCCTACAGTCAAGGAAGGTTCTATGCAGGAAACAGTTCAAACTATGTTTTGGAATATCGTCATAATTTTTCGGAAAAACAGACTCCAATAAACTGGATTATTATGGGTGGAGTAAGAACTGTTCTTCAAGCCTCGTTCTTCTATGAATTAGGTAGCGTATCTGATGATATCTCTGAATTGCATAAAAATATGAGGACTTCCTTTGGGGCAGGTTTTCGAGCAATTATTTCAGGTTTGATTTACCGCTTTGATATTGCCAAAGGTGATGATGGCATTGCGCCAACATTATTCATCAACTATCCATTATCTTTAGGTACTCTAGGAAGTTAGAAAAGCAAAGAACCATAGTAATTCAAAGTAATATGAAACTGTCTTAAAATTTAACTCCTGCATCTCAAACAGCACAGTTTTTGTTCACATTTAAATCTAAACTTATAGGCGGGTTAAGTTCATAACTGAATTGGACACAAGGGCTTGCTTGGAATTTTGGTTGAGGTCAGATGACATTCGGCATGACATAATTGAATAAATTTTTCTATATTGTTTTTTTGATGTTACTAAGTATTAATCC
>CAXDLF010000130.1:0-2270 GCA_963989885.1 uncultured Gammaproteobacteria bacterium
CAACAACGCCTTCCCTAGATAGCTCTAGGAAAAATAATTTTTTTTACAGTATGAAATTTAAATTAACAAAAACAGACAATAAGGCTCGTCGTGGAAAAATGATTTTTAATCGTGGTGAGGTCAATACTCCAGCTTTCATGCCTGTAGGTACTTACGGTGCTGTTAAAGCAATGACCGTAGATGAGTTAAAAAACCTCGGTTCAGAAATTATTCTAGGTAATACATTTCATCTTGCAATAACCCCAACAACTGATGTTATTGAAAGTCACGGAGGTTTGCACAGTTTTATGAATTGGTCGGGCCCAATATTGACTGATTCAGGAGGCTTTCAGGTGTTCAGTTTGGGAGATGTTCGAACAATTACCGAGCAAGGCGTTCAGTTCCGCTCACCAAAAGACGGTTCGACTATATTTATGGGTCCGGAAGAGTCTATGCAAATACAATTTAAACTAGACTCAGACATCGTGATGATTTTTGATGATTGCACACCTTATCCAAGCGAAAAAAATATTGTTGATAAGTCCATGCAGTTATCTCTAAGATGGGCAAAACGTTCCTTAATAGAACATAAAAAACTCAATAACAGTAATGCTCTTTTTGGTATTGTTCAGGGTGGTATGTATGAAGATCTCCGTATCCAATCGATTGAATCTTTGGTGGAAATTGGTTTTGAAGGTTATGCGATTGGAGGATTATCTGTCGGGGAGCCGAAAGAGAAAATGATGAAAGTATTAGACTATTTGCCTGAACACATGCCAATTGATAAGCCACGTTACTTAATGGGTGTTGGAACACCTTCAGACTTGGTTGAAGGGGTTGCTTGTGGTATAGATATGTTTGACTGTGTTATGCCAACTCGAAACGCAAGAAATGGCTGTTTATTTACTTCCGTCGGGTTGATTAAAATTAGAAATTCACAGTATAAAAATGACACAGGGCCTCTCGATATTAATTGTTCTTGTTCAACCTGCAAGAACTACACAAGAGCTTACCTTCACCATCTTCAAAAAACCAACGAGATTTTAGGTTCGCGCCTAAATACCCTGCATAATCTTCATTACTATCAATATTTAATGGAATCGATGAGAAACGCTATTGAGGACAATTCATTTTCTGAATTCAAAAAAAAGTTTTATGCTGATTTGGATTAAATATTTAAGTGTTAGCCAGATCCTGGGTTTTCTTTTATAGGATATTTACTAAAATATACGTCCAGAAACTCTCTAGCTAATGGTGCCGCCTTGGAGCTTCCACTTCCAGCATTTTCTATAATGAGTGCTATAGCAACTCGGGGATCTTCAATAGGAGCGAATCCAGTAAATAGCGCATGATCTCTTAATTTTTCTTCAATATTTTCGGCAATATATTCTTCTTCTGGGTCGAGACTAAAAACCTGAGCGGTTCCTGTTTTTCCTGCCAGAGTATATGAGAGTTTGTGGTTCAGTCTTCGTGCTGTACCCAATTTTCCATATACGACCTGCTTCATACCTTCGATTATCAACTCCCAGTTGTGAATGTTTTTAATGGGTATTTGACGTGACTGCTTTTTGTCATCTGCATAGATTTCGCCATTTTTTGTTTGAGAATGCATCAATAGTTGTGGTGATAGTAGTTGTCCCTTGTTAGCAATGGCGGCAGTCGCTACGGCAAGCTGGAGTGGACTCGCTGTCATAAAGCCTTGACCGATTCCAGTGATTAGAGTTTCACCTCTGTACCAGGGTTCATCCTTATTAATTTTTTTCCATTCTCTTGAAGGCAGAATGCCGCCCAATTCACCTGGCAAGTCAATCCCCGTTTTGTTGCCAAACTGAAAGTGGGTGAGGCTATCATGAATATTGTCAATGCCTAATTTATAAGCTAAATCATAAAAAAATACGTCACATGACTGAGCGATTCCCTCGATTAAATCAACATTGCCGTGTCCAACACGTTTCCAGTCGTTAAATTTTCTCGAATAGTCTGGAAGTTTGTAATATCCTGGGCAGAATGTTTGGTGTTTAATGGTGATTTTATTGAGTTCCAAACCAGCTAAAGCTATCATCGGTTTGATGGTTGATCCAGGTGGGTAAAGGCCTTTGATACTGCGATCAAAGAGTGGCAGCTCTTTGTCTTTTTTAATTTGCTGGTATCGATCAATTGAAATTCCACCAACAAACCAGTTAGGGTCAAAAGTTGGTGTGCTGACAAGGCTCAATATAGAGCCATCATTGACATCGATAAGTGCCAGTGCACCCCGCCTATCACCCAACTGTCTCTTATACACATCTCCG
>CAXDLF010000131.1:0-2177 GCA_963989885.1 uncultured Gammaproteobacteria bacterium
CTCTATATCCATAGCTCTTCCATAGTGCAATTCAATTGCCATTGCATACTGTGCGAGTTGCTCTATTTGAGCATCGTTCAAACTGAATTGAAGTCGCTGTTTCTTTTCAACAGAAACAGTTTGCACGGAAATATTTGATTTAGCATCTGCATAAATCATTTTGATGGACTTGGAGCCTAACTTGCGAGATAAGATTGCAGGTCGGTCAGAGTTTAATGTTGGTTTGTGGACATAAAATTCGTCAGGGTTGACAGATCCTTGGACTACTGTTTCACCTAGCCCATATGCTGAAGTAATAAAGACAACATCCTTAAAGCCTGACTCTGTATCAAGAGTGAACATGACACCACTTGATCCAATATCACTTCGAACCATTTGCTGAACTCCGGCAGAAAGTGAAACTATTTCATGTTTAAATCCTTGGTGCACTCTGTAGGAAATCGCTCTGTCGTTATATAAAGAAGCAAAGACCTTTTTAATAGAAAGCAAAATATCATCGATGCCACTAACATTCAAAAAAGTCTCTTGTTGACCAGCAAACGAAGCCTCAGGCAAATCCTCTGCTGTTGCAGATGAGCGCACTGCAAACGTTACGTCTGTACCTAACTGATCCGTTAAAGTTTTATAACTGCTAACAATAGACTCGTAAAGCTCTTTTGGAAAAGGAGCGTCCTCTACCCACTGTCGAATAGCTGCACCCGTTTTTGTTAGGTTATCAATATTAGTAATATCAAGAGATAAAAGTAGCTCATTGATTTGATGTCTCAGGTTTGAATGGTCCAAAAAAGATTCAAACGCTTCCGCGGTTGTCGCAAAACCACCAGGTACTTGGATACCTTGTGAGCTTAAGCCAGAGATCATTTCCCCTAAGGAAGCATTTTTACCGCCAACTTTTTCTACGTCAGACATGCTGACATCACTTAACCAGACTACGTTTTCAGTCATCACAGTCATAAAATATTAATCATTTACCTTGCTTTGCTATACAAAAGAAAAAACTATATCGTTCATAATTATTTGCAATTATTACAGAGCCCAAGAAATTCTATAACTTGTCCATCCTTAATTGAAAACTTGCTAGACTCTGGCGAGGAAAACTGCGTGGATATCTGGCATGACTCCTCTACAGATTTACAGTTACTACATTGAAGCAACACATGAAAGTGATTTGTATGTTTGTCATTGCAAATTAGATAAGTATTACTTGAATCAATTTTATGAACAATGCCCATTTCAATCCAAAAATTTAAGACTCTATAAATTGTGCTAATGTTAAATAATTGACCTTTATTATTTAGCAAGTCTAACAGTTCATATGCAGATAGATTTTTTCCTGAAGAATCTAGTGCATCTATAATAGTCATTCTTTGTGGCGTTGCACTTCTTCCTGAATCTAAACATTTAGAGGTTAATTCTGACCTCTTAATCATTATTATCCTCTATATTATTAATATAAGCCTCATCACTAAAATACAACGTTTCAATAACAGCATCAGTAATAGTATAGCCACTATCTGCAATATCAAAACTTTGCGAGCCTACAGATATTCTACCGTAAACGATTATTGGTCTATACAGATCCCGCAATTTTGTTGGCTCACCTGACGCATCTACAAGCAGGGTTTGATTTAAAGGAGGAGGTGGAACATGAATACATTGTCCAGCTTCTGGGACAAGTAAAAACTTACTGACATCAGTGCCTTTGAATTCTATTGGGACCATAAAGCCAGGAAGCGCAATGTCAGTCCCTTCTAATGTATTATTAAGTTTTTTACCAGCCTCATCCAGTTTAGCCTGAAAGTCTGGGTTCATATAAGTTTCATAGGATAAATCTTCAGGAATGAAATCATAGGCTCCAGCGGGTTCAAGGCTTGACCAATTACTTGCAAGTGTTGACAAGTATTCTTCAGTAACCACAATAGCAAAAGAATTTGCTGACAAAAAAATTAAAAAGGCTACAATTATTTTTTGTACCATAAAATTTAATTTAAGGTTTGATGTAAATTTTTTCTGAAAACCATGATTGCTGGAATCAAACTACTCAAAACTCCAGCGAGTAAGATGATACTAAATACCTTGACTTCGCCAAAACTAATCCACTTAAATGCTGTCTCTTATACACATCTGACGCTGCCGACGAAGGCTTAGGTGTAGATCTCGGTGGTCGCCGTATCATT
>CAXDLF010000132.1:0-2174 GCA_963989885.1 uncultured Gammaproteobacteria bacterium
TTATTTGCCTCCTAGAATAATCACCAATTCTGAACTAGAAAAATCACTTGATACCACTGACGAGTGGATAACAACTAGAACGGGTATAAAAGAAAGAAGAGTTGTCGATAATCACAGTACTTGTGACCTTGCTCTTGATGCTAGCAAAAAAGCTCTTGAAATGGCTGAAATTAATGCGTCTGAAATCGATTTAATTATTCTTGCAACAACAACTCCGGATAAAATTTTTCCTGCAACTGCAACGACGCTTCAAGATCGTATTGGAGCATCATGTCCTGCATTTGACATGCAAGCAGTGTGTGCTGGTTTTGTTTTTGCTTTAACAACTGCACAACAATATATAGAAAATGGAGCTGCTAAAAATGTTTTAGTTGTAGGTAGCGAAACTTATTCTAGAATTATTAATTGGAGTGACCGTTCTACTGCAATTCTTTTTGGTGATGGTGCTGGTGCTGTAGTTTTGTCGAGTGATAACACTACTGGAATTATGCATTCAAAAATCTTAAGTGATGGGAGATATCTGTCTTCATTGCATGTCAATAATAATTATATTAATGAAACTGGTACTATTGAAATGGCTGGCAATGAAGTTTATAAAATAGCCGTCAGTCGACTCTCAGATCTTGCGGAAGAAATGCTCAAAGATTGTAATATGACATCAGATGATCTCGCATGGATGGTTCCACACCAAGCCAATATTCGTATTATTAGTGCTGTCGCAAAAAGAATCAATCTACCAATGAATAAAGTAATTCTGACTATAGAAAAGCATGGCAACACCTCAGCTGCATCGATTCCTTTGGCACTCGATGTTGCAGTTCGAGATGGTCGTATCAAAAAAGGAGATAACCTTCTATTTGAAGGTATTGGTGGTGGCTTTAGCTGGGGGGGTCTTGTTATAGAATATTAGTCTATTAGAAATCTCGTTGCATCAATTTTTCTGTCAATTTTCTTAATGGTTCTGCATTTACGCTTAGACCAGATATTTCTTCTATCGATTCTTTATAAAGATCTTTATAGATTCTAATAGACTTATCAAGACCTAAGATAGATGGGTATGTAGGCTTCCCTTTATCTAAATCTGAATTTTGACGCTTTCCTAAAACTTCTTCAGTACTCGATATCTCAAGAACGTCATCTTGAATTTGATAAGCTAGTCCAATATTGTTTGAAAAAGAGTCCAAGATATCAATATCTTTTGAGGTAATGTTGTTATTAAGAAGTGCACCAAATTTAACTGCACAACTTATCAGTGAGCCAGTTTTCTTTTGATGCATATTATTCAAAATTTCAATATCGACTTTTTTAGAAACAACAGAAAGGTCGATCGATTGGCCTTCTGCCATTTCATATGCAGAGATTGCTAATAGTTTTAATAACTCAATTCGAATATTAGGTTCAATTGATTCGTCCCTTGTCAGAACTTCAAAAGCCAAAGCTTGTAAGCCGTCACCTGCTAGTATGGCTTGAGCTTCTCCAAAAGCTTTATGACATGAAGGTTGGTTATGCCTCATGTCATCATCATCCATCGCAGGCAAATCATCATGAATCAATGAATAGATATGAATAAGCTCAATAGCACAGGCACATGCATCGACCTTCTTAAGATCGGTGTCATACAAACTTGCAGTCGTGTAGGCTAATAACGGCCTAAAACGTTTGCCGCCAGCTAAAACGCTATAACTCATCACATTATTGAGTTTGCTTTGTTGAATGCCTTCAGAACAAATCGAACTAAGGTAAGTTTTTAGTTTAGTATTGACACGTTCTCGATAGGTGTCAAAGATCTTCAAAGGGCTTTTCTTCGTTGTAATTATCTTCTTCACTTAGTATATTGACCCGTTGTTCAGCATCGGTAAGCGCACTGTGGCATTGGCGATGAAGCTTAACACCTTTTTCAAAATATTTGAGAGAATCTTCCAAACTTAGTTCGCCAGATTCCATTTTATTAATTATCACTTCAAGCTCAGCTAAACCTTTATTAAAATCAAATTTATTGCCCATCAGTCTTTACCTCCTTTGTCCGACATGCTTAGAATATGGTCCATCCATGAACTAGGTAATATTCTACAGAGAATTCCAAATAATTTTGTAGGAAAGGTGACCTGTCTCTTATACACATCTCCGAGCCCACGAGACCGAGGCTGATCTCGTATGCCGTCTTCTGCTTGAAA
>CAXDLF010000133.1:0-2169 GCA_963989885.1 uncultured Gammaproteobacteria bacterium
TTTTTTCAAGCAGAAGACGGCATACGAGAGCAGCCTCGGTCTCGTGGGCTCGGAGATGTGTATAAGAGACAGCTCTCACTAAGGGCTCAGTACCTGACTCCCTAATAAGTACACGTCCTGTATCTGCAAGCTCGCCTTTAATAATTGATAGGACCTGATTAAGATTTTCGTGATTCTCTAAGTCCAACTTGCCATTTGTTTTAACATTAATGAGTACTTGCGGATACTTCTTCATTTCCTTTTTGAGGTCGTAAAGAGACTTATCGGACTTAAACATAATTTCTAAAACTTGAAGTGCAGCAATAATACCGTCACCTGAAGTGGATTTATTTAGACAAATAATGTGTCCAGAGCTTTCACCACCGAGGACAGCTTTGTTTAGTAACAATTGCTCCATTACAAATCTATCGCCCACATCAGCTTCAATAAAATTAATATTCAAATCTGAGATTGCTTCGCGCATTCCCAAATTAGACATTTTCGTTCCAACTATTGTGTTTGATTTTAAAGTTCCATTTTTTTTCCAAGCCTTGGCAATAATAAAAACTAGCTCGTCTCCATCAACCTTCTCACCAGTATGGTCAACCATTATCAACCGATCACCATCACCATCAAAAGCAATACCTAAGTCTGCTTTGTAATTTAAAACTTCTTGTTGTAAATGTGTCGTATCAGTTGCACCACAATTCTCGTTAATGTTGTAGCCATCAGGCTGGTTATTAATCATAAACACTTTTGCACCCAACTCTTCAAACACATTTTGCGCAATATTGTAAGTTGCGCCATTCGCGCAATCAACAACAATAGTTAGATGAGAAAGATTACAAATTCGATCGAAAGTTGATTTACAAAATTCAATATATCTGCCTAAGGCCTGATCATGTCTGACTGCTTTACCAATATTAGCTGAATCAACGCTGACCATCGGATTGGATATTTTTTTCTCAATGGCTTTTTGAGTTTTATCGCTCAACTTTACACCCTGACTTGAGAAAAACTTAACACCATTATCTTGAAAGTTGTTATGTGAGGCACTAATTACAACTCCTGCACTCGCACCATAAGCTTTTGTGAGGTAGGCAATCGCCGGTGAAGGCATCGGCCCCAACATTCCCACATTTACCCCTGCAGAAAGAAAACCCGCCTCGAGAGCGGATTCAAACAAATATCCCGAAACTCGAGTGTCCTTACCGATAATCACGCTTGCAGGGCCATTCTCTGTCAAAACAGAGCCCACTGCCCAACCGACTTTTAGTAAAAAATCCGCCGTAATTGGTGGTTTACCAACCGTACCTCTTATGCCATCAGTACCAAAGAATTTTTCCACAAATTACTCCCTAAAATGCTTGATTTTCTGCCAAACCATTAGCGCCTCCTTGGTTTCAGCAACATCATGGGTTCTAATAATGTTCGCTCCGTTCTCTACTGCAATCAAAGCAGCAGTAACACTGCCAATCATTCTCGAGTCAACTTCTTTATCCCCTAACAATGAGCCAATCATTGATTTCCTAGACAATCCAGCCAAAATAGAAACTCCAAATTCATGAAATTCAGCCAGATTTTTTAATAATGCTATGTTATGCGCTAGGTTTTTTCCAAAACCAAATCCCGGATCAAGGGTAATAGACTCTAGTTTAATCCCAATATTTGAACATGCCTCAATTCGTTCTATAAAAAAATTTTTTACATCACTGACAACATCATCGTACTTCGGGTTTTTTTGCATTGTTCTTGGATTTCCTTGCATATGCATTAAGCAAACATCGGCGCCCAGAGAAGCTGCCATTTCTAAAGCACCCTCCGAGCGAAGAGCATAAACATCATTAATAATAGTTGCACCAGCATCGAAAGCTCTCTCCATCACAAAAGGTTTAGAGGTATCAATCGATATTGGTATATCAATGTTACCACTCAAAGCCTCAATGACGGGCAGAACTCGATTCAACTCATCTTCAGCATTCACCTCAGATGCTCCAGGTCGAGTTGATTCACCGCCAATATCAATAATATCAGCTCCCTGTTCTATCATCAGGATGGCTTGATCAACTGCATTTTGAGTTTCCAAAAACAGGCCACCATCAGAAAATGAATCTGGGGTAATATTAAGTACACCCTGTCTCTTATACACATCTGACGCTGCCGACGAAGGCTTAGGTGTAGATCTCGGTG
>CAXDLF010000134.1:0-2047 GCA_963989885.1 uncultured Gammaproteobacteria bacterium
GTATAAGAGACAGCCAAGGCTGGTGGTGGCTCTGCTACCCTTTCAATGAGCTACGCTGGTGCACGTTTTTGTTTGTCTCTTGTTCGCGCACTTAATGGTGAGGAAAATGTTGTTGAGTGTACTTATATTGAGGGTCCCGGTGACAAGGCTCGATTTTTCGCTCAACCTGTGCTTTTGGGAAAAAGTGGCGTGGAAAAAGTATTGAACTATGGTGACTTAACAGCCTTCGAAGAGTCGAAACTTAATGATGCAATTGATACGCTTAAGAGTGATATTTCATCAGGTGAATTATTTAAAGAATAACCGATACTTTTAATTAAATACAAGATAAAACATCTATATCATTGCTTCTCAAATTGACTCTGCCCAATTATGTCTAAAGAATTCCATGAAAAAGCACTCAATTATCATCGGGGAAGAAAGCCTGGAAAGCTCTACGTTTCATCTCATAAAAATATACATACTCACCAAGGACTGAGTTTGGCTTATACGCCAGGTGTAGCAGCACCAGTTCGAGAAATCTTAAAAAATCCGAATACGATAAACGAATATACTATCAAAGGAAATCTAGTTGCAGTTATTACAGATGGTTCAGCCGTTTTAGGGTTGGGAAATACCGGCCCATTTGCAGCAAAACCTGTTATGGAAGGAAAGGCTGTTTTGTTTAAACGTTTTGCTGATATAGATGTCTTTGACATCGAACTAGATACTCAAGATGTTGATGAAATTGTCAACACAATCAAAAATATTGCTCCAACTTTTGGTGGTATTAACTTAGAAGATATTTCAGCCCCTCGTTGCTTTGAAATAGAACAGAGATTGATTGATGAGTTGGATATACCCGTGTTTCATGACGACCAACATGGTACCGCTATCATTGTTGCAGCAGGCTTTTTAAATGCACTCGAAATTCAGAGAAAAACCCCGGATTCAGTTCAGGTTGTTTGTGTAGGTGGAGGTTCTGCAGGAATTGCTACTTTGAATTTGTTAACTGAATTAGGCATTAAGAAAGAAAACATGCTTTTAGTTGACCGTAATGGCGTGATATCCGAAGATAGAAAGGATAAGGTTAATAAATATAAAGCTGAATTTGCATTAGATACTAAGAAAGAAACACTTAATGATGCTATGAGTGGCGCTGATGTTTTTATTGGTGTTGCAAGAGGAAACCTTCTTACAAAAAAGATGGTTAAATCGATGGCAGTAAATCCAATAATTTTTGCACTTTCAAACCCCGATCCTGAAATTTCACCAGTTGACGCATTTGCCTGTAGAGATGATTTATTGATGGCAACAGGACGAAGTGATTACCCTAACCAAGTCAATAATGTGCTCGGATTTCCGTATATTTTTAGAGGTGCTCTAGATGCCAAATCCAAAGAAATCAATACCGAGATGAAAATTGCTGCAGTTCATGCTTTGAAAGATTTAGCTAAGTTACCGGTTCCGGGTGATGTTCTTCAAACTTATAACATTGATAGCCTCAGTTATGGAAGGGATTACATCATTCCAAAACCTTTCGATCCGAGACTAATCAACATAATACCAAAAGCAATTATTAAAGCTGCTATTTCGAGTGGTGTTTCGCGCCTAAACTAATCTTTCAAAAACCTTGAAAATAGCCTATTTAATGCTTGCTAAGAAAAACTAGTTATGGGATAATGTCCGATTGTTTTTTTGGAGGGGTTCCCGAGCGGCCAAAGGGAACAGACTGTAAATCTGTCGGCTCTGCCTTCGAAGGTTCGAATCCTTCCCCCTCCACCAGGAAAACAGGAGAATAGGAATTGCGGGTGTCGTATATCGGTATTACCTTGGCCTTCCAAGCCAATGAGGTGGGTTCGATTCCCATCACCCGCTCCATGTGGCTAGGACTGTGCTCACCTAGCTCAGTCGGTAGAGCACTTGCATGGTAAGCAAGAGGTCACCGGTTCAAATCCGGTGGTGAGCTCCACTTAACATTATGAATATGGGGGAATAAACATGTCAAAAGAAAAATTCGAAAGAACCAAACCACATGTGAATGTGGGCACTATCGGTCACGTTGACC
>CAXDLF010000135.1:0-2019 GCA_963989885.1 uncultured Gammaproteobacteria bacterium
TTTTCAAGCAGAAGACGGCATACGAGATCAGCCTCGGTCTCGTGGGCTCGGAGATGTGTATAAGAGACAGCCCTGAGGCACATAATAACCTTGGTGTCACTCTCAAGAATCTTGGTCAACATGAAGCTGCGGTTGAGTGTTATGAAAAGGCACTGGCACTCAAACCGGACTACGCTGAAGCATATCGTAACCACGGTAATTTATTATTAGGGCTCAAGCGACTGGATGAAGCACTGGCAAGCTATGAAAGCGCTGTAGCTCTTAATCCCGACTTAGATTGGATGTTAGGCAATTCATTGCATGCCAGAATGCATCTTTGTCTCTGGGATGATCTGGAAAACCGCCTTCATGAATTAACGAACAAAATTAACAATGGTGAAAAGGTGATAAGTCCATTACCTCTGCTCGCACTGATCGACGATCCCGAGATTCACAGGAAAACCGCTGAAATCTACGCTAACAAGAAGTTTCCGAAGAGTCACGTTTTACCTGAAATAGGGCGTTATCCAAAACACAAAAAAATCCGAATTGGGTATTTCTCAGCGGACTTTAAAAATCATCCTGTCGCATTTCTAACGGCAGAGCTTTACGAAGTGCACGACAGAGAACGATTCGAAATCCATGCGTTTTCATTCGGTGCGGATACACAAGATGAAATGAATCTTCGGATTAAAGCGGGGGTAGACCATTTCCATGATGTACGCTCGATGTCACACGAAGATACGGCAATGCTTGCGAGGTCGGTCGAGCTCGATATCGCGGTGGATCTGGGAGGGTATACTGCAAATTGCAGAACCGAGATATTTGCGATGTCAGCAGCGCCCATACAAATCAGTTACATTGGTTATCCTGGAACAATGGCGGCAGATTACATAGACTATTTGATTGCAGATCAAACCATCATTCCTGAAGACCATCAACAATATTATTTAGAAAAAATTGTCTACATGCCTAATAGTTATCAAGTTAATATCTCTAAAAGAAGTGCTTCTGAGGCTTCATTATCGCGTCATGAACTCGGACTCCCCGAGACCGGATTCGTCTTCTGTTGTTTTAATAATGTATTTAAAATCACCCCCACTACTTTTGATAGTTGGGCGAGAATACTTAAAGCAGTTGATGGCAGCGTGTTACTAATTTATGCATTCAATGAATCAACAAAAACAAATTTAACCAAGGAAATAGTTCTTAGAGGTATTGACCCTAGCAGACTTATTTTTGCAGAACAATTACCTGTGCCTGAGTACTTGGCAAGATATCGACATGCTGATCTTTTCCTGGATACCCATCCATACAATGCAGGGACTACTGCCAGCGATGCGCTGCGAATGGGATTGCCGGTGCTGACTTGTATCGGCAGCTCTTTTATCAGTAGAATTGCAGCAAGTCTAGTGAAAGCCGTCAATTTGCCGGAATTAATCACTAACACCCAAGAAGAATATGAGTCGCTGGCCATAGAGCTGGCAAGCAACCCAGAGAAATTGAAAATCATCAAGGAAAAGTTAGTCGATAATTTACCCACAGCACCGCTATATGATACCTCATTGTTTGCAGGACACCTCGAGTCTGCCTATATGGCCATGTATGACAGATACCAAAAAGGATTAGATCCAGATCATATTTATGTCAAACATTAGGAACTACAGACTATATAGAACATCAAGATGACCACAGTAAGCCCGCCACAAACTGAAATTAACGCTGTTATCGCGCTCTATTCCAACGGTCAGATACAAGAAGCGCTTGATAGCGTTGCAGCCTTAATCAAGGACTATCCTAAGGAGCCAATACTCTACAATATAAGCGGTGTTTGCTATAAGGCAATCGGCCGACTTGATGTTGCGGTTGAGAGCTTTGAGAGGGCACTTGCTATCAAACCGGACTACACTGAAGTCAATTACAATCTTGGCGTCACGCTCAAGGAACTCGGTCAGTTGGAAGACGCTGTTAATAGCTATGAGAAGGCAGTGGCACTAAAACCGGACAACCCTGATGCACAATACAACCTCGGCAATGCTC
>CAXDLF010000136.1:0-1879 GCA_963989885.1 uncultured Gammaproteobacteria bacterium
CAGAAGACGGCATACGAGATCAGCCTCGGTCTCGTGGGCTCGGAGATGTGTATAAGAGACAGGTCATAATCATTGGTGGGGTATTTTTTGCAATAAAATTAATCAATGTTCTTTCTTGGCCTCGGCTAAAAAGCATGAAAGGTGTCAACCTTGTCGCGTAAGTTGCAACTGTCATCACTAGCATTACTAATAATAAATAGCTTATATCAGTCATTTTTCTCCAATTTGATAAATCGTAAAACAATTATCGTACCTATTGATAAAACTATAGCCGCCAAGAGCATTTGCTGAAAAAACAATATCAGTGCTATACATGACGAACCAAAAGCCACGACGAATGGTAATGGCTTTTTGACCTTTAGCCATTGCTCAATTAACAAAACAGTAAAAAGTGCAGTTGCGGCAAAATCCATGCCTTCGGTATTGAAATTAAGAGAGCTACTTGCCAAAGCACCGATGGAACAACCAAGCACCCAGTAACTTTGAGAAAACAAGGTAATCAAAAAATAATAACGCTCCCTATCAAACTGCTTCGGAACTTTTATTGTTGTCATTAATGCATAAGTTTCATCAGTCAACCCAAAAATTAGATAAAGTTTTCTTAAACCCCATGCACCAAAACTATTTAACAGCGCTAATCCATAAAATAAATGACGTGAATTAAGAAAAAAAGTAGAAATTGCGATTTCAAATAAACCTACACCTGCACCCAACATGCCCACTGCCATAAATTGCGCCGCACCGGCATAGACACAAATCCCCATCAAGGTTGCGAAATACCAAGGATAACCAAGCTCTTGGAATAAGATTCCAAAAGCAATACCTAATGGCAGAAAACCAAAAAGAATTGGTAAAGTGGTTTTTATTACGCTACGAATCATTGGCGCAATTATAACTGTAGCTCACTTTGGATGTGTTAATTAGCAATTACTTCATCAACTCATATATATGAGTTGATGAAACTTAAAAAACAAACTATACTAAACCTAAACACAGAATAATTAAACTATGTCTCAATTGGTCCCGCCACATGGAGGTAAAACTTTAAAACCTCTTGCATTGGAAGGCAAAGCCTTAACAACAGAATTAGAGAAAGCACAGTCTTTACGCAAAATAACTTGTTCTTCAAGGGAGTTTGGTGACGTAATTATGTTAGGCATTGGAGGTTTTACCCCTCTTGATGGCTTTATGACTAAACTAGATTGGCAAAATGTATGCAATAACATGACAACTTCAAATGGCACTTTCTGGCCAATTCCAATTACTTTGTCTACCGATAATAAAGACGTAAAAGAAAAAGATGAAGTGGCACTAGTTAACAGTCAAAATGATGAAATTATTGCCACCATGGTTGTCACTGAAAAATATACTATTGACAAAGAATACGAGTGTGAGAATATTTATAAAACGACTGAAATGGAGCATCCGGGTGTTGTTATGGTTATGGAGCAAGGTAAGTACAATCTCGGTGGACCAATTAAAGTATTGTCAGATGGTGGCTACCCAGAAAAATATGGTGACTTGTACATGACACCAAAGGAGACTCGTGATAATTTTAAGGATAGAGGCTGGTCAACTATTGCAGCATTTCAAACTCGCAACCCGATGCACATGTCTCATGAATATTTGGTTAATACGGCACTTGAAACCTGTGACGGTGTTATGATCCACTCTACATTGGGTGAATTAAAGCCAGGTGATATCCCAGCTGAGATTCGCTCTGAAGCCATATCTAAATTAATTGATAATTACTTTGTAGAAAACACAGTATTACAATCTGGCTACCCATTGGATATGCGCTATGCTGGTCCACGTGAAGCCTTATTACATGCTCTATTTAGACAAAACTATGGCTGTTCTCACTTAATAGTTGGGCGTG
>CAXDLF010000137.1:0-1817 GCA_963989885.1 uncultured Gammaproteobacteria bacterium
TTTTAATCTCGATTGAGAGATTGATTTAATATGTGCCAAAGTTATTTGATGTTCTGGATTTGTGTAAGTGGCATCTAGTAATTGAGTTAATTTTTGATTTTCGAGAACAAGATTGCTGTAGGTTTGAAGTCTGGCTTTGAGTTCAATTAGTTTGCCTTCTAGGTATTCATTTTCACTCACTAGCTGCGCTTTATCGCTGCCTTGATCGTTTACCCAGTCGACAATATGACTTGGTAAGTCGACAACAAAGTATATAGGGGAGAGAAGGCTCAAAGTATAACGCTTAAAACTATCTAAGTACGAAAATCGAGCATCCAATACAATAAGCATTATTGAGATTAGGATTGGTACAATTAGTTTAAAAAGTCGCATTATTTGCAGTTCGACTTATCGATAGTTATTCTGCAGCTAAGAACCCCATGTCGTGTTGGTTAATCATATCCAATGCTATACCACCGCCCCTAGCCACACTAGTTAACGGATCATCGGCGATGCTAACTGGGAGATTGGTTTGATTGTTGATTAGTTTGTCAATGCCTTCTAAAAGTGCTCCGCCACCGGTAATAACCAAGCCATTTTGTGCAATGTCAGAAGAAAGCTCAGGTGGCGTTTGCTCTAAAGCAGTCCTTAAAGAATTAATAATCATTGTAAGGGGTTCACTTAGGGCTTCCAATATTTCACTATTAGTGACCTCAAAGCTTACCGGTAGACCTCTAGCAACATCGCGACCTCGAAATTCAATTTTTTTAACTATTTTTGATTCAAAGGCGCTTCCGACCTCTTCTTTGATCTGTTCAGCGGTTGCCTCGCCGATAATGATTCCATGAACTCTCCTGACAAATTTAACGATGGTGTCATCAAAAACATCACCTCCACATCTTATAGAGTCAGAATAAACAATTCCATTCAAAGATAAAATTGCAATTTCCGTAGTCCCTCCTCCAATATCCAGTACCATTGCACCAGAAGCTTCTTCGATCGGCATCCCAGCTCCAAGTGCTGCAGCCATTGGCTCTTCAATCAGGTAGACATCTCTCGCTCCAGCACCAACAGCGCTTTCTTTGATGGCTCGTCTCTCAACTTGGGTGGCACCACAGGGAACACAAATAAGAACCTTTGGACTTGGTGAGAAAAATCCTGATTTGAGTACCTTTTTCATAAAGAATTGAAGCATTTTTTCAGTAACCTTAAAGTCTGCGATTACGCCATCCTTCATTGGTCTGATAGCCTCTATAGCTCCAGGAGTCCTTCCAAGCATATTTTTTGCTTCTTGTCCTACTGCAATAACAGTTGACTCCGAGACTCCTTTTTCATTTCGGAGTGCTACAACTGAAGGTTCATTTAAGACCACTTTACCATCCATATAGATTAGTGTGTTGGCGGTTCCAAGGTCGATGGAAAGATTTTGACCTTTAAAAAAATTAAACATAAGAAATTCCTAGCTAGATTCTGATTAAAATGGTTAGAAGATATAATATAACCTGCTTGGATTCATTAGACAATACCCATAGCTAAATAAATATGAAAATATTACAAGAACATTTCATAGAAAGTATTTATTCATCGTTGCAATATATTTCATATTATCATGCACCTGATTTTATCAAAGCTATGGTTTTGGCATATGAAAAAGAGGTCAATAAAAGCGCTAAAAATGCGATAGCACAAATCCTAATCAATTCAAAAATGTGTGCACTAGGCAAGCGTCCAATTTGTCAAGACACTGGAATCGTTAATGTATTTATTGAAGTGGGAATGGAGATTCAATGGGACGCTGACCTTTCTGTCTCTTATACACATCTCCGAGCCCACGAGAC
>CAXDLF010000138.1:0-1776 GCA_963989885.1 uncultured Gammaproteobacteria bacterium
TACCTGATTAAGTATCTGATCAAGCATCGCATAAGTACCCGATAAAGTACCTACATTGCCCTGGGAAACTTAAAGTAAGTTTTTCGAGGGGGTAAATCTGGATTTTGTAGGTTTTCGAGATTTTTTGGACTGTTTTCGAATATTTGAATTTCTCCTTAATTCGTTTAATGTATCCTTAAAATGAAACATACTCGGTCGACGAGACGGATCGATCCGCGCCATCCGGAGGTCCCCAGCTCAATTTTTCATTTTTTGTATTTTTCACGTTTGTGACGATATATACATCAAATATGTGACATTTCTTTGAAAAGTAACTTGATTTTATAAAACACACTTTTTTATATAAGTAGGGAGTCCCTTCGGCAGGGCCTCCGGCCGGCCATTTTTCAGAAAAACACACTTTTTTATAATATAAGTAGGGAGTCCCTTCGGCAGGGCCTCCGGCCGGCCATTGTCCAGAAAAGCGGTAGTTAAGTTTCTTGTCGGGGTGTATGGTACGCAGCGTCTCCTCCCTGATTTGAATGCGCATACCCTGATCGAGACCTGAAAACGGTTCGTCGAGAAGCATCACCGCGGGTCTAGGTGCTAGGGCTCTCGCGAGCGCCAATCGCTGCTGTTGGCCACCAGATATTTCCCACGGATACCTGTGTTCTAATCCGGATAATTGAAACTTTTCTAATAGATCGGATATTAAAGCGGCTGATGCAGCCTTGGTATTTCGAGATAAACCATAAGCTATATTTTTAAATACGCTCAAATGCGGAAATAAGTGGTATTGTTGTGTCAAATAACCTATCTTGCGCTTATAAGGTGGAACCCATATTTTCTGGTTCTTATCAAAAACTGTGTCTCCGCCGATGCTTATGAAACCTGATGTCGGTTCTATTAGTCCAGCTATAGCACGAAGTATCGTGCTTTTGCCTGCCCCTGAAGGCCCAAATAACACTAAAGATTCACCCGAGTTCACACTGATTGAAAGATCAAGTGCAAAATCTTCGATTTGGTATGTCATTTCTGCTTCTATCACAGATTGGCTCTCCAACTTTTGTTAGCAAAGAAACCTAATATGATTAAGACTATTATGGAGGCGAACAACAATATCACCGACAATCCTAAAGATGCTCCTATGTCACTTTCCATTGCAGTCAGTATTGCTAACGGCATTGTTTGAGTCTTTCCAGTAAGGTTTCCCGCAAACATTATCGTAGCTCCAAACTCTGATATAGCCCTTGCCCATGCCAAAGCAAGTCCAGATAGTATGGATGGACTTGCCAATGGTATGGTTAACTTCCAGAAAGTTTGCCATGGAGATACGCCTAAAGTTTGAGAGACATCTTCATAATCCGTGGACACTGATTGGAACCCCAATTTGGCGGCTCTGATATAGAACGGTGCTGCTACAAATATCTGGGCACAAATGACTGCGCCCGTTGTAAATGGGAATGCTATCCCAACGCTGCTGAGTGCGGGGCCCATGATTCCCTGTCTGCCAAAGGCCATCAACATGGCCACGCCTGCTACGATTGGCGGAAGTATTATAGGTAGCTCCACTAGGCTATCAATAAACTTTAATAATAGGTTGTCTTTTCTAGCCAACAGCAATGCAAATGGTGTTCCAATAATTACAACGATTATTATGCTAATTATGCTCGTGACAATTGATAATTGAAGAGCTTGTATGGTGGTATCGCTCAACAAACTTGCCATCAGGCCTTTCTGCTGAGCTGCTTTTACTAAAATGGCTACTACAGGCAAACCAATAAATAGTACATAAAG
>CAXDLF010000139.1:0-1758 GCA_963989885.1 uncultured Gammaproteobacteria bacterium
ACGGCGACCACCGAGATCTACACCTAAGCCTTCGTCGGCAGCGTCAGATGTGTATAAGAGACAGGTTGTTGAAGGTTTATACTTGAAGGACTTCAAAGCTTTTATCGATGGCGCAACAAAAACTTTGTCTGTTCTTGCTAAGTCTTTAATATCACTAATTGTTCCGTCACTATTAACTGTATAACCCAGAACCACGCGGCCCTCAAGGCCTTTGTATAAAGCAGCATTGGGGTATTTCGGCACTTCTTTATACGTAGCTATGGGTTTTTTAATTTTGCCATCTTTAACTGCTTCTCTGGCGCTTGCTGTTTCACAATTAATGAAGAGCTCATCTGCGCTGATGTTAGAAAAACTGAGTATAATCGCTGCTAAAGCAAAGGCTTTCTTCATTCGTATCTGTCTTGTAATAAGGCGTACTCGGAGATCTTTGTCCATTTCTCAACTGTATTTTTGTAGTCCGAGAAGGATTTATAGATTTTCGCAAACTTAGGGTCTTTGTCGATTATCTCGGCAATAATCTCTTCTGATGCTTGCTTAAAAGCGCCCATGACGTCTTTAGGAAAAGGGGATATTTTGATATCGTCCATCCGTTCAATTTGCTCTAAAGCAAACGCATTTCTGGCCATAAACTCAGCAAGCATGCTGTCGTTTGTAGCGCTGGCGGCTATATCGACAATGGTTTGTAGGTCCTTTGGAAGTGACTCATAAGCCTCTTTATTGACGATGCACTCTAGTGTGGGTCCGCCCTCGTGCCAACCAGGATAATAATAATGTTTGGCAACTTTATGAAAACCAAAAGTAAGATCGTTATAAGGTCCAATCCACTCAGCTGCATCAAGCGTCCCAGTTTGAAGAGCTGTGAATATTTCAGCGCCTGGCATAGCAACCGGTGTCCCGCCATTGCGTCTTAACACCTCACCACCAAAACCTGGGATTCGCATTTTTAGTCCTTGAAGATCATCAACTGAGTTGATTTCTTTTTTAAACCAACCGCCCATTTGACAACCAGAGTTTCCTGCAGGATAAGGTCTTAGATTGAAGTCTTCGTAGAGCTCTCGATAGAGTTCCATACCGCCACCAAAATAATGCCAACCGTTTAGCTCCATGGCGTTTAAGCCAAAAGGAAGTGTGGTAAAGATTTGTGTTGCCTCGCTTTTGCCACGCCAATAATAAGCTGCTCCGTGGCCCATCTCGGCACCACCGCTCGAGACATAATCAAACACCTCAAACGCTGGAACAAGCTCTCCTCCTGCAAAGACTTTTATTTTTATTCTGCCGCCTGAGGCTGCTTCAATGTTTTTTGCCATTCTCATGGCGCCGGTGCCTAAACCTGGAAAGTTGGGCGGCCACGTGGTGACCATTTTCCATTTAAAAACGTCTTTTTTTTGGGCTTTTGTTTTGCTTGCTGCTGCAAGTCCAGCTGCTCCGATACCGCCAACAATTAAGTCTCTTCGTTTCACCTTTTTCCTTGTTTTGGGTGGGTAATATTATTCATGATAGTACCCGATATTTATTAAATAGTGTGTTATTTTTAAACCATGATTGCATTAATACAAAGGGTAAGTCGTGCCTCAGTTGATATAAATGAAAAAGAGGTCGCAGCTATCGGTGCTGGGCTTATGGTCTTGTTGGGTATACAAGTTGATGACTCTGAAAAAGAGGCCAGAAAGCTTGCTCAGAAAACAGTTTCGCTAAGGGTTTTTGATGATGACAACGGTAACATGAATCTAGATGTTAAATCAGTTGAAGGCGGTGTGT
>CAXDLF010000140.1:0-1701 GCA_963989885.1 uncultured Gammaproteobacteria bacterium
AACACTACCGTTAAACGTCGTTGACGTTGAGCCAGGCACACAGTCTGGCCCCCAACAGTGCTTGTCTAGATAGGCTTCTGCCTCTTCATAACTCCAACCATAATAGTTGTAGCCAATGTCAACAACAGCAGCTGTGGCTCCCATCGCCAAGGTCTGGCCCAATATGCCATATCTCTCAAGCGGTGTATCAAATACACCCATCTCAACCCCCAGATTGGCAGCGTACTCAGCCCAAGCCTCCGTAATGCCAGGGGAAAAGCCACCTAAAACACCTAAGCTACGCATTACTGGAGGCAGCGATTCGTTTTCCAGCATCAAGGAAACATGAAAGTGATGTCCAGGAATAAGTTCGTGAGCCCCTAAATGCGCGACGTCGCTATAAATATAGGAGGGCATATCAAAGCCCTTAAAATAATAGATACCAACTGGGTTCATCGGATTAGGCGGCGCAAAGTAACCTCGATCCACCGTTTTGGCCAGCTCTGGATCTATAGCTTTGGCACTGTGTGGTGCTTTGGGAAGGCGCCCAAACCATTTTGGCAACTGTTCTGAGATTTCCGCAGTGTAACCAAGCATGGTGTCCTTAATATCCTGCGCGTTTTTAGGGCGTTGCTCAAGGTCTGTCCAGAGCTGTTTTTTAAATTCAGCGCTGCTGCCACTAAACCCCATGTCTTTGCTGATCATCGCCATCTTGGCTTCCAGATCGTCAACGTAACCTTGGGCGCGTTTGAAGAGATCCTTCGGACCAACATCCTCAGCAATAAATTGTTTGATTAACCAGCGGTACTCCTCTGGCCCGCCCGGATACTGCCAAAGACCGCCGCGCTCTGGAGCCATGCTGAAATATTCATCACCCAATGTATCGGCAAACTGCTGCAAAGCCGAAATAAACTCTGACTCAAGAGCAGCAACCGCACGCTCTTTGAATTCTTTGGCGACTTTATCATCGTATTCAGCGATCTTTTGCACCGCGATTTCAAGCTGCCGTTGAACGATGTCTGCTTGCGATTTATACAGATCCCGAATTCCGAGTAGTGCCGGTTTGGGCAACAGGATTCCGCGCTCTTTCTGTTCTTTATGCTTGATATCCAGGTCACGGATGTACTGACTGAATGTAGAAAGCACACCCAGCCACGCCTCTCTGCCTGCCGGAGTTGAAAGGTCTTGTGCAGCCAACATCATCGGCATTCTCGAGAACATTATGCCGCCACGATAAGGGGCTGCGCTGAAGGTCAGAAAGTAACTATCGTCTTCATGCGCGGAAAATTCCAGGCGAGAACTAAGAGTCTTTAGGATCACCTGCTCGTGGTGAGGGAGCTTTTGCAGGTCGATACTCTGAACTTCAGCCAATAATGCTTCCGCCTGTTGTGCTCGAGCTTGCACTGATTCCCGACTGATATCAAACACTGCTGACGCCTGGGATTGACTGTACTTCTCATACCGCTCCAAAAACTGAGTGTATAGCTCCAATTCACTTTGTTCTTGCTCTGCGCCACTCACAGTGAAAGAAGCTGCCAGGCAGAAAGAAAGTAGCAGCGACTTTCCAATCATATATCGTGGCTTTTTAGGTTTCACACTATTGCTCTTCATGTTAAAAATTTCCTTGTCATATCGTGATGGCATGACTCCCGAAAGAGCCATGCCATACAGGTTACTCAAACATTAAAATGTGTATGACACATTCAATGATACAGTTCTTGG
>CAXDLF010000141.1:0-1688 GCA_963989885.1 uncultured Gammaproteobacteria bacterium
TTTGAATGAATTCCAGATTTAGCGGTGCCTTCTTTTGCCATACTTATTGGCGCCAAACCACAATGCCAAAAAACAAGAGAATTATCGGCTTTATCAACATCAACTATATCAACCAACAATGATGGTCTATTATTGATTTGATTAAGTATATTGCAACTAATACCACCCAAAACGTCCGCTTCACAAGCGCAACTAACCTTCTCTTCATTCATCATGGCCATAGGACCGCAAGACGCACATCCATATTCAGTGAATGTTTCGGGCCAACATCTAATTGCAAAAGCATCCAGGTTGTGTTTCTCTTTTAAACTGTCCAAACCATGGTAAATTGAAATGCTCTTGTCAAATTCGTCCTGCTCAAGCTCTTGGGTTCCTTCAAGGTAGCTCGCAATCCTTTTTTTTGTAGTTGCAATTGTGCTGCTGTTGACATTTCTTGATTCCTCAAATAGGTCATCCAAATCTATATCAATAAGAGAAACATTAAGCTTATCTTTGACTTCAACTGAATCATAGTCACAGGTATCAAAGCCTTCAGGCCTTGCCCCAATTACGCCAATTTTTTGCATGTCAGCAGTATCACCAAAACTTGGCTGAACGCTGTTTGTTGTGGCTTTTTTCCATGCAGTTTTCACGCCAATATTGTTACTTTCAATGAATTGTGAAAACGATAATTTATTAGATTCGCTATCATCTTCCATGATAATAAATTCAGGTGAAATATTATTTTTAATTAGGGAGTGCATTCCAAGATTAAGACCACAAATAGAATTCAATCTCAATCTTCCGCCAGTCCTTGGCTCAGGAAACGAAACAATACAAATTGGTTTCTTTACATCTTGTGCAAAATTTAAAATAAATTTTGCATCAGTAAAAGTTGTTTGAAATAAGAAAATTTTGTCACATTCATTCTTAGCAAAAAAATCCAAAGCTTTTTTAGCAATATCATCGTTAGTAATCAATTGATTAAAGCCTAAGGCTTCAGAAGTGATAGACTTCAATAGATTTTTAGCTTCACTAAATTTTGATTCAGCAAAATCAACATCAAAAGTTTCTCTTGCCAGCGCCAAGTATCCAATCATTTAAAGCCTCCAAAAAGCAGGTTTATTCATTTTAAACTTTATTGTTATTAATTATCTAAATTAAAGAGATTTTCCAGTCGAATTAAACCAGTGCGCATCACTCAGATTAAAACCAACATTAACTTTTTGTCCAGCTTTAATATCAGTTTGATTGTTCAATTTGATAGAAATTACCTGTCCCTCAATAGCCTCTCCATAAAGGTAGCTATCAGCACCCAATTGTTCAACATTTTTTACCTCTAAAGGGAGTGAATTTTCTTCTGTAATTGAGAGATGTTCAGGCCTAATACCAAATACAGATGAACTTGAT
The DNA here is from genome assembly GCA_963989885.1 of uncultured Gammaproteobacteria bacterium. Taxonomy (GTDB): domain Bacteria; phylum Pseudomonadota; class Gammaproteobacteria; order PS1; family Pseudothioglobaceae; genus Pseudothioglobus. Next base: position 1,390 of record CAXDLF010000141.1, read on the forward strand.
GGGGCTATTTTTTTGATATTTACTGGTAGTGATGAAAAATCTAAAAAGTTCATTTTTGGAGAACCAATAAAGCCGGCAACAAATATGTTGGCAGGCTTATTATATAATTCTAATGGAGCTCCAACTTGTTCAATAATACCTTCATTTAAAACTACAATTTTATCAGCCATTGTCATTGCTTCTACTTGATCATGTGTGACATAAACCATCGTGTTACCTAGCCTTTTATGTAAAGCTTTCAACTCAACACGGGTTGCTACTCTTAGCTCGGCGTCTAGATTTGATAATGGCTCGTCAAA
>CAXDLF010000142.1:0-1628 GCA_963989885.1 uncultured Gammaproteobacteria bacterium
ACGAGATCAGCCTCGGTCTCGTGGGCTCGGAGATGTGTATAAGAGACAGTACTTACAGAAGAACAAGCAGAAAATACCCGAGAGAAGTCTGAATCAGAAGGAGGTTTAGACCTTGAGTTGGCATTTTTTAAACTTAACTCTAAAGTTAACTCTTTAAACGATGAAATTCTTGCACTAAAAGACCAATACGAACTACTAACAGAGGGTCAAAGACTAAATACTCAGAAAATCAATGAATTATTCGAAATAATTGAATTAAATACTACAAAAAAACAAAAAACAGATGATTTAATAAAGACAGATAAAGAAAAAAGTGCATTCAAATTATACTCGGATGGAAAAAGTCAATTTGCGCTTGGAAACTATGATAAAGCTATAGAGTTATTTTTAAGCTACTTAGAGAATTTTCCAAACTCTTCAAATATCGAAGATTCAAAATTATGGCTTGGTCGTGCATACTTTGCAAGTGAATCCTATTTAAACTCTAAGACAGCATATGAAGACTTCCAATCTAGCGGTGAGTTTACCCATAATAACGATCATCCAAAATATCCGGATTCCTTGTATGAGTTATCCAGAGTTCTTATTAAGTTAAATGAAATTAATGAAGCAAAATTATTATTGTCAAACATGATCGAAGATTATCCAGAACATACTTTAACTAAAAAAGCCACTCAATTGCTGCAAGATCTTTAATAAAGTGGAAATTCTAGAAATACAAAAAGTTGATTTAGCTTCTTTTTGTTATCTCAATAAAGATCGCTATCCTTTTTTGCTTGAAAGCGTCAATCATAATGACAATAATAAATATTCGATTTTGTTTGCTTTTCCAGGAGAAAACATTGTTCTTCAAAAGTTTTCTGACTTTAACTTCCTAAGCGAACTTGAAAAACAATTTAAGTCAAATAATCTAAAAAAAGATTTGCCTTTTTTAGGTGGCTGGTTTGTTTATCTCTCATATGAGCTTATTGGTCAAATAGAACCGATTTTATCCAAAGAGCTTTGTATTAACGATCTACCAATTGCTTATGCAGTTGAAATACCCTCTGCAATCATCATTGATCACCAATCAAATACTACTTATCTTATTGATCAAGACGGCAATCAAAATCGTATTGATAGTATGTTGAAGGATATTGAGTTAATTAAACCAATTCCAAAACAAAATATAGAAGGAAGGTTATCACAAGAAAATGAAGATAAATTTATTAGTGGTGTCAAAGCTTGCCAAGACTATATATTGGCTGGCGACGTATTCCAAGTTAACTTGTCAAGAGAATGGCAATATAAATTAACCAGAGAAATAGACTCGGTAGCTATATATTGCGCTTTAAAAAATTCTAATCCCGCACCATTTTCAGCTCTTATTCAATATGAAAATTTCAGTATAGTGTCGTCTTCACCGGAACGGCTTTTTTGTGTTCGAGATGGTATTTTACAAACCAGACCTATCGCAGGCACACATCCAAGAGGCGAGGGCTCTGAAGATGAAGTCCAAAAAGAGGGCTTAATTAGTCATCCAAAGGAAATAGCAGAGCACATCATGCTTCTTGACCTAGAGCGTAACGATATGGGAAGAGTTTGTGAATACGGCCTGTCTCTTATACACATCTGACGCTGCCGACGAA
>CAXDLF010000143.1:0-1600 GCA_963989885.1 uncultured Gammaproteobacteria bacterium
TAATGATACGGCGACCACCGAGATCTACACCTAAGCCTTCGTCGGCAGCGTCAGATGTGTATAAGAGACAGCCCCTTAATAGCTCGTTGATGCCAACTTTAGATCTTGTTTTTGCATCAACCTGCTTGACTATTACTGCGCAGTATAAAGAATAACTACCATCCTTTGATGGTAAGTTCCCTGATACAACCACTGAGCCTGCGGGTATTCGTCCAAAAGTAACTTCGTTAGTTGCACGGTTGAAGATTTTTGTGGATTGTCCAATATAGACACCCATTGAAATGACGGACCCTTCTTCAACAATTACCCCTTCAACTACTTCAGATCGCGCTCCAATAAAACAATTATCTTCAATAATTGTAGGATTTGCCTGTAATGGCTCCAGAACGCCTCCAATACCAACACCTCCGGAAAGATGAACATTTTTACCAATCTGTGCGCAGGAGCCCACAGTTGCCCATGTGTCGACCATTGTTCCAGAATCTACATAGGCACCAATATTAACATAAGATGGCATTAAAACGGTATCTGAGGCTATATAAGAGCCACGTCTTGCAGTTGCAGGCGGAACGACACGAACACCTGCAGATTGGAACTCTTTAAGGGTTGTACTAGCGAATTTTGTAGGCACTTTGTCATAATATTGAGTAAAGCCAGATGTCATTGGAATATTGTCTTCGAGCCTAAAAGACAGTAAAACGGCTTTTTTTAGCCACTCGTTAACATGCCAATCTCCTACCCCACTTTGTTCGGCGACTCTAGCCTTGCCGATGTCAAGTAAATGAATTGCCTCTTCAACCGCTTGCCTCAATTCTGTGTTTGCTGAATCAGGCGTGATATTTGCTCGATCTTCAAAGGCCGCTTCAATAATATCTTTCATAATTTTGTCAATAAAAAAAAGGCCTAATTATATCAGTCAGAACAGTTTGAGTCTTCTCTAATGTTCATGGTGGTGGTTATGATGATGCTCATAAGTAGCCATCAATTCATGTATTTGATCGGCAAATAAATCATTAAATTGTTCATCTTTTAGAATCGATTCAGGAAGTCCTTCACAACAAATATGGTGGTATAAGCACAAAACTTGAGTGGACTCTTTCATTACTCGATGAAGATCATGAGAAACCATCAACACAGCGCATTTTTGTTTTTGGTGAATCTCTTGGATCAATTTGTATAATTGCATCTGTCCTTCTACATCAAGATTTTGTGCCGGTTCATCTAATATAAGTACGTTTGGCTTGTGAAGTAAGGCACGTGTTAGTAACACTTTTTGTAATTCGCCTCCTGAGAGATTTTTTAAGGGCGAGTTCAGCAAATCTCGGATACCCGTTAGTTCAGATGTTTGATAGGTAAAGTTTTTATCTGCCTTTTGGTTGAGTGTCAGAAAATCGAAAACTGATATTGGAATAAAAGGGTTTGCAGTAAATGATTGAGGGGTATAGCCTAAACGCACATTGCTGCCATGGTTCACTTCGCCGCTATCCTGTTTGATGATTCCTAATAGAACTTTAATCAGGGAACTTTTGCCTGCTCCATTAGGGCCAATCAAAGTGATGAACTCACCAGGATGTAATTTCAGACTCACATCATCCAAGAT
>CAXDLF010000144.1:0-1555 GCA_963989885.1 uncultured Gammaproteobacteria bacterium
TTTTAATGATACGGCGACCACCGAGATCTACTCCTAAGCCTTCGTCGGCAGCGTCAGATGTGTATAAGAGACAGGATTATAGGAGTACCAAAAGAAATCAAAAACCACGAATACAGGGTGGGCTTAACACCAAGAAGTGTTAGTGAGCTTGTTAGAAACGGTCATAAACTGGTAGTCCAAACTAGTGCTGGCAAAGGAATTGGTGCAAGTGATGATGATTACAGTGAAAATGGTGCTGAAATTATGGCGACTGCTGAAGAGGTTTTTGAAACTGCAGAAATGATTGTCAAGGTTAAGGAGCCTCAGGCAAATGAACGTGCTATGCTTAGAGAGGGTCAAATACTTTATACCTATCTTCATCTCGCTCCAGACCCAGAACAGACAAAAGATTTAGTAAAAAGTGGCGCTACTTGCATTGCTTATGAGACGGTAACATCTCCTCGAGGTGGTTTACCGCTATTAGCACCAATGTCAAAGGTTGCCGGGAGAATGGCTGTTCAGGCGGGTGCACACTTTTTGGAGCATCCAAATGGGGGAATGGGAGCCTTGCTTGGAGGAGTACCAGGAGTGAACCCATTAAAAGTTGTAATTTTGGGTGGGGGTGTTGTAGGTGCACATGCCGCTCATATGGCTGTAGGAATGGGGGCTGATGTTTGGGTACTTGACAACAATCCAGGTACATTAGAGAAGCATTGGCAACAATTTGGTCGTAGTACGAATACTGTTTTTTCAACTCAAAGCACAATTGAAGAATATGTAGTAAAAGCTGACTTAGTCATTGGGGGCGTTTTAATTCCAGGTTCTGAAGCACCAAAACTAGTTACAAAAGAGATGATTAAGGCAATGAAGCCTGGTTCGGTTGTTGTTGATGTGGCAATAGATCAAGGCGGTTGCTTTGAAACCTCTAAAGCAACAACGCATGCAGATCCGACATACGTGGTGGATGATGTTGTTCATTATTGTGTAGCAAATATGCCAGGTGGTGTTCCTAAAACATCAACATTTGCGCTTAATAATGTCACTCTGCCATTCGCGATTGACATTGCCAATAAAGGGGTTAAACAGGCATTACTTGACGATGAACACCTTAGAGCCGGTTTAAATGTCCATAAAGGCAAGGTAACATGCCTTGAAGTGGCCGAAGATTTGGGTTATGAATATGTTTCAGCGCTTGAAGCGCTAAAAAGTTAATTTTATTAGGAGAAGCAAAAATGGCGAAAATGACTGCAAGTGAGGCCTTTGTTGAAACAATGGTTGCAAATGATGTTAAGGATATCTTTGGTATTATGGGTTCAGCATTCATGGATGCTATGGATATTTTCGAACCTGCAGGCATAAGATTTATTCCAGTGGTTCATGAACAGGGCGCTGCTCATATGGCTGATGGCTATTCCAGAGTAAGTGGAAGACATGGTGTTTGTATTGGCCAAAATGGTCCAGGTATATCAAACTGTGTGACAGCAATTGCTGCAGCTTATTGGGCTCATAGTCCAGTAGTCATTGTTACTCCTGAGGCTGGCACTGGCGGTATTGGTCTGGGTGGATTCCAAGAAAC